>CAMBOW010000017.1 GCA_945869365.1 Flavobacterium psychrophilum | reverse complement strand
AATCCCTATCCTTCGGCACTTGACGCCGACGCCTTTATTGATGCCAATCCAAACATAAGCGGTTCATTGTACTTTTGGACGCACGTGGGCGCTATCTCAGTTTCTAACCTGGGTCCGGATGCCCAAAATTTCATTTCGGATGATTATGCGGTGTACAATAAAACAGGTGGTACACGCACCAGTTATACCGGCAGCGCCTTGCCAAACGGAAAAATTGGCGCAGGACAAGCGTTTATGGTTGAAGCTGTAACGCCTACCAATGTGCAGTTTACCAACAGCATGCGCAACAAAACCTATTCGAATTCCCAGTTTTTTAGACCGGTAGCTGCAGCTGAAACTGCTGATCAAAATACCATCAATCGCTACTGGTTAAATTTAAAAAATAACGACGGCATGTTTAGCCAGCAACTCATAGGATATATAGATCAAGCCACCTACGCTGCCGATTTTGCCTATGACGCCTTGGTTGCCCAAACCAAAAATTACCTGAGTTTCTATTCGACTATTGGCGCATCCAATTACCGCATTCAAGCGCGCCCTACTTTTACAGCAACTGACGAAGTGCCGTTGGGTTATTTTGCAGCTATGTCGGGCCTATTTACCATCGAACTGGATGCAACAGAAGGCATCTTTGCCCAACAAAATCAACCCATTTATTTGGAAGACCGCGAGCTGAATATCTTGCATGATTTGTCGCAATCGCCCTATGCATTCACCACAAATTCAGGCAGATTTGACCAACGATTCGCGATTCGATACATGCCTAATTTGGCAGTAAATCCATTTGAAACTTTGGCAACTAAGGTGCAGATTTTCAAACGCAATAATCAACTTGAAGTTGTATCAGCCTTAGAAGAAATTGAGCGCGTGGAGATTTATGATTTACTGGGCCGAAAACTTTATAGTCAAGCAGGTCTTTCTGCTACTCAATTTACCGTCCAAGAACCCATAAATCTGTCGGTTGTGTTGGTTCGCGTGTATCTAAAATCGGGCTTGTCGTGCACCAAAAAAATTGGCTTCTAGATTTTCTGTTATTTTTTTACTTTTTATCGGCTTTTTCCATCAAATTATCGATTAAGAATAGTTGCTAATTCGCTGTATTTGTTTTCTTTGTATGTTTGTTTAGACACAACTCATGTCTAAGGCAACAGAGCGCACAACAACTTACTACAAATGAGAATTAATTATTTACTTCTTTTTTCGTTTTTCCTTTTTGGAACCACTGAGATTCAATCTCAAGTGTTGGTAAGTAATACTGCCCCGTCTGCTCTGATTGATTTTTCAAACACCATGCAACCCACCGTTGGAACTGCCCCAAGTACAGCATTTACTGCAGCAGGGTTTCAGCCCAATCCGGTTTTACCCGGGCGACTAAATTCTAATGCCTGGGAAGTAAAAGGTTGGAGTTATGGAAATTTATTGTTTGGCGGCACACAAACCTTGGATGATTTTGCACGAGGACCCTCCCCAACAGCCGTAATTACACCTGGAATTTATGCCTATACCGACACGCCGAGTTCTGATTTAAATCCCGCTTTGCTCATTCAGCCGGGTCTTTCCGATTTTGATCCGGGAACGATCACCTTAAAAATTAAGAACAACGGTACCTCCAACATTAGCCAATTAACTATATCCTATGATTTATTTGTCCGAAATGATGAGATTAATTCCTCATCATTGACCTTTTCTCACTCTGCAAATAACATCCTATTTACCAACGAACCTGCCTTAAATTATGTTTCTCCCGATGTTCCTGATGAATTTCAGTGGGTACATGTTGAGACACTTGCTCCGTCTAGAGTAATAATAATCGGGAGTTTAAATTTAGCTCCAGGAGCATTCTACTACATTCGTTGGACGCCTGAAATCATTTCGGGGACTAGCAATAGTGATGAATTTGGTTTAGACGACATCAACATTACCGCCGCCTACGGGACTCCAGTGCCAGAAATAAACATTACGGCCTATGGCAGTAACGTGTTCTCGGGCGATACTACCCCTACGGTAGGTGAAGGCACCGACTATGCCCCGATAATCGCGCCAATTTCTACCTTAAATACGGTTCAATCGATTACTTATTTTATACAAAATTTAGGCGCATTGCCTTTAAGCATTACTAACGTTACCGTTACGGGAGTCAATGCCGCCAATTTTACCATATTAGGCATTGTCCCCATAGGCAATGTCCCGGCTGCCAGCGCAACCATCAGTTCTTTGTCTTTAACCATTTCGTTTGACCCAAGCTTTCAAGGATTGCATACTGCTAGAATTAATATTTTCAGCAATGATTCGGATGAAAATCCGTATTGGTTAGACATTCAAGGGTATGGTATTATACCCGTTCCCGACATTCGAATTAATGGCGGACCAATTGGTGGTGGATTGAGCATAGTAACCAGCGGCAGCTTGGTGCCAACTACCATAAACAATACGCTTTTTGGCTCCACAGCAGTGGGGACAAGTGTTACCAAAAACTTTATCATTCGAAATGATTGTCCGCAAAACGCCCCTGTATTACTATCTGGTGCAATTCCGTATGTGTTTTTAAGCGGAACTAATCCGGGAGATTTCTCGGTGGTTACCCCGCCAGTTGGCAATATCTTATTGCCTGGATACACCAAGAATTTCACCATACAATTTACACCAACCGGCGGCGGAATTCGTTCGGCGTTGGTGACCATTCCCAATAACGATCCCGACGAAGGCCCGTTTACTTTTTTGGTTCAAGGAACTGGTTTATTGCCAGAAATTGATATCACAGGAAACACCCAAGTCATTATCAGTGGTGCCACTACTACCTCGGCATTTAATCATACTTTTTATGATTATCTGAACGTAGCAACCGGTACATTAGATCGCACGTATACCATCTCCAATACCGGCACTTTGGCCTTAAACATAGGGGCGATTACTATTACTGGAATACAAGCGGCCGATTTTAGTGTAGTTACTCCGCCAGCTGCTTCGGTGGCAATTGGCGCTACCACTACATTTGTTATTCGTTTTGATCCGGAGGCTACCGGACAACGTAATGCGGTTGTATCAATCGTAAATAATGATACTAATGAAAACCCGTACACCTTTGCTGTGACTGGTTATGGGGTAGATTATATGCCTTGTAATTTAGGACCAACCGAAATTGTGGCGATGCAAAATTTTGAAATACCACTCACCCCAGGCCCAGCATGGACCTATACCAATACGGGTGCGATAACTGTAGCAGCGGGAGTTGGTTATGGCGCTGCGGCAGACAATGGGGTGATTATGTCCAATAGATTTATAGACGCCAAAAGCTTGCAAGTGAGCAACAGTACCGTAGTGGTTACCTTTGCAACTATAGATGCTTCGGCCTATGCTGATTTGCAATTGAATTTTAGATTGGCTGCAATAGCAGGTATTGCTACCGAGGGCCTTGATGCGCTTGACCGTATGATTGTAGCGGTGAGCACAAATGGCGGAACTACCTATTCTAATGAGTTGTTAGTTCAGGGAAATACCAATGCCAAATGGTCGTTTGTTTCAGGAACAGGAATCGTAAATCAAAACTATGACGGCGACGGAATTTCCAACAACTTCAATCCTGGCGCCGCCGGTTACCTCACAAACACTGGTTATTCTTCGATTACTTTAGGCAAATTGCCCAAATCGGCAACTTTAAAAATTAAAATCACCTTGAGTTCCAATGTCAATGAAATTTGGGCGCTTGACAACATCTTTTTATATGGTCGAAGAGAAGTGGCCACCACTTGGAACGGAATAGCCTGGAGCAATGGAGTTCCGGCAAGCAATACCAAAGCCATTTTTAATGGCAATTATAGCTCGGCTACCAACGGCAATGTGTCGGCATGCAAATGTCAAATCAATGCAGGAAAAACCGTGGTTGTTAGTCCAAACACCACCTTTAGCATAGAAAGTGACGTAGACAACAAAGGCGTTTTTCAAGTAGACAATTCAGGCGTACTAATACAAAAAAATGATTTTGCAATCAATACAGGTGCAGCTAAAATCAAGCGATTTAGCACGCCAATGCGCAGATATGATTTTACCTATTGGTCTTCACCAGTAGCAGGTCAATCACTGTTTTCTTTTTCGCCCTTAACCTTGTCAGACAAATTTTTTCTCTTTGATCCGGTGATTGGAAATTGGGCAAATATTCCCAACAGCTCTACCATGTCCATCGGAAAAGGCTACATTATACGTGCGCCGCAAACTTTTGATATTGTTAATCCCGCTGTTTTTGATACCGGCGAATTTAACGGAGTACCCAATAACGGATTTATTCAAACCCCGATCGCTTTGGGCGCAAGTAATTTAAATTTAATTGGCAATCCTTATCCCTCTGCATTGAGTGCCAATGCGTTTTTGTCTTTTCCAGAAAATGCCAGTGTGGTAGAGGGCACCATTTATTTGTGGACGCACAATACGGCACTCGCCAATAATGTGTATTCCTCCAATGATTATGCAGTTTATAATTATTCGGGAACAGTGGGCACATCGGCCTCAACCAGCCCAGGGTTGAATACTCAAATTCCGACTGGAAAAATTGCGTCGGGGCAAAGCTTTTTCATCAAAGGATTGACCAATGGCAATGTGAGTTTTTACAACAACATGCGATTAGCCACCAACAACAATGAGTTTTTTCGTCAAGAAACGGCAACTCCATCTGCCTATATAGCCCCCGCTTCTGATAGAATCTGGTTAAATCTTACCAATGCCCAAGGCGCATTCAAGCAACTTATGGTGGGGTATCATGCCCAAGCGACAAATGGGTATGATCGTGGTTTTGACGGGGAAGTGCTGAACGGAAATAACTTTGTCAATTTCTATACAGCAAATGGCACAAAACAGTTGGCTATTCAAACCAACGGCTTTCCATTTTCTTCCCAAGATCACTTTACTATAGGATATAAAGCAGCCGTATCAGGCAATTTTAGCATTGCTATCGACAGAAAAGAAGGCTTGTTCACTCAGCATTCCATTTATTTGGAAGACACCTTATTGCATACCACCCATAATTTAAACCAAGGGAATTATACATTTTATAGTGCTGTAGGGGAATTTAGTTCACGATTTGTTTTGCGCTTTATTCCTTATATAGGGGTGTATGCCAAAAATGAAACCAGAACCAATTCAACCATAATTGCTCAAAAAACAACAGAAGGAATTGCCGTTCAAAGCACGGAATCTTCAATAAAGAGTGTTGCAATTTATGATTTGCTAGGACGATTATTGTCTAGCCAGTTAGGAAATTCTACCCGTTGTTTAATCCCATTAGCTATTCCTTCGCAAGTGGTGTTGGTAAAAACGGAGTTGCAAGACGGAAATTCTAGTGCGGTAAAAGTAAGTCTATAATTATTTTTTCCCGGATGCTTCTAGGTTGCGCTCAATCACATGGCCAGGTCTTGACCATTTTGGTTTCTCTCCCAAAGGCTGGTATTGTGAATCTTCTGCCTCAACGGTTTGTGGTTGAATCACTCTTATAAAAGGTTTCTGCGGAACCAAGCCCAAAAGTTCAAACATTTTCATGTCTTCGTTCACATCAGGATTTGGCGTAGTGAGTAATTTGTCACCGGCAAAAATAGAATTAGCTCCCGCAAAGAAACATAAGGCTTGACCTTCCCGATTCATATTGGTTCTTCCAGCCGACAAGCGCACCTGCGTTTCGGGCATTACAATTCTTGTGGTGGCTACCATGCGAATCATTTCCCAGATTTCTACAGGTTTTTCGTCTTCCATGGGTGTGCCTTCTACGGCTACCAATGCATTAATAGGCACCGATTCGGGTTGTGGGTTTAAGGTAGAAAGGGCCACCAACATGCCCGCGCGATCTTCGATGGTTTCTCCCATTCCAATAATTCCGCCGCTACATACTGTAACATTTGTTTTGCGCACATTGTCTATGGTTTGCAAACGGTCTTTAAAACCGCGGGTAGAAATCACTTCTTTATAATATTCTTCTGAGGTATCCAAGTTGTGGTTGTAGGCATAAAGTCCAGCTTCGGCTAGTCGTTTGGCTTGGTTTTCGGTGAGCATACCCAAGGTACAGCACACTTCCATGTCCAATTTATTGATGGTGCGCACCATTTCTAACACTTGGTCAAATTCGGGACCGTCTTTTACATTTCGCCATGCTGCTCCCATGCATACGCGAGAAGATCCGCTCGATTTGGCACGCAGCGCCTGTGCTTTTACTTGTTGCACCGACATCAAATCATTGCCTTCCACCTTGGTGTGGTACCGAGCCGCTTGCGGGCAATAGCCACAATCTTCGGGGCAACCACCTGTTTTTATGGATAAAAGGGTAGAGACTTGCACTACATTTGGATCGTGATTTACTCGATGAATGCTGGCTGCTTCATAAAGTAAATCCATTACGGGTTTGTTGTAGATGGCAATAATTTCTTCTTTGGTCCAATTGTGTTTGGTGGGCTGCATACCGTTTTGTTTTGAATGTGTCAAAAGTAGCAAATTAGTCAAGAAGTAAAAAGTTTATTTGGCCAATTCTTGTCGCGAAGCAATTGCTTGAACCGCCCATTCTTTGTCTTTTTCAAGCTGATTTTTTAAGGCGTCAAGCGATTCAAATTTTTGTTCGTCTCGAATAAAATCCAGCAATTCAACTTGCAGCTGTTGGTCGTATAAATCGCCTTCAAAATCTATGTAAAATATTTCTATGGTCTGAGTTTCCCCATTTACAGTAGGACGTATACCAATATTCATGAGTCCATACGCCTGTTTTTGATTCAATTGGCTTTGCACCAAATACACGCCTTTTTTGGGAATGAGTTTGTAGGCCTCGGCTACTGCCAAATTGGCTGTGGGAAATCCGATGGTTCGTCCCAATTGATTGCCTTTTTGCACCTGACCATTTAGTTGATAGGTATGTCCCAAATAGCCGTTGGCCAATTTTATATCGCCCTGCAGTAAAGCTGTCCTAATTTTGGTCGAGCTGATGTTTATTTCGTTGAGCATTTCGGCGGCTATTTGCGTGACTTGAAAGTCGTATTTCCCCCCATACGCTACCAAATCGTGAAAGTCAGCGGTGCGGTTTTTGCCAAATCGATGGTCATGTCCCACAATAATTTGATGCACCTGCAACTTTTTGACCAGCACTGATTCTATAAATTCCTCGGCGGTCAAGGATGAAAAGGCCTCGTCAAACGGATGTACAATTAAATTGTCAACCCCTGTTTTGTCTAGCAAAGCTTTGCGTTCCTCTATCGTGTTGAGCAACTGAATAGAGGTGTCGCCTTGTAAGACCAATCGGGGATGGGGGAAAAAGGTAAGGATAAGGCTGCAGCAATTTTCTTGTTTGGCCGTTTCAATTAGGTGGTGAATGATTTGCTGATGCCCTTTGTGAACTCCGTCAAATGTGCCAATGGTAAGCACGGTTTTGCCCTTGGCCGTATAAAAATCAATCCCCTGAAATAAAGTCAAAACAGCTGTATTTTAAATTGCGCCAAATTTAACCATCCAAAATGATAAATCAGCGATAAATAGGATGAATGTCAAATTTTAACAGGCTAATTTTTCTAAAATACAAAACCAAAACAATAAAAAATCAAAAAATATACTATTTTTACTGCCTATTATTATACAACTATAAAATGAAAAAAACTTTACTATTCGTTGCGATTTTGTGTGGATTCACAAACCTATTCGCTCAAAATTTTGGTGCTTGGAAAAAGCTTTCGACTGCTCAATTTGCTCCAGAATCGCTTATCAGAACAACTTCGTATTCTGAAAATCAAGTGTTATTTACGTTAAACTTGTCCGAATTTAAACAAGCTTTAACTGCCGTTCCCGCCAAATTTTCTGGTCAAGCAGGAGCCGAAGTTTATTTTCCAACTGCCGCAGGTGAATTGGAAAAATTCTTAGTTTGGGAAAACTCTAATTTTGACCCTGTTCTACAGGCACAATACCCAAACATTCGTTCGTATTCTGGCTACAGCGCTACAGACAACTCCTCAACTATTAATTTTAGTATTGATCCAACCGGAGTGCAAACCATGGTTTTGCGTGCCGATAATGGCAATGAATTCATTGAGCCGTATACCAAAGATCATTCGGTTTATGTGTTGTTTGATACCAAATCAAGAACAACTCCCCGTTTGCCTTTTGCCTGTAACACGGTAGACCAAGTGGTAGCGCAAGGGATTTTAAACAACCCAGCTGTTGTCAATAGAGCAAGTAATTTGTCTCACAAAACCATGCGTTTAGCGCTTTCTTGTGTGGGCGAATACGGTGCTTATTTTGGCGGAACCGTAGCCGGAGCTTTGGGCGGAATGAATGCCACAATGACCCGTGTAAATGGCGTGATGGAAAAAGACTTGGCCTTGCACTTAAACATCATAGCCAATAACAATTTAGTAGTATATACCAATGCAGGATCTGACCCATATTCAAATGGAGCTACCGGATCAGGCGGAACATGGAACGCCGAATTACAAAACACCTTAACCAGCGTGATTGGGGATGCAAATTATGACATCGGGCATTTATTTGGCGCTTCAGGCGGCGGAGGAAACGCAGGCTGCATTGGCTGTGTTTGTGAAGATGGATCAAAAGGAAGCGCGTTTACTTCACCTTCAAACAACATACCAGCAGGCGATACTTTTGATATAGATTACGTAGTGCACGAAATGGGCCATCAGTTGGGTGGAACCCATAGTTTTTCTCATCAATCAGAAGGAAGCGGAACAAATGTTGAGCCGGGTAGTGGATCATCGATCATGGGGTATGCAGGCATTACCGGTTATGATGTGCAAAATAATTCTGATGCGTATTTTACATTTGCCAATATCAAACAAATCCAAACCAATTTAAATACCAAAACCTGTCCGGTTAGCACACCGATTACGGATAATGCAATTCCGGTAATTACCTTTCCAGTGCCTTCGGCCAATACCTCAAATCCTACTACAGTATTTACCATCCCTAAAAGCACACCCTATATTTTAAAAGGAGTAGTTACTGATCCTGACGGAGATGCGATGACCTATACTTGGGAGTCAATTGACAGCGCAGGAACAACGGCAACAGGCGCAAACAGTGTGGCTTCGCCCACAAAAGCTACTGGTCCAAATTTCCGATCGTTTCCTCCTAGTACTTCGCCAAACAGATATATGCCAGCGTATGCTAGCGTACTAAGTGGCGTGCTGTCAACACAATGGGAATCAGTAAATTCAACCGGAAGAAATTCCAAATTTGCTTTTACCGCTAGAGACAACCATGCAGGCGGGAATCAACAAACCAACACGACGTCGATAACTGTGACAACCAGTTCTACGGTAGGGCCATTTGCCGTAACTTCTCAAAACACCTTAGGAGAAGCATGGGCACAAGGAGCGACCAAAACCATAACCTGGGATGTGAATAACGCGAATACGTTGGCTGGTTCTGCCAATGTAAACATCAAATTATCTATCGATGGAGGCGCAACTTTTCCCTATACCTTGGCTGCTAACACCGCAAATGACGGAAATGAAGACATCGTAGTTCCAGCAACTCCTGCTTCGTTAACCTGTCGTTTGATGATCGAGCCAACGGCTAATATTTATTATGCTATAAAATCAAAAGCGTTTTATATTGGGTATGAAGTAGTAACCAATTGCGTGACCTATAATTACTCAGGAGCTGCCTTCAATTTAAACAACGGAACCAACACATGGACTACAAAAGCCATCAATGTGCCAACTACTGGAATTATTAGCGATGTGAACATTACGGTTAATGCAACTCATACTAATTTACAAAACTTACAGATGGCTGTTATTCGTCCAGGAGGTACCATTTTAACCTATTACAACCAACACTGTACAGGCAATGCCAACATGAATGCCACATTTGACAGCCAAGGTCCTGCTTTGGCTTGCGCCAGTCCGTTACAAGGCACATTTGCTCCGTCAAACGCCAATTTAAATACCTTGAGCGGTTTTAGCCAACAAGGCAACTGGCAATTTGGATTTAAAGACGTGGTAACGGGTCCCGATTCAGGGAGCATCAACTCATTTTCTATTGAAATCTGTTCACAGTCAACTCAATTGTTGGCCACGCCAGAATTCGGATTTGAGAACTTTGCCTTGTATCCAAATCCAAATAACGGCTCCTTTACGGTAGCGTTTACGGCCCAATCTAGCGAAAAAATTGCGATTGAAGTGCACGATTTAAGCGGAAGAAAAATTCTATCTAATTCGTATGCAAACCAAGGTATTTTTGCTGAAACTTTGCAATTGGATAATGCACAATCTGGAATTTATTTAGTTTCAATTACCAACGGAACCAACAAAATTGTAAAACGAATTGTTATTCAATAACGATATCTTATTCTACTAAAAGCGCTCCATTCGAGCGCTTTTTTTTTGACCATACAAATCCTTCTATTCAAGATTTTCAGGGTTAATTTACTTGAATTATTTTGCTTTAAAAATAAGGTTTGAGCAAGTAAAATTCAGAATTAGTCCTAAATTTGCACACTAAATTAGAAAGCATGTACAGAAGTCATACCTGTGGCGAATTAACCGCTACGCACATCAATTCAGAAGTAACCTTAGCCGGTTGGGTTCAAAAATCAAGAGACAAAGGATTCATGAATTGGGTTGATTTGCGCGACCGCTATGGCGTTACCCAATTGATATTTGATGAAAGCAGAACAGACAAAGCCGTTTTTGACTTATCCAAAACCCTGGGTAGAGAATATGTGATTCAAGTAACCGGAACTGTAATTGAGCGTGAATCCAAAAACGCGGGAATGACTACCGGAGATATTGAGATTTTGGTTTCCAAACTCACGGTGCTTAACGGCTCATTGACTCCTCCTTTTACTATAGAAGACGAAACCGACGGCGGCGAAGACATTCGCATGAAATACCGTTATCTAGATATTCGCAGAAATCCGGTAAAAAACAATTTGTTGTTTCGTCATAAAGTTGCCATGGAAGTACGCAAGTACTTGTCGGCACAAGATTTTTGTGAAGTTGAAACACCTTATTTGATTAAATCAACACCCGAAGGAGCCCGCGATTTTGTGGTGCCTAGCCGCATGAACGAAGGCCAATTTTATGCCTTGCCTCAATCACCACAAACCTTTAAGCAATTGTTGATGGTGGGCGGAATGGACAAATATTTTCAGCTTGTAAAATGTTTTCGAGACGAAGATTTGCGCGCCGATCGTCAGCCCGAGTTTACCCAAATTGATTGCGAGATGGCCTTTGTGGAGCAAGAAGATATATTAAACACGTTTGAGGGTCTTACGCGTCATTTACTCAAAGAAATCAAAGGAATAGACGTAGATAAATTCCCCCGAATGACCTACGAACATGCCATGAAAACCTACGGAAATGACAAGCCAGACATTCGTTTTGGCATGGAATTTGGCGAACTCAACGCAGTAGCCCAGCACAAAGATTTTCCGGTCTTTAATACTGCCGAGTTGGTAGTTGGGATAGCTGTTCCAGGTGCTGGCGAATTAACCCGCAAAGAAATTGATGGAATAATAGATTGGATTAAACGCCCACAAATTGGCGCGAGCGGCATGGTCTATGTGAAATGCAATGCCGACGGCACCTTCAAATCCTCGGTAGATAAATTTTATGACCAATCTGATTTAGCCCAATGGGCCAAGACCACAGGAGCCAATCCCGGCGATATGATTCTGGTTTTGTCAGGTCAGGCCGATAAAACCAGAACGCAATTGAGCGCCTTGCGTATGGAAATGGCCACCCGATTGGGCTTACGTAAACCCGAGGAATTTGCGCCATTATGGGTAGTTGATTTTCCATTGTTGGAGTTTGATGAAGAGAACGGACGCTACCACGCGATGCACCATCCGTTTACTTCGCCCAAACCCGAAGATATGCATTTGCTAGAAACTGATCCGGGCAAAGTACGTGCCAATGCCTATGACATGGTATTAAACGGAAATGAAATTGGCGGCGGATCGATTCGTATACACGACAAAGCGACCCAGCAATTGATGTTTAACTATTTAGGATTTACGCCTGAAGAAGCCAAGAATCAGTTTGGCTTTTTGATGGATGCGTTCCAGTTTGGTGCTCCACCACACGGTGGATTGGCCTTTGGCTTAGACCGTTTGGTGGCAATTTTGGGCGGGCAGGAAACTATTCGTGATTTTATTGCGTTCCCAAAAAACAATTCTGGCCGTGATGTCATGATAGACGCTCCTTCGGTAATTGACGAAAAACAATTAAAAGAATTGCATATAAAATTAAATCTAATCTAGATTATTGTTAAATACTATTCAGAAAACGTTGATAATCAATAATTTTTTCGAAAATTTTTAACAAGAAAATCATTTGTATTGTTTTTACACCTACATTTGTTACATTATAAATTATTATTACAATTACAATGTGTACAGGTACAGTAAAATTTTTCAATGAATCTAAAGGTTATGGATTCATTACAGATGAAGAAACAGGAAAAGACATCTTCGTTCATGCATCAGGAATCAAAGCGGAAGAACTTCGCGAAGGTGACAGAGTAAGTTATGAAGAAGAAGAAGGTCGTAAAGGTAAAGTGGCTGCTCAAGTAGTAGTTATCGAAGACTAATATATACATATTTGTTTCCTAGAATGTTTAACGTCCCGAGTTTATCGGGACGTTTTTTTATGCATAAATTTCATGATAAAGGCCCGTATTACTCCCATAAAAATATCAAGGCCAATCCTTGCAATTAAACAACTCCTAAGAACAAGAGACTGCTTATTTAAAACCATTCAAAATAACCTAATTCTGTCCAAAAATCCCATAGGAAAAATCAATTTTTTCGTTGCTAATTAATTAATCGCACTTATCTTTGTGCCAAATTTTTTGTAAACAAAATCCCTATGCAATCCAATCAATTAGACTACCTCCCTATTTTCATGCAACTCTTGTTGGCTGTAGGTTTTGTGGTAGGAACCATACTCATTTCAGGCAAAACAGGGCCTCAAAGAAATTCAGAAATAAAAGACAAAAATTTTGAGTGTGGAATCGAATCCTACGGAAATGCACGTATTCCCTTTTCGGTAAAATATTTTGTAGTGGCCATTCTTTTTGTATTGTTTGATGTAGAGGTAATTTTCTTATATCCCTGGGCCATCAATTTCAAAGAAATGGGTATCGAAGGCATGCTGAAAATGATTGTATTCATGGCCTTGTTGCTCATTGGATTTTTCTACATCATCAAAAAGAAAGCCCTCGAATGGGAATAAAATAAACCGATTTCAGTTTCGGGTAATCAATCGTACATACACCCACAGCTGTACAATTTAAAATAAAAAACATGAGTGATTCAAAAGTATCAATGGTACCACCGCCAGAAGGAGTTGTAGGAGAAGGATTCTTCGCTACAAAGCTCAATGATGTTGTAGGATTAGCCCGCGCCAATTCGTTGTGGCCTTTGCCCTTTGCAACGTCATGTTGTGGAATTGAATTTATGGCTACCATGGCTTCGCATTATGATTTAGCCCGATTTGGTTCAGAGCGCGTAAGTTTTTCGCCTCGCCAAGCCGATATGCTATTGGTTATGGGAACCATATCCAAAAAAATGGGGCCTATTTTGCGTCAAGTATACGAACAAATGTCTGAGCCACGCTGGGTAATAGCGGTAGGAGCTTGCGCCTCTTCGGGAGGAGTATTTGACACCTATTCAGTGTTGCAAGGCATCGACAAAGTAATTCCGGTAGATGTATATGTGCCCGGTTGTCCACCAAGACCCGAACAAATTGTTGATGGGGTGATGAAATTGCAAGAATTGGTCAAATCGGAGTCGGTGCGTCGCAGAAGTTCACCCGAATACCAAGAATTATTAGCTTCTTATAATATCAAATAAAGATGGCCCTAGAAATCGCTGACATTCAAGAAAAAGTAGAAGCCCAGTTTGGCACTGCCGTGCGCAATTTTCACATGGATTTTGACGTAATCACCTTTGAGGCAGATGCCGATAAAAATACAGCCCTGTTGCTTTTCTTGAAAAACGAAGAAACCTTACAGTTTCATTTTTTAACTGATTTGTGTGGCATTCACTACCCAGACAATGACGACGATCACCAGTTTGCCGTGGTGTATCATATGCACAATTGGGTGACCAATACCCGCATCAAAATCAAAGCCTATTTGAACGCAACTCCCGAAATTAAAACCGCATCCAATATCTTTTTGTGTGCCAATTGGATGGAACGCGAAACCTATGATTTCTATGGCATTCACTTCAGCGGTCATCCGCAACTGAAACGCATTTTGAATATGGATGAAATGTTGTCGTTTCCGATGCGCAAAGAATTTCCCATGGAAGACAGCGGCCGAACCGACAAAGACGATCGTTACTTCGGAAGAACCACCACCAACGCCTAATTTACGACACCATGTCAGAACTTTTATTACCGCCCGAACACCGTTATGCGAAAATTATCAAGGAAACCTTGAACGAAGAAGGAAACGAACTTTCTATCTTGAATTTAGGCCCTACGCATCCGGCGACCCACGGAATTTTCCAAAACATCTTGTTAATGGATGGAGAACGCATCGTCGAAGCCGAACCAACCATTGGGTATATTCACCGTGCTTTCGAAAAAATTGCCGAGAACCGTCCGTTTTACCAAATTACACCACTTACCGACCGAATGAATTATTGTTCGTCGCCCATCAACAACATGGGCTGGTGGATGACCTTAGAAAAATTATTGGGCATTGAAGTGCCCAAACGCGCGCAATACCTTCGTGTAATCGTAATGGAATTGGCGCGTATCACCGATCACTTGATATGCAACTCGATTTTAGGAGTAGATACCGGAGCCTATACTGGCTTTTTGTATGTATTTCAATTCCGCGAAAAAGTATACGAGATCTACGAAGAAATTTGTGGGGCTCGATTGACAACCAACATGGGCCGTATCGGTGGATTTGAGCGCGATTGGTCGCCCGAAGCCTTCCGCAAATTGGACGTGTTTTTAGAAGAATTCCCGGTTGCCTGGAAAGAATTTGAAAATCTATTTGAGCGCAACCGAATCTTCATTGACCGTACGGTAAATGTAGGCGGAATTTCAGCCGAGCAAGCGATGGCCTATGGATTCACCGGTCCAAATTTGCGTGCGGCAGGTGTTGATTATGATGTGCGTGTTTCTGAACCGTATTCGTCCTACGAAGATTTTGAATTTATTGTTCCGGTAGGAAAATCGGGTGATACTTACGATCGTTTTTGCGTGCGCAACGCCGAGGTGTGGGAAAGCATCAGCATCATCAAGCAAGCCTTGGCCAAATTGCCAGAAGGACCGTATCATGCCGATGTTCCCGATTACTATTTGCCGCCCAAAGAAGACGTCTACACCTCTATGGAATCGTTAATCTATCACTTTAAAATTGTGATGGGCGAAGTGCCGGTTCCTGTAGCCGAAGTGTATCATGCCGTAGAAGGCGGGAACGGAGAACTTGGATTTTATTTGGTAACCGACGGCAGTAGAGCCCCGTATCGTTTGCATTTCCGCAGACCGTGTTTCATTTATTACCAAGCGTATCCCGAGATGATTAAAGGCGCTTTGTTATCAGACGCGATTGTCATCTTATCCAGCTTAAATGTGATCGCAGGCGAATTAGATGCCTAAAAGTTTCAGCACAAGAAGAATAATTTTTGACCCAACGTCAGCAAACTGACAAAGCATTCAGAATTAAAATAAAAATGGAAAAAACGCAGCAAAAACAAGAGATACACATTACCGATTCGTTGATGACCCGCATCAATGAGTTAATCAGTCATTATCCGGCCGACAAACGCAAATCAGCCTTATTGCCGGTTTTGCATGAGGTGCAAGATGCGCACGACAACTGGTTGAGCGTGGAGTTGCAAGATAAAGTGGCTGAAATTCTGCACATCAAACCGATTGAGGTCTACGAAGTGGCGAGCTTTTATACCATGTTTAATCGCCGTCCTGTTGGAAAATACATGTTTGAGTTTTGTCAAACTTCTCCTTGTTGTTTAAACGGCGTAGAAAACCTGATGGAGTATACCTGTGAAAAATTGGGTGTTGGAGTTGGAGAGCCTACTGCCGATGGCCTTTTTGAAGTACGCGGAGTAGAATGTTTAGGCGCTTGCGGCTATGCTCCAATGATGCAATTGGGCGATTTTTACCAAGAACACCTTACCCCAGAAAAAATAGATCAGTTGATCGACGATTGTAAAGCAAACAAAATCACGTTACACGATAAATAATATGTCACAAAAAATATTATTAGATAAAATTAACGTTCCTGGCATTAAAACCTACGAAGTCTATCGCCAAAACGGCGGCTATGCCTCAGTAGAAAAAGCCTTGAAAACCCTTACTCCCGATGAGGTAGTCGAAGAAGTGAAAACTTCTGGGCTACGCGGACGTGGAGGTGCAGGTTTCCCTACTGGAATGAAATGGAGTTTCATCGACAAAAAATCAGGAAAGCCCAGACATTTGGTGTGCAACGCCGACGAATCTGAGCCCGGAACTTTCAAGGACCGTTTTTTGATGGAGTACATTCCGCATTTGTTGATCGAAGGAATGATCACCTCAAGTTATGCCTTGGGTTGTAACTTATCCTATATCTACATCCGTGGCGAATACATGTGGGTGTACAAAATTTTAGAAAGAGCCCTAGCCGAAGCGCGTGCAGCCGGTTGGTTGGGAAAAAATATATTGGGAACCGGATATGATTTAGAATTATATGTTCAAATTGGTGCTGGAGCCTACATCTGTGGAGAAGAAACCGCCTTGATTGAATCCCTCGAAGGCAAACGCGGAAACCCAAGAATCAAACCACCTTTCCCGGCAATTTCTGGTTTGTGGACCAATCCAACAGTAGTAAATAATGTCGAAACCATTGCCGCAGTGCCTTGGATTGTGAACAATTCGGGTGCCGATTATGCCAAAATTGGCATTGGACGTTCTACCGGAACCAAATTGATTTCGGCTTCTGGTCACATCAAAAACCAAGGTGTTTACGAAATTGAATTGGGCTTGAGCGTATACGAATTCATGAACTCGGATGCCTATTTGGGCGGAATGAGTTCAGACCGACCGTTGAAGGCCTTTGTACCCGGCGGAAGCTCGGTGCCGGTTTTACCCGCCAATTTAATCTACAAAACAGCCGCAGGCGAAGACCGTTTGATGACCTACGAATCTTTGAGCGACGGTGGTTTTGCTACCGGATCGATGTTGGGTTCTGGCGGATTTATCGTATACAACGACACGGCTTGTATTGTGCGCAATACCTGGAATTTCTCTCGGTTTTACCACCACGAAAGCTGCGGACAATGTTCGCCCTGTAGAGAAGGAACCGGTTGGTTGGAAAAAGTATTGCACCGCATCGAGAACGGACACGGCCGCGAAGAAGACGTCGATTTGTTGTTGAGCATTCAAAGTAAAATAGAAGGAAACACCATTTGCCCACTGGGCGATGCGGCTTCCTGGCCAGTAGCTGCGGCTATTCGTCACTTTAGAGATGAGTTTGAATACCACATTCGTTTCCCAGAAAAAATTAAAAACAGAGACCACTTTGTTGCTGAGCCTTTTGAAAAAGTGAAGCATTTGGTGGCTAAGCAAATCCTATAATTTTGTTTCAGGTTTCAGGTTTCAAGTTGGCAAGACTTAACCTGAAACCTGGAACTTGAAACTTGAAACAAGAATAGAATGAAAGTAACCATAGACGGTCAAGAAATTGAAGTAGAAGCAGGAACAACCATCCTACAAGCTGCTCGTATGATTGGTGGAGAAAGTGTGCCACCAGCCATGTGTTATTATTCTAAATTAAAAGGAAGCGGCGGAAAATGCCGTTGTTGTTTGGTTGATGTAACCAAAGGCAGTGAAGCTGATCCGCGTCCGATGCCCAAATTGGTGCCTTCGTGCGTAACCGGTTGCCAAGACGGGATGGAAATTGCTAGTACTGCCTCGGCTCGTGTACAAGAAGCCCGCAAATCGGTGACTGAATTTTTGTTGATCAATCACCCCTTGGATTGCCCGGTCTGTGACCAAGCTGGCGAATGTGATTTGCAAAATTTGAGTTTCCAACACGGCAAATCCGAAACGCGTTACATCGAAGAAAAAAGAACCTTTGAGCCCGAAGATATTGGCCCGAACATACAATTGCACATGAACCGTTGCATATTGTGTTACCGCTGTGTGATGGTGGCCGATCAATTGACGGACAACCGTGTACACGGAATTATGGATCGCGGCGATCATGCCAATATTTCGACTTGCATTTCCCAAGCCATTGACAATGAGTTTTCGGGCAATATGATTGATGTTTGTCCAGTAGGCGCTTTAACTGATAAAACCTTCCGATTCAAATCGAGAGTATGGTTTAACAAACCGTATAATGCACACCGCAATTGTACCAAATGCTGCGGAAAAACCACCGTTTGGATGTTTGGCAACGAAATTCAACGGGTAACTGGAAGAAAAGACGAATACCACGAAGTAGAAGAATTCATCTGCAACGAATGCCGTTTTGACCACAAAGACCCTCAAGATTGGGTAATCGAAGGCCCGCGCCAATTCGAAAAAACGTCGGTGATCAATCAAAACAACTACACCCGTAAATTAGAGAAAGTACAAATTGCTACCGAAAAGAACATTCTTTTGGGCCGTGATGTCGATCGCAAGAAAATCAGTATGAAAGACATTCCCTTGGGAGAGTCTCATCTATCAACACCCAAATCAACGCCAAATGAATAGCGCCTTTATTATTGAAAAAAGCGTACTGATTTTAGTCGTTTTTGCCATCACCATGATCATGGCCATGTATGCTACCTTGGCTGAACGTAAAATTGCTGCTTGGTTGCAAGACCGTATTGGGCCCAACAGAGCAGGAAAAGGCGGGATTCTCCAGCCCTTGGCCGATGGATTAAAATTGTTTTCGAAAGAAGAATTTTTCCCCAACACCCCCAACAGAATTCTATTTATTATTGGCCCAGCCATTGCGATGAGCACGGCTTTAATGACCAGCGCCGTGATTCCTTGGGGCGATAAATTACACCTGTTTGGCAGAGACATCCTCTTGCAAGCCACCGACGTAGACGTTTCCTTGTTGTATATTTTTGGCGTAGTATCGGTAGGGGTTTATGGCATCATGATAGGCGGCTGGGCATCTAATAATAAATTTTCCTTAATGGGCGCCGTACGTGCGGCCTCGCAAATGGTTTCCTACGAAGTGGCCATGGGTCTTTCCATGATTGCGTTGTTGATGATGACCGGCACCTTGAGCTTAAAAGAAATTTCGATGCAGCAATCAGGCTTGCACTGGAATGTGTTTTACCAACCGCTTTCCTTTTTGATTTTCCTAATCTGTGCCTTTGCCGAGACCAACCGAACTCCCTTTGATTTGGCCGAGTGCGAATCGGAGTTGATTGGCGGGTACCACACCGAATATTCGTCTATGAAAATGGGCTTTTATTTGTTTGCCGAATACGCGAACATGTTTATTTCAGCCACGATTTTATCTGTCTTATTTTTTGGCGGATACAACTACCCAGGAATGGAATGGGCCGTGACTCATTGGGGCGTAAACTTGGCGAACATCATCGGAATTGGGGTGCTTTTTGCCAAAATATGTGGATTCATCTTTTTCTACATGTGGGTGCGTTGGACCATCCCAAGATTTCGGTACGATCAACTGATGCACTTGGGCTGGCGCATATTAATTCCGTTGTCAATCGTAAATATAGTGATTACCGGAATCGTGTTATTGCGTCATGAAATTGCCGCTTATTTAGGTTTTTAATTAGAATCACGTTAAAGTATAATACCAAACGAACAAATGACCGCACTAGAAACAATTTCTTTATCCGGGCGAAAAAAACAAGTTTCCAACAAGGAAATGACTTTTTTAGAGCGCCTGTATTTGATTGCGATAATCAAAGGCTTGTGGATCACCATCAAGCATTTGTTTACCCGTAAAGTAACCATTCAATATCCGGAGCAAGTGCGCGAAATGAGTCCGGTATACCGCGGGCAACACATGCTCAAGCGCGACGAACAAGGCCGCGAAAATTGTACCGCTTGTGGTCTTTGCGCCTTGTCCTGTCCGGCAGAAGCGATTACCATGAAAGCCGCTGAGCGTACAAAAGAAGAATTGCATTTATATAGAGAAGAGAAATACGCCGAAATCTACGAGATCAATATGTTGCGCTGTATTTTTTGTGGCTTGTGCGAAGAAGCCTGTCCCAAAGACGCCATTTACCTGACCACCTCAAAAGTGTTGGTGCCTGCAAGCTATGAACGAGAAGATTTTATTTTCGGGAAAGACAAATTAGTCATGCCCTTGGATGTGGCGATGCAAAATGCACAACTTAAAAACGCCAACTAATGACTACATTTTTACTCTTATTTAGCGTGTTATCAGCCATCACTTTAGCGACGGCATTTTTAACCATCTTCACCAAAAACCCGATTCACAGCGCCATCTATTTGGTAATTTGTTTCTCCTCCATTACCGGACATTATTTGTTGCTCAACGCTCAATTTTTGGGTATCGTAAACTTTATTGTCTATACGGGAGCTATCATGGTTTTGTTCTTATTTACCCTGATGTTGATGAATTTAAACAAAGAAGACGAAGTGCACAAACCACGGATTACCCGCTTGGCTGCAGTCGTGTTGTTTTGCGTGATGTGTTTAGTTTTGTTGGCCATTTTCATCAATTCAAAACCGATTGTGGGCGATTATGATTCGATTGGAGAAGATTACCAATCGACAAAAGTGTTGGGCAGAGTACTCCTTAACGAATACATGTTGCCGTTTGAATACGTTTCCATCTTGTTGCTAGTAGCCATGATTGGGGTGGTGTTGTTGTCTAAAAAAGAAAAATCAGGGAAGTAATATGAATAATATCTTGAATCAAATCGGAATTGAGAACTACATATTTTTATGTGTAATCTTGTTTTGTATCGGCGTATTTGGCGTACTGTATCGCCGAAATGCCATCATTGTTTTTATGTCGATAGAAATCATGTTAAACGCCGTGAATTTACTTTTCGTGGCTTTTTCAACCTACCACCAGGATGCACAAGGCCAAGTGTTTGTGTTTTTCTCGATGGCCGTAGCGGCCGCTGAAGTAGCGGTAGGATTGGCCATATTGGTGTCGATTTTTAGAAGCATCGGCTCAATTGACATTGACAATTTAAAAAATTTAAAAGGATAATTTTCTATGGATACTTCATTAGCCTTAGTATTAGTATTAGCTCCTTTCGTCGGATTTTTGCTCAATGTATTTTTCGGAAAACAACTGGGAAAAACGGGTTCGGGTGTGTTGGGAACACTAGCGGTTGTCACTTCATTTGCAGTGAGCGTATTGTTTTTCATCGATCTACAATCCACCGGAAAATCGGTTTCAGTTCCTTTGTTTGATTGGATTCAACTGCAAGCGATTACCATAAAATTTGGATTCCTATTTGATCAACTTTCGGTGTTGTGGTTGCTGTTTGTTACCGGAATTGGTTCGCTCATTCATTTGTATTCCATCAGTTACATGCACGAGGACGAGAACATGCACAAATTCTTTGCCTATTTAAACCTCTTTGTGTTTTTCATGATCACCTTGGTGGTTGGAAGCAACTTAGTGGTGATGTTTATTGGCTGGGAAGGCGTGGGCTTGTGTTCGTATTTACTCATCGGGTTTTGGCACAGCAACCAAGAGTATAATGATGCGGCCAAAAAAGCATTCATCATGAATAGAATTGGCGATTTAGGTTTGTTGATCGGTATTTTTATCTTGGCCAGTATGTTTTCTACCCTGGATTTTGCTGGCTTGCAAACGGCCTTAGCCGGAGGAACTCCATCAACTTTACTATCTATAGCCGCTTTGGCTTTATTTATTGGTGCCTGCGGAAAATCAGCACAAATACCTTTGTACACCTGGTTGCCTGATGCGATGGCTGGACCTACGCCGGTTTCGGCATTAATTCACGCGGCTACCATGGTTACCGCCGGTATTTTTATGGTAACGCGCATGCACTTCTTGTTTGATTTAACACCTGAAGTACAAACTGTTATTGCCATAGTTGGTGCATCAACCGCACTTTTGGCTGCCACCATTGGCTTGTTTCAAAACGACATCAAAAAAGTATTGGCTTATTCTACGGTATCTCAATTGGGATTGATGTTCTTGGCCTTGGGCTTAGGCGCCTACCAAGTGGCCGTGTTTCATGTTATTACGCATGCATTCTTCAAAGCCTGTTTATTCTTGGGCTCAGGCTCAGTGATTCACGCCTTGCACGGCGAACAAGACATGCGCAAAATGGGTGGCTTGAAAAAAGCAATGCCCATCACCTTTATCACCATGTTGGTTTCGAGTTTAGCCATTGCCGGAATTTTTCCTTTGGCAGGATTTTGGTCCAAAGATGAAATTTTACTCACGGCCTTTCACCACAACATTGCCCTTTGGGTAGTGGGTTCGGTGGCTTCGATCATGACGGCTTTTTATATGTTTCGATTGATGTACTTGACGTTCTTTAACACGTTCCGCGGTACCGATGAGCAAGAAAAACACCTACACGAAAGCCCTGCTTTAATTACCTTCCCCTTGATTGTATTGGCTATTTTAGCCGCAATTGGTGGCGCGATAAATTTACCGGGAAGCACGTGGCTCAATCACTATTTGGCTCCCTTGTTTCAAACCGAAGAAGCCGAACATGCCTTGGGTAGTTTAGAATACGGATTAATGGGAGTAGCCTTTGCCGGTGGAGTTTTTGGAATTTTGTGGGCCCGTCGTCAATTCATCACCCAAAAAAGTTTACCCAAAGCCGACGAACAAATGGAAGGCTTTGCCAAAGTGGTGTACCACAAATATTACGTAGATGAAGCCTATATGCGCTTGATCGTCAACCCAATTAATAGCGCTTCCCGATTTTTCCGTGACACGGTAGAAACCAGTTTGTCGGCTGTAGTTTTTGGTTTAGGAAAAGTAACCTTGGCGCTCGGTGCTCAAGGCCGAAAAGTGCACAACGGAAACACAGGCTTTTATTTGTTTGCCTTTGTATTGGGTGTGATTGCCCTTGTCACGTATTTGTTTATCGTTCAATAATTCTATTCTAATGGATATATCGTCAGTATTACTTTTATTATTAGTTGGGTCAATCGTTACCTTTTTGGTTGGAAACCAATGGGCGTCAAAAGTGGCCTTGTTGTTTTCGGCACTAGCTTTGGGCGTTTCCTGCTATTTGTTGAACGCTTTTCAAATGGGACAAAATATTGATTTTGTTGCCCCTTGGATTGCCAAACCCAATGTGAGTATTGCTTTATTGGCCGACGGCTTATCGATGGCGATGTTCCTACTCACAACCAGCTTAATTCCCTTAATCATTTTATCGGGTTTTGGCACGCATTTCGAAAACACCAAATCCATCTATGCCTTGTTGCTGTTTATGGCCTTTGCCATGGTAGGAACTTTTGTGGCGGTTGATGGGCTGTTGTATTATATTTTCTGGGAATTGTCTTTAATTCCAATCTATTTCATCGCCTTGCTTTGGGGGAATGGTGATGCCGAAGACCGCAAAAAAGCAGTCGTGAAGTTCTTTATTTATACACTTGCAGGCTCGTTATTTATGTTGGCCGCTTTTGTCTACATGTACCAACAAGCCGGCAGTTTCTTGTTGAAAGATTTATACCAATTAAAGCTTTCGGACACCGAACAATTTTGGATTTTCTTGGCTTTCTTTTTGGCCTATGCCATCAAAATTCCGTTGATTCCTTTCCATACGTGGCAAGCCAACGTATACCAAAAAGCTCCTGCAATTGGCACGATGCTGTTGTCTGGGATTATGCTCAAAATGGGATTGTACAGCGTAATCCGTTGGCAATTGCCTTTGGCTCCGCATGCGGCCATCGAATACAAAAATTGGTGGATTGGCATAGGCTTGGCTGGCGTAATCTATGGCGCTGTAGTTGCTTTGCGTCAAAAAGACATAAAAAAACTATTGGCCTATTCGTCCTTGTCGCACGTAGGAATCATTGCAGCAGGAATTTATACTTTAAGCCTGGAAGGGTTACGTGGCGCTGTGATGCAAATAATTGCGCACGGATTTGTGGTAGTGGGCTTGTTCTTGGCCGCCGAAGTAATCTATCGCCGTTACCAAACCCATGCCATTTCTGAGATGGGAGGCATCCGAGCACAAGCACCGCGATTTACTTCCCTGTTTATGCTGTTGGTGTTGGCCTCGGTTGCCTTGCCTTCTACCTTTAACTTTGTGGGTGAATTTACGGTCTTGTACAGTTTGTTTACCTGTAACATTTGGTTTGCCCTATTGGGCGGATTAACCATCATTTTAGGGGCTTATTACATGCTTAAAATGTTTCAACACGTAATGTTGGGCCAAACCAATACCAAAGGTTTTTGTGACATCAGCCTCACAGAAGGCATAACCATGGTCGCTTTGGTGGCCGTTTTGTTGTTTTTTGGGTTGTATCCTAAACCCATCAACGACCTGATTACACCAAGTTTGGAGATCATTGTAAAGCGTTTACAATAAATATAGAATAAGAAAAAAATACCGAAGATGCCAAATCAATGGGCCTCTTTTGACACTAAAATAACACACCTATGAATACATTAATTGCCGTTATCGGATTAGGAATTTTAACACTAGTGTTGGAAATTCTCAACCTAAGAAAAGCGATTATCCCCTTTACGATATTGGGATTATTAGGCATATTGGGACTCACCGTGCTCGATTACAATGCACCGGCTTCCTACTACAACAACATGATCATGGTATCCAATTTCTCAGTGTGTTTTTCCAGTTTATTTATCGTGTTGACTATTTTCTTGGTGGCCTTGAGTCATCATTTTTATGACAATCACGCGAGCAAACTCTCTGATTTTATTGCCATTAAAATATTCTTATTATCTGGTGCCGTGGCCATGGTATCGTTTGGCAACTTGGCCATGTTCTTTCTAGGCATCGAAGTATTGTCTATTTCCTTATACATTTTGGCCGCCAGTAACCGATTAAACCTCAAAAGCAACGAAGCCGGGATGAAGTACTTTTTGATGGGCTCTTTTGCTTCTGGAATTTTATTGTTTGGGATCTGCTTGATTTATGGCGCAATGGGTACGTTTGACGTGACTGAAATCGCCGAATTATCACACTCAGCCGAATTGCCGAGCTGGTTTTTTGTAGGTGTGTTGTTGTTGTGTATTGGGATGTTATTCAAAATCGCTGCAGTGCCGTTTCACTTTTGGGCGCCCGATGTATACGAAGGTTCACCAGCCTTAACCACAGCCACCATGAGTACCTTGGCCAAAGTAGTCGCCATGGCTACTTTTTATAAATTATTGATCGTTCTAAATCCTGAATTGTCTTCTCATTATTACAATACCATCGCTCTAATTTCAATGGCGTCTATGACCGTAGGTAACATCATGGCCTTGCAGCAGCAAAACGTAAAACGCATGTTGGCCTTTTCGGGAATCTCGCACGCTGGATTTATGCTCATGACTTTGTTGAGTTTGTCAACAGCAGCGAGTAGCTTATTCTATTACACCGCCGCCTATGCCTTTGCCGGAATTGGTGCTTTTGCTGTGGTGCTTTACGTATGCAAAAACAGAGAAAACGAAGATTATGTAAATTTTCACGGCTTGGGTAAAACCAATCCAGTTTTAGCTGCCGTGATGACCATCTCTCTGTTGTCAATGGCTGGAATCCCCATTTTTGCTGGATTTTTCGCCAAGTTGGGCTTGTTTAATATCACCATCGCATCCGGCTTTCTAGCGGTAGTTATTGTGGCAGTAATCAATTCGATTATTAGTGTGGGCTATTATTTTAAGCTCATTTTAGCCATGTACACCAAACCCGCCAACGAAACCCGAACCGGAACGCCTGTTTTGTTGTATACGGTAGCTATCTACGCCGCATTGCTTACTATTGCGATGGGCTTGTTCCCGCAGTTGGTATTGGGCTTGTTGTAAGTGCATACCTCTACAATGCTCCACAAAATCAAATTATTTTTAATTCACCCTCTCGTATTACTTGCTGTAATTGCGTATTTGGAATGCATTCCCTATGAGTCAGATTTGGGTAAAAAAGTCTACCACAAAATGCCCAAAATTGGAGACAATTTTCAAATTTCAGGGGATTTAGCGGTGTATTATTACAACGGAAAAGGAAAGTATTCTTACGGAACAGCCGACTGTTATTTTAGTTTTGGAAATCCTTCTTGGTCGGCCAAATACGTGGATGGCGGAATAAAAACAGTAGACGCTCAAACCGCCAATGCCATTCCATTACTTGGCAACATGTGTGACTCAACTACAAAAATCAATTTCAAGAAGAGTATTCCTAGCCAAAAATTTAATTTTTCAACCAATGTGCTGCTCGAAAATTTTTCTAACATTTCTCATGTGGCCTGCTTCTTTTTGTTTACGCTGTCTTTGTTGTATTATTTTCGTTTTCATTCTCGAAAATATTGGGTTGCTTTTGCCGTGAGCTTTATGGCGGGAGGTGCA
>CAMBOW010000016.1 GCA_945869365.1 Flavobacterium psychrophilum | reverse complement strand
ATCATTCCACCCACAAATAACATGGCCAATACTGGCGCTTTGAAGATGTTGATTCCGTCAATTCCGGTAAAGGTTACATAAGCCGCAAACAAAGCCAAAGAGGTTAAGGCTGCCGAAGCAATCGCAAATCCTTTTCCAGTTGCAGCAGTAGTGTTCCCCACAGAATCCAAAATATCGGTACGGGTACGCACTTCTTTTGGCAATTCACTCATTTCGGCAATACCACCGGCATTGTCAGAAATTGGTCCAAATGCATCAATAGCCAACTGCATCGCGGTAGTAGCCATCATTGCCGAAGCAGCCAAGGCAACTCCGTAGAAACCAGCTAAGGCATACGATCCCCAAATGGCCGCAGCAAATAACAATACGGTTGGGAAAGTAGAAATCATTCCGGTAGCCAAACCAGCAATTACGTTGGTTCCTGCTCCTGTTGATGATTTTTGCACAATTGCCATAACCGGTTTTGTGCCTAATCCAGTATAATATTCGGTAACTGATGAAATTGCTCCACCAACTACCAATCCGATAATCGTTGCATAGAATACACGCATCGAAGAGATATCTTTAATTCCTTCGCCAAAGAATCCCATTTTCATAGTTACTGGCAACATGTATTGTACTAAAAAGTAACAAGCAATTGCAGTTAAGACGATAGATACCCAGTTTCCAATATTTAATGCTTTTTGTACTTGTGGTTCTTTGGCGTCATCACTCGAAATTTTTACCAACATCGTTCCTACGATAGAGAATAAAATTCCAAAACCGGCAATGGCCATTGGCAATAAAATAGGTCCGATTCCGCCAAAAGCATCTTCGATTTTACCACCCATATCTTTAATCACGTAGTTTCCTAAAACCATCGCAGCCAAAACGGTTGCTACATATGAACCGAATAAATCAGCACCCATACCGGCAACGTCACCTACGTTATCACCTACGTTATCGGCGATAGTTGCTGGGTTACGTGGATCATCCTCTGGAATTCCTGCTTCTACTTTACCTACTAAGTCAGCACCAACGTCGGCCGCTTTGGTATAAATACCGCCACCCACACGAGCGAATAAAGCAATCGATTCTGCTCCTAAGGAGAATCCAGCTAAAGTTTCTAATACAATAGTCATGTCCTCGGTATTAGTCCAAACACCGTTCATGAAAAAACGGAAAAATATAATAAAGAATCCTGTAAGTCCTAAAACAGCTAAACCAGCAACACCAAGTCCCATTACTGTTCCTCCACCAAATGAAACTTTCAAGGCTTGAGGTAAACTAGTTCGGGCAGCCTGTGTAGTTCTTACATTGGTTTTGGTTGCGATTTTCATCCCCATATTTCCGGCTAAAGCAGAAAAGAATGCACCAAAAATAAAGGCAATTACAATTAACATGTGTGTTTTAACGCCTGGTAGAAAAGTAATTCCTGCCAATGCTACACTTGCAATTAATACAAAGATAGCCAGCAAACGGTATTCTGCTTTCAAGAAAGCCAAGGCTCCTTCGTAGATGTATTCTGAAATCTCTTTCATTTTACCATCTCCAGCGTCTTGTTTCAACACCCAAGCTCTTTTGGTTGCCATAAAAAGCAACCCAATAATTGCCATAACAATTGGCACATAAATCATTAATGAATCCATACGGTTAATTTTAGTTCTTAATTTATCGGGGGCAAAAATAACAAAAAAACGAGAATATACGCAAGATGTATGCGCTTATTGCAGATGAATAAAGCAAAAAACTACTCTGCTGAAAAAAGAATTAGGAAGTAAATAGATTAAAAGAAGTGAAATTCGACTTAAAATGTTGGGTTAAAGCCAATTCTGATTCCAAAACGCGGGGGCTCTGGCCCATTGACATTTTGAAAATTGGTGCGCCATACAAAATCAAATCGAAGGGGTCTGAAGTTGCCGTAGCCAATATTTTCTATGCCAAAACCATATTCGGCATAGACCGCACGATTGGGTGCTTCATATTGGATACTGGATTGGTTAATGGCACTATTCTCTTGGCTAATGCTGCCATAGATGGCGCGGTAAAATCCAATTTCTCGCAATTTCAACTTTTTGAGTCCAGGAATTTTATTGAAAAAATAGCCGTTGAAATGGTGTTGAAACGAGCCCATGATGTAGGTGTCGGTAACCATATCGTAGTAATCTAATAAACAAAAAGTTTTGGAATCAACCGAAAAAGATTGATTGGCCGCAACCGGAAATAAGAGCGGCAAAGGCAAAGCTTCAAAACTCTTCCCAACTTCTAAATACGGTTTAAATACCCCAAAATTACTCACAAAAATAGGGCGCGAAACCGAGGCTTGAATTTTGTTGTACTGCAATTCACTGCCTAAAAAACCGCTAATGCCTCGGGTGTATTTAAGCACATAGGTAGGATACAAGGTAGCACCAAATCGTTGATCAACACCAAAGCCATATAAAACTCGTTTGGGTGTATAGGTAAGTCCAACATTGGCAGCAAAATCGGTTAGGGTAGATCGAACTGTTGTTCCGTTATCGTAAGAATAATCAATCGAGAAATCGTCTGGGGAAGCCGATCGAATGTAGCGGTGAACGCCCGTTAGAGTCAAATGCAAGTTATTGTGTATCGCCAAATCAAAGTAAAAGGTGTTTTTTATGATGCGAGACAAAAAATAGTTGGTTCCCCTGGCAATCAATAAATTGGTTTCGTTGGCCGAGGTAATTAAATCGGTTACTTGCATACTTTGACCACCCAATTGGATGTTGTCGTTTACGTGCGTAGCGCCAAATACAATTCGAGGTTCTTGAGTAATTAAGTACTTGATTTCTCCACCGTATTTCACTTGGGTATCCAAGGTTCCGTAGGCGGTGTACACTTTGGTTCGAAAACGATCATCGGGGGTTCTAAAACTGCGCAAACCAGCGGTGAGTCGCAAACCTTCGACATTATTATTGGAAATTGTTTGCCAAAGCGAACCAAACTGCACGTCTTTGAACAAATCAAAATAACCGGTAGATATAATGGTAATGGCGGTAGAAACACTTTTTACTCTAGGATTGTCTTTTAATTCGCCAATAATTTTTCGGGTGCCCCCCAAATTGGGATCTTTGGTTACAATTTTATCCCAAAATTCCTCCTTTTGTTTAAATTGATCGCGTCGAATTTGATTGATTTTTAATTCGTAAAAATCATTGTCTCGAGTCGGGTTTAAATCGTATTCGCTAAAGACCGTATTTTTACGTACAAACAGCCCTTTTTCTTGGTCATTCTTGGTAAACAATGTAAAATCGCCTTCGTAAAAATCGCGCTCGGGCAAGAAAATCGTATCATCGACAATTTTAAAAGTTTTCTCTACCGACAAGTTACGCACCAAATTTAAGTTGATGTTTTTATTGACCCGCATGGTAACTTCGGTGAGCGCGAAGGATTTGTCGACCACTTTAAAGCTTCCTTCAAAGGCAATGGTTCCTTCTTGTCTAGGGAAAAAATAGATTTGATAGGACTTCACGTTGTTTTCTACAATACTGTCTTTAAGCACGTAATCGTAAATGCCATAGCCGCGAGTAGAAATGGGACTTACAAAAGTTTTGTTGAGGATTTCAATGTCGTCTTGGTAGACATTTACATCGGTAAACGTATTGCTAATGCGGTCAAACAAAAAGCCGTACTGACTTACACCTATATTGCGTTCGGCTTGGGTGTCAATGCGCTCTTTTTGAATTTTATTGTTTCCGTAGACCGATTCGTAATTTTCTTTCATGTAAATGGGTACAAAAAAACGCTTGTCTTTTTTGCCCGATTTGATGATTTTTACAATGCTATCGTACTGCTTGGTCATGGTTTTTTTCAAGAAAACACTATCCAAATTACTCAAGCCAATAGCCACCGAAGTATATTTTTTGTATTCGTAGGCCTTGACTGATTTAAGTCCATTCTTTTTCTTGTGCGCCCAAATTCCTTGCAAAATACGGTAAGCCGGGTTTTCTTTTTTGGACAGGTGTTTTTTTGGACGCGTTACAATAACTACTTCCTTGAGTTGTTTGCCATTTTTGAGTTTGACGCGCAAATTATCAACCACATTGCCCGATAAATTTACAATTCTGTCGGTATAGCCTGTATACGATACTTCTATTGCTGTAAAATCCTTGTCCGATTTTAAGTTGAATTTTCCATCTATGTCGGTGGTCACGCCAATTTTTGTGTTGATAAAAACAACATTTGCAAAAGGTATCGGCTCATTATTTTCGTCGAGTACCACGCCACTCACCTTTGTTTGCGCTTGAACAACGCCCACAAAAGCAAAGAATAAAAAACAAACTGAAAATAGGTTTTTCATGGCAAAAAAAAACTTCACCATTTTTTGTTGATGAAGTTTCAAAAATAGGTTTTTTAATCTGGCTTATTCAAAAAAAAATAAGCGCATGATGTTGTTATCTGTACATCACTTTTTTTACTGCTTTCACTACATCGTCCGCATTGGGCAACCATTCTTTGAGTAAGGTTGGCGAATATGGCGCTGGGGTATCGGCAGTGGTGATGCGTTGAACCGGCGCATCCAAGTAATCAAAGGCGCGTTCTTGCACCATATAGGTAATTTCTGAAGCTACACTGGCAAACGGCCAAGCTTCTTCAAGTACGACCAAACGGTTGGTTTTTTTTACAGAAGTTAAAATCGCGTCATAATCCATCGGACGTACGGTTCTCAAATCAATGATTTCGCAAGAGATTCCTTCTTTTGCCAATTCATCGGCCGCGATAAAGGCTTCTTTGATGATTTTTCCAAAAGAAACTATCGTTACATCTGTTCCTTCTCTTTTAATATCAGCCACACCCAACGGAATGGTGTATTCGCCTTCTGGCACTTCGCCTTTGTCACCATACATTTGCTCAGATTCCATGAAAATCACGGGGTCGTTATCGCGAATGGCGGCTTTCAAAAGTCCTTTGGCATCGTATACGGTTGAAGGTACAACTACCTTTAATCCTGGGGTATTGGCAAACCAATTTTCAAAAGCTTGCGAGTGTGTAGCACCCAATTGTCCAGCTGAAGCGGTTGGTCCACGAAACACCATCGGCATTGGGAATTGTCCCGCCGACATTTGGCGCATTTTGGCTGCGTTGTTGATAATTTGATCAATTCCCACCAACGAAAAGTTGAAGGTCATGTATTCTACAATTGGACGGCAGCCATTCATAGCTGATCCCACTGCAATTCCGGCAAATCCAAGCTCTGCAATTGGCGTATCAATTACGCGTTTAGGTCCAAATTCGTCAAGCATTCCTTTGGATGCTTTGTAAGCTCCATTGTATTCGGCTACTTCTTCGCCCATCAAATAAACTGTTTCGTCGCGACGCATTTCTTCGCTCATGGCTTCGGCGATCGCTTCTCTAAATTGTATCGTTCTCATAGTAATCCGGTTGTATATATCGAATGGAAAATCGAGTTTGTTAGCATTTTGGAGCAGCAAAAATAATTATTTTAGTTGAGTTCAACGCATTATTTGGCTGAAATTACCACGGGCAATTTTAGGACAAAATACTGTCGTCAACGAAATCGATATAATAGGCAGAATATTCTCGAAATTGCTCTTTTTATTTGAAATTAATGTGCTAATTTTGTCCGGAATTTTTTAACAAAAACACGCTCAATCGATGAAAATATTAGTTTGCATCAGCCACGTTCCTGATACTACTTCCAAAATTAATTTTACCAACGGCGATACAGAATTTGACACCAACGGCGTTCAGTTTGTGATCAACCCCAACGACGAATTTGGTTTGACGCGCGCCATCTGGTTTCAAGAACAACAAGGCGCTCACGTGACCGTAATAAATGTAGGCGGCCCCGAAACCGAACCTACTTTGCGCAAAGCCCTTGCCATTGGTGCCGACGAAGCCATTCGCATCAACACCACACCTACCGATGGATTTTTGGTTGCATCTGCCCTAGCCGAAGTGGTAAAAAATGGTGGCTATGATTTAATTATTGCCGGCAAAGAATCATTAGATTACAACGGCGGTATGGTTCCTGGAATGTTAGCCGGTTTATTGGGCTATTCGTTTATTAATGCCTGCATCGAATTGACCATAGACGGGAATACAGCCCAAGTCGCTCGCGAAATTGATGGCGGAAAAGAACGATTAACCGCCAGTTTACCGCTTGTTATTGGCGGACAAAAAGGATTGGTCGAAGAAAAAGATTTGCGCATTCCAAACATGCGTGGCATCATGACCGCCAGAACCAAAACCCTTACTGTATTGGAAGCAACTGCATCAGGAAATTCGGTGTCGGTCAAGTTTGAAAAACCAGCAGCCAAATCGGCGGTAAAATTAGTAGCCGCAGACCAACTGGACGAACTCATCAATTTGCTGCACAACGAAGCCAAAGTGATTTAATTCTCACCTTAAACAAACACCTATTATGTCTATATTAATTTATGCAGAGTCTGCTCCCGAGGCTTCGGGAGGTAAATTCAAAAAAACAGCCTTTGAATTGGCTTCTTATGCCAAAAAAGTAGCCGAATCTTGGGGTACTACGGTTACAGCCGTTACGATTAACCACAACAATATTAGCGAGTTAGCCGCCTATGGCGTGGACAAAGTAGTCTGTGCACAACACGCCGACTTAAACGCCTTTAACGCCAAAAATTACGCAGACGTACTGCAACAAGTGGCGCAAAAAGAACAAAGTAAATTGGTTGTGCTTTCCTCAACTACCGATAGCCTGTATATTGCTCCGTTATTGAGTGTGGGCTTGCAAGCCGGATATGCTTCAAATGTAGTGGCGCTTCCTTTGGGCAACAATCCATTACAAGTGAAACGAACGGCCTTCTCCAACAAAGCCTTTGTAACCACCGAATTAAAAGGCGATTGCAACCTCATTAGTTTGGCCAAAAACTCCTTTGGACTGATTCAAACTAATGGAGCTGCAGCTAGCGAAGATTTTTCGCCTACTCTTGCAAGCGGAGCCAATTCGGTTCACGTTAGTGGGGTAGAAAAAGCATCAGGCAAAGTAACCATAGCCGATGCAGATATAGTGGTTTCGGCTGGACGCGGATTAAAAGGACCTGAAAATTGGGGAATGATCGAAGAATTAGCCAGCGTTTTAGGTGCGGCAACCGCCTGTTCAAAACCCGTATCTGATTTAGGTTGGCGTCCTCATAGCGAACACGTCGGGCAAACGGGCAAACCGGTAGCCACTAATTTATATATTGCCATTGGTATTTCGGGCGCTATTCAACACATCGCTGGCGTCAATTCATCCAAAGTAAAAGTGGTCATCAACACCGATCCCGAAGCGCCTTTCTTTAAAGTGGCAGATTATGGTGTGGTGGGCGATGCTTTTGAGATCGTTCCCAAATTAATCGAAAAACTCAAGGCTTTTAAAGCCCAATAATTATAGCCTAAACAGCAGAAAAGCCCTTTGTAAATCGAAGGGCTTTTTTATTTTATAGAACTATTTGAGTATTCGGCAAATCGGATTACTTTTGCAGGCATGAGCTTAATCTTGTTAACCATAAAAGGCATCTCGTACAGCCAAACCCAAAATGGAGCCTACGCCTTAGTGCTCCACGAAGTGGGCGGTGACCGTACTATTCCTATAGTGATTGGCGCGTTTGAAGCCCAAGCGATTGCGATTGCGATGGAAAAAGAAATTACGCCTCCGCGTCCGCTCACGCATGATTTATTTAAAAATTTTGCCGACTGTTTTCATATCCAACTGAAAAAAGTACTCATTCATAAATTAGTTGATGGCGTATTTTTTTCGAGCATTGTCTGCGAACGCGACGGAATTGAAGAAGCCATCGACGCCCGAACTTCTGACGCCATAGCCTTGGCACTTCGCTTTGCTGCTCCAATTTTTACCTACCCCAACATCTTAGATAAAGCAGGCGTTTCTAGAAAACCAAACTCCTCGGCAACCGACAACGAACTGGCTGATGATATTTTAGCCCCGCTAACCGAGGTGGAGGAAGACGACGATGCAGAAACTAACATTTCCCCATACAATCACTATTCGATTGCCGAACTCTACGAATCTTTGGATATCGCAATCCAAGAAGAAGATTACGAAAAAGCAGCCCGCATTCGGGACGAAATTGACAATAGAGAAGACCAAACAATGCCTAACGTATGAAACAATACCACGATTTAGTAAAACACGTGCTCGAAACAGGAACCTTTAAAGGCGACCGCACCGGAACCGGGACCAAAAGTGTGTTTGGCTACCAAATGCGCTTTGATTTAAGCGAAGGATTTCCGATGGTTACCACCAAAAAATTACACCTCAAATCGATTGTCTACGAATTGTTGTGGTTTTTAAAGGGCGATACCAACATTGCCTATTTACAAGAAAACGGGGTGAAAATTTGGGACGAATGGGCCGATGAAAATGGCGATTTAGGCCCCGTATATGGCCGTCAGTGGCGCAATTGGAACAACGAAGAAATTGATCAAATTACCGAATTAATAGACGCGATAAAAACCAATCCCAACAGCCGCCGATTATTGATTTCGGCTTGGAACCCCTCGGTTTTACCCGACACCACAAAGTCATTTGCCGAAAATGTAGCAAACGGGAAAGTCGCTTTACCGCCTTGTCATGCCTTTTTTCAGTTTTATGTAGCCAACGGAAAATTGTCTTGCCAATTGTACCAACGCTCTGCCGACATCTTTTTGGGCGTTCCTTTTAATATTGCCTCCTATGCGTTATTGACCCTAATGATTGCACAAGTTTGCGAATTAGAAGTGGGCGAATTCATCCACACCTTTGGCGATGCGCACATTTATTCTAATCATTTCGAGCAATTGGAATTGCAGTTGTCTCGAGACGTACGACCATTGCCTACCATGAAATTAAATCCAGCGGTAAAAAACATCTTTGATTTTACTTTTGAAGATTTCGCCTTAGAGGGTTACGATCCGCATCCACACATTAAAGGAGCGGTGGCGGTATAAAAAGAAATTTCGACTACACGAATGCTCAAACTAAACCAAAACTTGTACCCTTCTATCACACTAAAATCAGCATTGGCAATCTAATTCAAATGGAAACTGCCTACTTTATTTTTGTGGAAAATTCATTTTTCTGCAGCCGTATTGTGTATTTTTACTGCCAAGATTTAGACGTATGATTACACTTATTGCAGCCGCAGGTTTACAAAATGAATTGGGAAAAGACAACGAATTGTTGTGGCATTTACCCAATGATTTCAAGCATTTCAAAACACTCACCGCGGGCCACTATATTATTATGGGTCGAAAAACATTTGAAAGTTTACCTGGTATTTTGCCCAACCGCACGCATGTAGTGATTAGCCGTCAAACTGATTTTAGCCCCGAAGGAGTCTTGGTCGTGGGCAGCTTGGATGCCGCCTTGTCTCTTGTCCCTAATGCAGAAGATGTTTTTGTGATTGGCGGTGGTGAAATTTACCAACAAGCCCTCGCTTTTGCCCACCGAATCGAACTCACACGGGTTGCTGCCCAACTGCAAGCCGATACTTTTTTTCCCGAAATCAAGGCTGCAGAATGGGACTTAGTTCAGGAAGAATGTCATGCTGCCGATGAGCGTCATGCCCATGCGTATTGCTTTCAACGCTTCGAAAAAAGAACCCCTCCGTTTACTACAGAATAGTATATTTGCAAAAAAATTCATGACTTCACCCATCACGCCCTACAACTCGGCTACCCAAAGCAAGAAAGAGCAAGTTGCGCAAATGTTTGACACCATTTCGGGCAATTATGACGGCTTGAATCGAGTGATTTCATTTGGAATTGACAAAAAATGGCGTCGAAAAGTGGTGCAATTGGCTACAGCCAACCAACCCAAATTTATATTAGATATTGCAACCGGCACCGGAGATTTGGCCTTGTTGATGGCACAAACGTCTGCCGAAAAAATTATTGGGTTAGACATTTCAGCCGGCATGTTGGCGGTGGGCCAACAAAAAATTAACCAGCAAAAACTAGATCATAAAATAGAGATGCTCTTGGCAGATTCCGAGCACATGCCCTTTGATTCCAACACCTTTGACGCAATAACCGTGGCGTTTGGCATCCGAAATTTTGAACACCTAGAAATTGGGTTGGCCGAAATTTTACGCGTATTAAAACCCGGTGGCACCTTTGTGATTCTAGAAACGTCAAATCCTACCAAATTCCCTTTCAAACAAGGCTATTTTTTCTATACCAACTATATTTTACCTCTTATCGGTAAATTGTTTTCTAAAGACAACAAAGCCTACGGGTATTTGTCAAAATCGGCGGCGGCCTTCCCTTTTGGAACTGCCTTATGCAATATTTTAAGTAATTCGGGGTTTAGTAGGGTAAACGCACTTCCGCAAACCTTTGGAGTAGCGACCATTTATACGGCAACAAAATAAACCATGAAAAAGTTTCTACTCTCGCTGTTTTTATTCCTTTCCCTTGCTGTTTCAGCCCAGGGCGTAAAAGGCATGTTTAGCAAGGACCCTATAATTAACTTAGAAAATTTTGACAAACAACGGGTGCATTGGGGCTATTTCTTGGGATTTAGTTTCTACGATTATGCGTTTGATTACAAAAATTTGGAGCCAAATGTAATTGTCAATCGCACCACGGGATTTAATGTGGGTTTGGTAGGTGATTTAAAATTACAAGAATACATCAACCTGCGTTTTGAACCGGGATTGTATTACACCACGCGCAATTTGGTTTTCCCCAATTTTACAGATGCATCAGATGCCGAACGCAAGGTGGCGGCGACGTATATTCATTTTCCATTATTGCTTAAATTTTCATCCAAACGCACCGGAAACATACGTCCGTATTTGTTAGGTGGTGTTTCGACAACCTTAAATTTATCGAGCAACTCCAAATCTATTGACGACAACATGCAAGGAAAATTCCGAGTGCAACAATGGACCAAAAACTACGAAATAGGATTTGGCATGGATTTGTATATGGAATACTTTAAGTTTTCGCCTTCCATTCGAGGTGTTTTTGGCTTAGGCGACGAATTAGTTCGCGACACCGATCCGGCAAGTCCTTGGACCAAAAACATCAACTCCATGAAGACCCGAGCGGTCTTAGTGAATTTCACTTTTCACTAAATACTATTTATTATTTAGGCGAGGCTACTTCGTTTGCATTCGCTCAGCACAATCGCGGTTGCAGTAGCTACATTGAGGCTTTCTGTTTGCTGTAATTTGCCAAATTTAGGAATGGCTATTCGATGCCTAACTTGAGCAGCCACTGCCGTTGAAATTCCATTGGCCTCATTTCCCATCACGATAATTCCTTCTTTTGGCAAGGCCATTTGATAAATGGAATCTCCGTCCATAAAGGTACCCAAAACAGGCAAACTAGTTGCAGAAAGTAGCTGCACTAAATCGACAAAATGTACGGCTACGCGCGCCAAAGATCCCATGGTGGCTTGCACTACTTTGGGATTATACATGTCTACCGTTTCTAACGAACAAAACAAGTGTTCTACCCCAAACCAATCACACAAACGAATAATGGTTCCCAAATTTCCAGGATCTCGAATTTCGTCTAGTGCAACGATTAATCCACGGACTTCTAGGGGTTTTGGTTCGGGAATTTTAAACACAGCCAAACATGTATTGGCCGAACTGAGTCCCGACATTTTTTGCAATTCGGATGCCGAGATGTAGCTCACGAGCGAATCATATTGGGCATCAAATACCTTTTCTGTGGCTAGCAAAAAAACCGGGGTAAACGCAGCGTTCAACAGTTCGATTATGCACTTAATTCCCTCGGCAACAAAGAGTTGATGTTGCTCCCGGTATTTTTTTTGTTGCAAACTGCTGATTAACTTTATTTGGTTTTTACTAACCATAGAAATAATGTACTTTTGGATTAAATTACAACTCCCATTGAGAAACCGTGCTGCAAAAATATCATTATTTATTCTAACTGTGTTGGTATTCGCAGCTTGTAATACCGTAAAGCGCGTTCCCAAAGGAAAAAAGTTACTCACCAAAAATACTATTCTGATAAATGGCGTTGCCGAAAACTCAGATTTGGTTTCCAATTTAATCTACCAAAAGCCCAATTCAAAGTTGGCCGGCTATCATTTGCGACTCAATTTATACAACTTAGCCAAACTCAATCACGACTCGATTTACCAAGCGAAATACATCAAAAATCCTAAAAAATACGAACGTCAATCCAAGTGGTTATCGGCCAAACAAGTGAATCGCATGGGCCAGTCTTTTTGGTATGCGGGCATCCATAATTTTTTGCGAGACAATGGAGAACCTCCCACTATTATTGACGAAAAAAGTGCTCAAAAATCGGCCAATCGTCTACAATCATACTACTTTAACTTGGGTTTTTTTGATGTAAAAACTTCGTTTACTATTGATTCGATAGCCCCAAAAAAAGCAAAAATAAATTACCTAGTTACTACCGGAAAAGCCTTTGAGATAGACAGTCTAAAAATAAACATTGAAAGTCCTGTTTTGGATTCTTTGTACACGCTAAAAAAAGAACTTGCAATAGTAAAAACAAAACAACCGTACAAAACAGAAAGTTTAGAAAACGAACGCAGTCGTATAACTACTTATTTTCGAAATAACGGGGCGTTTCAGTTTCAACAGAATTATATTTCGTATGATATTGACACCATCAATACCAATAAAAAAGCAAATTTATCGCTTAAGATTGGCGATTATTCCTACCGCGAAAACGATTCGACCAAAACCAAACCCTTTCAATTATACACCATCAGTGAGGTGAATATATACACCGATTATGCGGCAAACAAAACCAAAGTCACATTAAACGACAGTGTAAAAACCAGCTATTCGACGTTTAATTTATTTAGCAAAAACAAGTTGCGCTATCGGCCAAAAGCACTAACTGATGCCGTCTTTATTACCAAAGGAAGTTTGTTTTCAGACACCAAAACTACGCTCACCACACGCTATTTGAACAACCTGAAGATATTCAATTACCCCAGCATTCAATACGAGATTGACAAACGAGACCCGTTGCAAAACGCACTAATCGCCAATATTTATTTGGCTCCCCGCGAAAAATTTAGCCTCGCTCCGTCGCTGTCTCTCACCCATTCTAACATCCAAGATTTTGGGATTTCAGGAAGCGCTTCCTTGGCGATTCGAAATGTATTTAATGGGGCCGAAACTTTTGAAATCGCAGCTCGAGGCAATATTGGCTCATCCAAAGATTTGGCCAATTCTAACGATCGATTTTTTAATGTATCGGAATATGGGCTCGACATGAAATTAAATTTCCCTCGACTATTATTGTTTTTTGGTGCCGAGAAAATCATCCCCAAAAGCATGATTCCCTCAACAGTAATGAGCATCGGTTTTTCTAAACAAGAAAACATCGGCTTGGACAAAGAAAACGTATCTGGATCGCTTTCCTACAATTGGAATCCCATCAAAAATGCGAATGTAAAATATGATTTATTCAACATCCAATACATCAAAAACATCAATACAGCCAACTATTTTAATGTGTACAATTCCTCCTATACTACCCTAAACAATTTGGCCATTCGCTACAATGCCGATCCCACTTATTTTTCTAACGGCAACCTAATTATTACCCAGGGTACCGATAATTTTATAAATGCCGTTTTGGGCACAAACCCCACTATTTTACCTACAGATCCCGACAAAAAAATTATTAGCAGTATCAACGAGCGCCGCAAACGCCTCACCGAAAACAACTTTATTTTGTCCTCGAGTTATACCTACACCAAAACATCCAAAAGCGATGCGAGCGACGAAACCTTTCACGGGGTAAAATCAAAGATAGAGTTGGCAGGAAATGTGCTTTCACTCCTCACCCGCTCCTCTGATAAATTTGTAAACGAAAGTGGCAACCGAAACATTTTTGGCGTAGAATTCTCCCAATACATCAAAACCGAAGTAGAGTATGTAAAGCATTGGGATTTGAGTCATAAAAACATACTGGCCTTTAGAAGTTTTGTGGGCATAGCTATTCCCTATGGCAACTCCGACAATATTCCCTTTTCACGAAGCTATTATTCGGGCGGATCTAATGACAACCGTGCCTGGCAATCCTATTCTTTGGGGCCGGGAAGAACCTCTGCAGTGAATGATTTTAACGAAGCCAACTTTAAAATTTCGGGCAACCTAGAGCACCGATTTAATTTGTTTGGTCAGGTGAATGGTGCCCTATTTGTGGATGCTGGCAATATTTGGAACGTATTTGACAACGTCACCGATGAAAAAGCGGTGTTTTCTGGCATAAAATCATTGCAAGACATCGCCGTAGGCTCGGGTTTTGGTTTGCGTTATGATTTTAGCTTTTTTGTGGTGCGCTTAGATTTTGGATTCAAAACCTACAATCCCGCCGAATTGACTGCTAAAAAGTGGTTTAGGGATTATAATTTTAGCAACGGTGTAGTAAATATTGGTATTAATTACCCATTCTAAATGGATTAATTATTATTTTTGCCCCTCAATTTTTAAATCAAAAATCATGGCTCATGCTATCAAATCTGGTGTTGCAACCGGTGATCAAGTACAAGAAATTTTCAACTATGCCAAAGAGAAAGGTTTTGCTCTTCCTGCTGTAAACGTAACAGGATCAAGCAGCATTAATGGTGTATTAGAAACCGCTGCCAAACTAAACGCGCCTGTTATCATTCAATTTTCTAATGGTGGGGCTATTTATAACGCCGGAAAAGGCTTGTCAAACGAAAACCAAAAAGCTGCAATTGCTGGAGGTATTGCCGGTGCCAAACACATACACACCTTGGCAGAAGCCTACGGAGCAACTGTAATATTACATACCGATCACTGTGCTAAAAATTTATTGCCTTGGATTGATGGGTTGTTAGACGCCAGCGAAGCGCATTTTGCTGCTACAGGCAAACCCTTATTTAGCTCGCACATGATTGATTTATCTGAAGAGCCCTTGCACGAAAACATTGAAATTTGCAAAGAATATTTAGCGCGCATGAGTAAAATGGGCATGACACTCGAAATTGAATTGGGAATTACCGGCGGTGAAGAAGATGGCGTGGACAACTCCGATGTGGACAGCTCAAAATTATACACCCAGCCCGAAGAAGTTGCGTATGCCTACGAAGAATTAATGAAAGTGAGCCCAAAATTTACCATTGCAGCCGCATTTGGAAATGTACATGGAGTATACAAACCAGGGAATGTAAAATTGACACCCAAAATCTTGCATAACTCACAAGAATACGTGCAAGCGCATTACAATACTGGTAAAAACCCAGTCGATTTTGTATTCCACGGAGGGTCAGGTTCCACCTTAGAAGAAATTAGAGAAGCCATTGGGTATGGGGTGATCAAAATGAACATCGATACCGATTTGCAGTTTGCCTACACCGAAGGAATTCGCGACTATATGGTGAACAACATCGACTACTTGCGCACGCAAATTGGAAACCCAAGCGGTGCCGATTCTCCAAATAAAAAATACTACGACCCAAGAAAATGGGTACGTGAAGGCGAAATGACTTTCAATAAACGATTGGAACAAGCCTTTGCCGACCTGAACAACGTAAACACTTTGTAACTAACTACTAGTAAGGTTCAATTAAAAATGTATAATTTTTAATTATTCATTATTAACTATTAATTAAAAAATATGGCTTGGTTTAAACGAACAGAAAAAGGGATTACCACTGCTACCGAAGACAAAAAGGATGTGCCTAAAGGCTTGTGGTATAAATCGCCAACAGGCAAAATTGTCGATGCCGATGAATTGGCACTCAACCTCTGGGTGAGTCCAGAAGACGGATTTCATGTGCGTATAGGCAGTGCCGAATATTTTGAAATTTTGTTTGACAACAACGACTACAAGGAATTGGACAAAAACATGACGTCAAAAGATCCGTTGCGTTTTATTGATACAAAAAAGTATGAAGATCGCCTGAAAGACGTGATGGCCAAAACCCAACTGAAAGACGCGGTGCGCACCGGAGTTGGAAAATCAAAAGGCAAAGACTTGGTGGTGTGTTGTATGGATTTTGCCTTTATTGGTGGATCTATGGGCGCCGTGGTTGGCGAAAAAATTGCCCGCGGAATTGACTACTCGATCAAAAACAAGGTGCCCTTTGTGATGATTTCTAAATCAGGCGGCGCACGCATGATGGAGGCGGCCTATTCACTGATGCAATTGGCCAAAACCTCAGCTAAATTGGCGCAATTGGCCGAAGCTAAAATTCCTTACATTTCGTTGTGTACCGATCCAACTACCGGAGGAACAACCGCTTCCTATGCCATGTTGGGCGACGTAAACATTTCTGAACCAGGCGCTTTAATTGGTTTTGCTGGACCTCGTGTGGTAAAAGACACGACCGGAAAAGATTTGCCAGAAGGCTTCCAAACCGCCGAATTTGTATTGGAACACGGATTCTTGGATTTTATTACGCCAAGAAAAGAGCTGAAAGACAAAATAAATTTATACCTTGATTTGATTCAAAACAGCGAAATTCGCTAAACAAACTACTTTACCATAAGAAAAAAGGAAGCACGTTACTGTAGCTTCCTTTTTTATTTGGGGTTTATTTGAGTTTATATTCCTGTGCGAATGGCCTCTACCGGATCTAAACGGGCAGCCGAAATGGCAGGCAAAATTCCGGATAGTAAACCGATAATCGCCGACAAACTTGTACCCAAAAGCACATTACTGAAGCTCAGTATAAATTCAAAATCGAGCATATTAGTTAAGGTTAGAGCAATGATCCAAACCAAGAAAAGACCAATTAATCCGCCAATTACAGCTAAGATGATGGCTTCAAACAAAAACTGAAATAAGATAAATTTGTTTTTGGCACCCAATGATTTTTGAATCCCGATTAGGTTGGTGCGTTCTTTAACCGAAACAAACATAATGTTGGCAATGCCAAAGCCACCAACCAAGAGTGAAAATCCACTAATAATCCAGCCCACCATATTGAGTTGTCCCACAATATTATCGATAAAATCGGTAAACCCAGATAACACATTCAAAAAGAAATTATCAATTTCGTCAGATTTTACTCCGCGAAAATTGCGCAATTTATAGCTGATTTCGGCTTTAATTTCGGCCATGTCGGCGCCTTTTTCGGGTTTGACTACAATAACCGGCAACATGGTATCATTGTGTTCCCCAAATTCTCGACGAATAAAATTAGACGATATAAAAACCGACGTGTCGTCGCTGTCTCCCATGCTAAAGTTTTGCCCTTTCTTTTTGGTCACTCCAATTACTTGAAATCGCTTTCCAAATAAACGAACTGTTTTTCCTAGCGGATCACTATTTTCAAAAAGCCCTTGCGCAATTTCGTAGCCCAACACAATTACGGCAGTTCCAGAATTGGATTCCGATTCGGTAAAAAATCGGCCGTATTGTACTTCTAATCGTTGTATTGCCACAAACTCATAGGTAACCGGCACCAAATTTACATCTGATACCATATTGGCCTCGTATTTGATGCTTTGCGAATTAGTAAAATATTGGAAACAACAATTTTCTACTTGGTGGGTGTTTTCCTTAATAAATTGATATTCTTCATAGCTTACTTCAGGAAATTGTTGGCGTTTCCATTCGGGAATATCGGTTGGGCCAAAATTCATGTTGGTGAGGTACATGGTGTTTTTGTCCAAACTACTCAAATCGGCCTTGATTTTTCGGTCGAGGGAATCAACAGCAGCCAATACCGCTATAATCGAAAAAATCCCTATGGTAACACCCAATAAGGACAATGCCGTACGCAGTTTATTGGTGCGCAAAGCATTGGTAGCAAAACGGAAACTCTCGGCTAATAAACGAAGATATACAACCATAGACCTACTTTTTTGAAGCGGTAAAAATCCGTCTTTTTTTTTCACTTTCCTAATTTGTATGTTGTTAAAAAAAGGGTAAAAAAAGTGGCGTATTATTCAATATTGGCAATTGATTTTTCCCAACAAAAAACTACTTTTGCAACACTAAACCGAGCCCATTTTCTAACTGGCACAACACACCACTCATGAACACAACAAAACCCATTCAAGCCGCACTCATTTCGGTATTTTCTAAAGACGGATTAGAGCCTATTGTACGCCGTTTACACGCATTAAACGTAAGTTTATACTCTACGGGAGGTACCGAAGATTTTATCCGAAATTTAGGTATCCCTGTTATCCCTGTTGAAGATGTAACTTCCTACCCTTCTATTTTGGGTGGTCGTGTAAAAACCTTACATCCCAAAATATTTGGCGGCATCTTAAACCGACAAGATCACGAAGGCGATGTGCAGCAAATGCAGGAATACAACATTCCGCAATTGGATGTGGTGATTGTCGATTTGTACCCGTTTGAAAAAACAGTGGCTTCTGGCGCAAGTGAATCCGATAGTATTGAGAAAATCGACATAGGTGGAATTTCCTTAATTCGCGCCGCTGCCAAGAATTTCAAAGACACCATTATTGTGCCTTCTGTGCAAGAGTACAGCGCATTTTTGGACCTCATTACAGCGGGAAATACCTCGACAATTGATGAACGCAAGTGGTTTGCCACCAAAGCTTTTCATGTTTCTTCGCATTACGATACTGCCATCTTTAATTATTTTAATACCGACCCCACCTATTTTAAAGTCAGCGTAGCCGAGGGTGCCGTGTTGCGATATGGCGAAAATCCACACCAAAAAGGATTTTTCTTTGGCGATTTTGAGGCCATGTTCCATAAAGTTCACGGGAAAGAATTGTCATACAACAACCTGTTGGACGTGGATGCAGCCGTAAATCTAATTTTGGAGTTTCGCGAAAATGAGCCAACCTTTGCCATCTTAAAGCACAACAATGCCTGCGGATTGGCTACGCGTGCCACCATGAAAGAAGCCTATTTAGCGGCTTTGGCAGGCGATCCAACTTCTGCTTTTGGAGGAGTCCTAATTGCCAACGGAACTATAGATGTTGCTACTGCAACCGAAATCAATTCGCTGTTTTGTGAAGTGGTGATCGCGCCGCATTTTGATGCCGATGCGTTGACGATATTAACCGAGAAAAAAAACCGAATCATTCTGGTGCAAAACAAAGTGGCTTTGCCAGAAACACAAGTGCGCACTTGTCTAAACGGGTTGCTGGTTCAAGACAAAAACAAGATTACCGACTCCGCAAACGATTTAAAAACAGTGACAAATACAGCACCATCATCAGCTGAAATTGATGATTTATTGTTTGCGTCTAAAATCTGTAAAAACACCAAATCAAACACCATTGTATTGGCCAAAAACCAAACGTTGATCGCCTCGGGTACAGGTCAAACTTCGCGTGTAGACGCCCTTGATCAAGCCATCAAAAAAGCCAACACCTTTGCATTTGATTTGCACGGAGCCGTACTAGCCAGCGATGCATTTTTCCCGTTTCCGGACTGTGTAGAAATTGCAAAAAACGCAGGAATAACTGCTGTAATTCAGCCCGGTGGATCCATAAAAGACGAGTTGAGCATCGCTTATTGCAACCAAAATAAAGTTGCCATGGTATTTACTGGAACGCGTCATTTCAAACATTAATTTGTTTAACTTTGTATGTAATTTTTGATTTAAACCTAATAACCCGGTATACATATGGGATTTTTTGATTTTATGACCGAGGATATTGCGATAGACCTTGGTACTGCTAACACCCTTATTATTCACAACGACAAAGTGGTGATCGACAGTCCTTCAATTGTTGCCCGCGACCGCATAACCGGGAAAATAATTGCCGTGGGAAAAGAGGCCAATATGATGCAAGGGAAAACCCATGAAAACATCAAAACGATTCGTCCGTTAAAAGACGGGGTTATTGCCGATTTTGATGCATCTGAGAAGATGATCAATATGTTTATCAAAAGTATTCCTGCACTCAAAAAAAGAATGTTTACCCCGGCCTTGCGCATGGTGGTTTGTATTCCTTCTGGAATTACCGAAGTAGAAATGCGTGCGGTAAAAGAATCGTGTGAACGCGTAAACGGAAAAGAAGTATACTTGATCCACGAACCGATGGCTGCGGCTATTGGTATTGGTATTGACATCATGCAACCCAAAGGAAACATGATTGTAGATATTGGCGGTGGAACAACCGAAATTGCCGTAATTGCTTTGGGTGGAATTGTGTGTGATAAATCGGTGAAAATTGCCGGAGATGTATTTACCAACGATATTATTTACTACATGCGTACCCAACACAATTTATTTGTGGGAGAGAGTTCAGCTGAAAAAATAAAAATTACAATTGGTGCCGCCTTAGAAGAATTGGAAACTCCACCAGACGAAATGTCAGTGCAAGGACGAGATTTATTAACTGGCAAACCCAAACAAGTAGACGTTTCCTATCGCGAAATTGCCAAAGCCTTAGACAAATCGATTCAACGAATTGAAGATGCCGTAATGGAAACACTTTCGCAAACCCCACCCGAATTGGCTGCTGATATTTACAACACCGGGATTTATTTGGCCGGAGGTGGATCAATGCTTAGAGGATTAGACAAACGTATTTCTCAAAAAACAGATTTGCCCGTATATATTGCTGAAGATCCATTGCGTGCCGTAGTACGCGGAACAGGAATGGCACTTAAAAACATCCCAAAATTCAAGAGCATTCTTATTAAATAATTACTAACGCTTCCTACATATAAGGCACATTTCTTTATATTTTGGAAGTTGATTTGTACCTGAATTCGAATTTATATTTCATAGAAAATGCAGCAAATAGTAACTTTTGTATTAAAAAACAGCTATCGTTTGCTGTTTTTGCTGCTTTTATTCCTATCCTTTATCTTAACGGTTCAGTTTCATTCTTTTCACCGTAGCAAAGTAATTAGTTCTGCCAATTTTTTTACAGGCGGCGTCTACGAACGGGTGAATTCCATCAGCGAATACCTGCGACTAAAAGACCAAAACAATCAACTTGCCACTGAAAATGCCCGACTAAAAATGCTGCTGTTTAATGTAAAAGATAGCGCCTTAGCGCCTCGATTGGATTCGATAAAAGGGGTGAAAAAAGTAAATATTATTGTGTCTAAAGTAATACACAACGCCTACAATACCCACGAAAACTACCTCACCATAAACAGCGGTTCGGCCCAAGGAATACAATCAGACATGGGGGTGATTAACAGTGCTGGAATTATTGGCATCATTGACAAAGCCTCAGAAAATTACGCTTCGATCATCAGTATTTTGAATGTGAAATCCCAAATTAATGCCAAAATCAAAAAAACAAATCACTTTGGCTCATTGGTTTGGAACGGAAAAAGCACAGGCTTTGTGCAACTCATTGATGTGCCTCGTTTGGCTTCTGTTCACAAAGGAGACACGATTGTAACGGGCGGACAGTCGGTGATTTTTCCAGAAAATATTGGCATTGGCACCATAGACAAAATCTACATCGACAACCAAACTAATTACTATACCCTCAATGTAAAATTGTTTAACGACATGACCAATTTGGGACACGTATATATCATCAAAAGCAAATACCGGGAGGAGATTATTAACCTAGAAAAACGCGAAAATGAGTAGTGCTGTATTTGTAAATTTCGCACGATTTTTGTTGCTTTTCCTCGCACAAATTTTGTTGTTCAACAACATCAATTTGTTTGGGTACATCAATCCGTATCCCTATATTTTATTCATCATCCTTTATCCCGTTAACGGTAACAAAACAGCTTTGTTATTGGCCAGTTTTTTGTTAGGGATTTGCTTGGATATGTTTTGTAATTCAGGCGGAGTACACGCTTTGGCCAGTATTATTTTGGCCTATTTCAGACCCGCGCTTTTTAGGTTTTCGTTTGGAATGAGCTACGAATACCAAACCGTAAAACTAAATGATGTGCTCACGCCCGAGCGGTTTACGTTTTTACTTTTGGCTGTCGCCATGCACCACTTCACCTTGTTTTTTCTAGAAGTATTTCGCCTTAATTTTTTATGGGAAATACTACTCAAAACATTCCTTACTACGTTGTTTACTTTGTTGCTTTGCATCAGTATCATCTACATTATTAAGCCAAGCAGACGATGAGAAAAGTAGTGCTGCCCACCTTTATCATTGTGGCTACCGCCTTGCTCATCCTGCGGTTATTTTACTTGCAAATCATCAATGATTCCTTCAAGTTAAAATCAGAAAACAACGCCATTAAAATTAAATACGACTATCCCGAACGCGGCTATATCTACGACCGAAACGGCACTCTTTTGGTCGCCAATCAACCGTCTTATGACATCATGGTAGTGCCCAGAGATATAAAAAAATTGGATACCCTTGAATTTTGTCAACTGTTGGACATCACCAAAGAGCGGTTTTTAAAAACCATTGCCAAAGCCAAGGTGTATAGTCCGCGTTTGCCTTCGGTGTTTTTACCCCAACTCAATAAATTGGAGTTTGCAGCCTTTCAGGAAAAAATTCGAAAATTTGAAGGTTTTTACATTCAAAAGCGTTCGCTTCGCGATTACCAAGTGCGTTTTGGCGCCAACGTATTTGGTTTCATTACCCAAGTGAACGAAAACTTAATCAAGAAAAATCCCTACTACAACAGTGGTGATTTAATTGGCCGACAAGGCGTAGAAGAAAGCTACGAAAATACCTTACGGGGCGTAAAAGGGGTGAAATATACCTTGAAGGACAAATACAACCGGGAAATTGGCTCCTACAAAGAGGGCAAATTTGACACCATAGCCGTGCAAGGAAAAGACATTAACCTCACCATTGATGCCGAACTCCAAAAATATGGGGAAGCACTCATGATGAATAAACGCGGCGGAATTGTAGCCATTGAGCCCAGTACAGGTGAAATTTTGGCGCTCGTTACTGCACCCTCCTATGACCCCTCTATTTTGGTGGGCCGACAACGTTCTAAAAACTATACCAAACTCTACCGCGATTCGATTGCCAAACCGCTTTACGACCGCGGACTTCTGGCCGAATATCCCCCGGGTTCACCCTTTAAAATACTCACTGGCCTGGTCGCGCTTCAAGAAGGAGTGATCAACGAACAAACTTCTGTGGTGTGTAATCACGGATTTAGTTATGCACGAGGCCGATTTATGCGTTGCCACTGCCACGGCGGCGCCTTGCAATTGCATCGCGGAATTTACGAATCCTGTAATGCCTATTTTGGAACGGCCTACATGAAAACCATTAACAAATATGTTCGTCCGGCCGACGGAGTTGATGTTTGGAGCAATCACATTCAGAGTTTTGGTTTAGGGCAATTTATGGGCTATGATTTACCAACAGGTCGCAAAGGAAAAGCGCCCACCTCCAAAACCTATAAACGCATTTACCCCAATGGCGGCTGGCGAAGCACTGCTATTGTTTCTAATGCAATTGGTCAAGGAGAAGTGTTGATGACGCCCATTCAATTGGCCAATATGATGGCCGCTGTAGCCAATCACGGGTTTTACTATACGCCTCACATCATCAAAAAAATAAAGGGAGAAGTAATTGAGAAAAAATACCGGACCAAACATGTGACCAGTATCAACAGGAAATATTTTCAACCGGTTATTGACGGACTTTTTGATGTGTATAATATGGGAACGGCTTATGCCTTGCAAGTAGATGGCATAGAGATATGTGGGAAAACGGGTACCGCTGAAAATTTTGCAAAAATTAATGGCAAACGAACCAAATTGCAAGATCACTCCATTTTTGTGGCCTTTGCTCCGCGCAATAACCCGAAAATTGCCATCGCCGTTTTGGTCGAAAATGGCTACTGGGGTGCGCGATGGGCGGGACCCATTACCAGTTTGATGATCGAGAAATATTTGCGGAAAAAAATTACCCGTGTTGACCTAGAAAAGCGCATGTTGGAAGGAAGTTTACAAGGAGAATATGCGCGATATACCGGACGAAAAGTAGTTGACAGCTTATTGCTAACTAAAAAAACAGTAGATGACGCTGCTGCCGAAATAGAAAATTAGTACAAAATGAAAAACCAAAGTGTAACCAATAACCTCGATTGGATCAGCGTAATCATCTATGTTGTATTGGTTGTGTTGGGTTGGCTTAACATCTATTCCTCTTCTCTTTCCCTGTCAGACTCCAATTTTATGTTTGATTTTGGGCAGCCCTATGGCAAACAATTGTTGTATTTGTTTTTGACGATGCCCTTGATATTCATCATACTTGCGGTGGACGGGAAGTTTTATGAAAAATTCTCGAGTGTCATTTATGGCATTGGATTGCTGTCTATTGCTGGATTATTTGTTTTTGGTAAAACGGTAAAAGGGCAAGCCAACTGGTATTCGTTTGGTTCATTTGGTTTACAACCCTCCGAGTTTGTAAAAGCAGCAACTGCCTTGGCTTTGGCCAAATATTTAAGCGATGTACAAGTAAACCTAAAAGACGTCAACCGGCAAATACAAGCTATGGCTATTCTGTTTTTTCCGGTGGTGCTTATTGCCATCCACGACCCCGGAAGTGCACTTATTTATGTTGTCTTTGTTTTTGTGATGCACCGGGAAGGCTTGCCATCTTGGTATGTATGGACTGGTTTTATCGCCATTTTATTGTTTGTCCTGGCCTTGGTTATACAACCGTTGGCTTTAATAGGCATTGCTTTAGCTGTTGTGATTATTGTGTACATTAAAAGCCGAATGATGGATCGCAATATCATTGCCAGTGCTTTGGTTATGCTACTCATTTCTGGATTTATATTCTCGGTAGATTATGTGTTTGATAACGTATTCAAGCAACACCACCGCGATCGATTTAATATCCTATTGGGCAAACAAGTCGATTTAAAAGGAATTGGCTACAACACCAACCAATCCGAAATTGCGATTGGCTCTGGTGGCTGGTTTGGCAAAGGCTATTTAGAAGGAACCCAAACCAAAGGTGGATTTGTACCCGAACAACATACCGATTATATTTTTACCACCGTGGGCGAAGAATGGGGTTTTATTGGCTGTTTGATTGTAATTGCCTTGTTTATCGGCCTCATCTTTCGAATCATCTATTTGGCCGAGCGACAGAAAACCAAATTTAGCCGCGTTTATGGCTATGGCGTTGCCGGCATCTTGTTTATTCATTTTTTCATCAACATTGCCATGGTAGTCGGTGTATTTCCTACTGTAGGTGTGCCGCTACCTTTCTTTTCGTATGGAGGATCGGGCTTATGGGGCTTTACCATTTTGCTGTTTATTTTCCTGAAAATGGATGCCAATAAAGTAAACGAATGGTAATAAAAAAAGCTTCTGATTAAGAAGCTTTTTTTAAGGTTTAGGATTTGGGCGATTTGCTCTTCGAAACCGATGTACTCGCCGATTTTTGCATGGACTTAGGCAATAAATCACCCAATACATTAAGGGCTTCTTCTACATAAATATCTTTTTCCAAAGCCTCGTGCCAACGATCCCTTTTCTCTTTTAGCGAGATATCTGTATTCATTAACTCCTGTTCATAGGGCAGGGAATTAAATTTCAACTGAGAATCGTAGTCGGAAATGGATTTGTATTTCTTGGCTTTTTCTTCTGAGGCTTCTTGTTCTTTCTTGAACTTATCCAGCTGCAAAATATAGGTGTTCTCCTTGTTGCGTTGGTCAATCCAAGCTGCATTTTCATTGATTAATTTATAGGTAGAATTGGCCAAAACCCTATTCTTGCTGCGTTCGATAGCTGAATCAAAATTGGCTTGTTTGGTCCAATAATTATACTCTGCCGGATCTATTTTGTCCCAAGGCATGGCGTTGTCAATGTCGCGCTCTCCCATTTTTAAATAGGCATAGCGATCGGGAATAGCCACATCACTGCTCACGCCCTCCAATTGGGTGGATCCACCATTGATGCGATAGAATTTTTGGGTTGTTGTTTTTAATGCACCCAAATCACCCACGGTATTGCCTCGCACAAACTGGTTTAAGTCAATTACATTTTGTACCGTTCCTTTTCCGTAGGATTGTTTGCTGCCCAGGATAATTCCTCTTCTGTAATCTTGAATAGCCGCCGCTAATATTTCGGAAGCAGATGCCGAAAAACTGTTAATCATAACCACCAAGGGACCATCCCACTGCACCTTGGCATCGCGATCAAACAAAACTTCTTTTTTTCTACCTGCCGATTTTACTTGCACAATTGGGCCTTGTTCGATGAATAAACCCGCAATATCCACAACGGTTTTTAACGAGCCTCCGCCATTGTCCCGCACATCGACTACAATTCCTTTCACGCCGGCTTCTTTGAGCCGTTCTACTTCTACAGCCATGTCTTTGGCAGCATCGCGGCCATCGTTATTTTCAAAATCGATGTAAAATTTAGGCAAATAAATGACGCCATATTTAACACCATTTTTCTCCACAACACTCGATTTGGCGTAGGTTTCTTCTATCTCTACAATGTCACGAATAATCGAAATAACGGTGAGTGTTCCATCAACTTTTTTTACCGTGAGGCGCACTTCAGTGCCTTTGGGCCCTTTGATTTTTTTGACTACATCGTCCAACTGCATGCCGCCCACATCAACGGGTTCGTCGCTGCCTTGGGCCACTTTAAGAATCACATCGCCCGATTCGAGTTCTTTTCCTCGCCAAGCCGGTCCGCCCGAAATGAGCTCCGAGATTTCGGTATAATCATTTTTCTTTTGCAAACGGGCGCCAATGCCTTCGAGTTTTCCGCTCATGCTCACGTCAAAACGCTCTTTTTCGTCGGGCGGGAAGTAATTGGTGTGCGGATCAAATCGGGTAGCAATGGCATTCACATAAACCGAAAACCAATCAGTGTGATCTAAATCGTGAAGAAAAGCAAAGTATTCGTTGAGTGATTTCAACGAGCTTTCTCGCGTTTCTTTTTCGAGTGCTTCAAACGATTTGGGGGTAGTGGCGACCTCTTTACTCGGTGTAGATTCGGTGAGCTGAATTTTCGCTTTTGATTCGTCTAGTTCGTCAGCTTTCTTGGTTGATGGTTTTATTCCCTTTTGCAAATCTTCTTGCATTTTGAGTTTGTCAGTCAAGGAAGAAAGCGTAGATAATTTAATTTGTTTGCGCCATTTATCATACAATTCTTCGGTGGTTTTGGCATACGGTAATTTTTCGTAGTCGGTGTTGAAACTTTCATCAACCGAATAATCAAACGGTTGAGATAAAATATCGGTATAAAAGGTTTTACTCTCTTCGATGCGCTTCAGCAATCGATCATAGGTCAGGTTGAAAAAACTCAAGTCTTTGTCGCGAATCTGATCGTCGAGTTGGGTTTCATATACCGCAAATTCATCGATATCGGCTTGTAAGAAAAACCGTTTGGA
>CAMBOW010000015.1 GCA_945869365.1 Flavobacterium psychrophilum | reverse complement strand
ATCGCTTTGTATTTCAGACAAAGACCAAGTTCAACCTCTATTGGCACAAGCCCGCCCCGTATGGTAATTTTAGTTACTGGCGCACACGGGCAGTTGGGCCAAGCGCTTCAAAGTATTGCGTTGAATTACACTGAAATTCAGTTTCAGTTTTGCGGTTCGCAAGAAGTTAACCTCACCGATAAAGCCAGTATTCAAAACGCATTTTCTGCGTATCATCCCAACTTTTGCATCAATGCGGCTGCTTATACCGCAGTAGACAAAGCCGAATCTGAGCCAGAAAAAGCCTATACCATCAACACAGATGGCGTGCAAAATTTGGCCGAGATTTGCCTAGAGCATCAAACCATATTGCTTCATGTTTCCACTGATTTTGTGTTTGACGGTTTGAATAAAACGCCCTATGTAGAAACCGATGTTCCTCACCCAACCGGTGTATACGGTGCCAGTAAATGGGTTGGCGAACAAGTGGTACAAGAAATTTTAACGCGTTATTATATTGTGCGCACTGCTTGGGTATATTCGAATTTTGGGGCTAATTTCATGAAAACCATGTTGCGTTTGGGCGCCGAACGCGATCAACTCAAGGTAGTCGATGATCAAATTGGGAGCCCTACTTTGGCCACCGATTTGGCTAAAACTTTGGTTACGATATGTCAACAAACGGCTCAAGATTTTGCAAGCGCGCCGTATGGAATTTACCACTACAGCAACGAAGGCAGCTGCAGTTGGTGTGAATTTGCACAGCAAATCTTACTCAATCACGGCCTAAAAACAGCGGTGTTGCCAATTCCAACGGCTGAATTCCCTACACCAGCAAAACGTCCGGCCTACAGTGTACTTGATAAATCAAAAATCAAAAAAGCGTTTGCGATAGAAATTCCCCGTTGGCAGGATGCCTTAAAATCGGGAATTTAAGTACATAAAAAAAGAGGCCTGAAGCCTCTTTTTTGTTTGGAATATCATCAAGATTAATCTTTGATTATTTTCTTAGTTTCGGTTTTTCCGTTTGATTCCAATTGCAAGAAATACAAGCCAATGGTCAATTGATCACAGAAAATTTGTCCGTTGGTTACTTCTCCTTTTTGCATTAATTTTCCGTCAACGGCAAAAATTTGTTAGCGAACGATTTCTGCAGGTGACGTTCCCGAAACATATAATTCTTGGTTCACCGGATTCGGGAATACCGAAAACTTGGTGTAGTTGTTGTCTGCAACCGCCAAAGGCAATAAGGTGCCATTTACGGTAACATTATTAAATGTCACGCGATTTCCTGCATCTACAGTTAAGTTGCTTCCAGCAAAGCGCAAACGCACTTTAAAGTCAGGATTGTTATTGGCCGACGGAATGTTTGCAAAATCAACCATAAACGATTGGTAGCCGTTGGTTAAGGCCAAGGTCGATGAGGTCAATCCAGCCGTTTGCCAAGTTGGAGTTCCAGCATTAGTTGCATAATCAACCAAAATTCCGGTGACATTGGTCAATTCGTTGATGGCTGCAAACATAAATTGAATGTCTTTGTATCCGCTGGTTGAAAACGAGTATACCATAGCATTAGTGGCACTTCCGTTTTGGAATGGCTCTCTAATTTGCAATCCTTTCATGTCGCTAGTGGCAAAAGGCAAGTTGCTGTTCACTTCAGGGTAGTAATTTACTTCAGTAGGACTGTTGCGACGTTCCATAGACTCTTTACGCCAATTGAGATCGTCCGAGGTAAATGGGTAACCGGCTAAACAAGATTGGTAGGTTAAGGTACCGTCTACCGCACCTGTTTTGTAGGTTGAGGTCAAGGTGGTCAACGGCTCGTTATTGGCGATAGCCGAATTCATAAACCAAGCATAAATCGGGTGACTCGATGGCGCTGCCTCGGCAATAAACACTGCGGTTAGCGAAAAACTACTGGCCGAATTAACCGTGATTTCTGGATTGGTGCTCGATGAAGCGCCGGTCCAATGACTAAATCTATACCCTGAATAAGTAATGGCTTTAAGTGTTACCGGAATGTTAGAGAAATAGATTCCCGTCCAAGGATAAGGATAAGAAGTGATTCCGTCGGTGCCTTGTTTTACATCTATGGTATTCATTTTGATGTAACCGTGCTCAGGTGACGAAATATCTAACGTTGCATTAATGTTGGCTGTAATATTAAACACCGATCGGATATTTCCGCGTTGAAAAGCTGGACGCTGATTAAAAAAATCGGTCATATAATCTATAAACTAATCGTAGTCACTTACTAATGGAGGAGATTTCCAGCGGGCTATGTGCTCAGATATGGTGGGATAAATCACCGCACTCATGCTTTGCATAATCCCAATGGTTCTTGTAGGTAAAAAGGTAGTATTTAAGGCATCGGCAAAACGATTAATGAAGTAGGTTTTAAATTCTGCATTTGCCAACATTTTTCTAAACATACACGTTGACCATTCGGGATTATAAGGCGCAGTATCTACTGAATTGGCAATGGCTAAATTGTTGGCATTTATTTCACCAAAAACCTCACCCATTGTATTGTCCATGTCGTGGTAAACCCATCGCCATCTGCCTTCCAAACCGTTGGCAGCGCCTAAATTATTTACTGGTATTTTGTTGCGCCAAAAATTGATGTTATTGTTTAGCCAATCTTCATTCAACAGAAAAAGATTACCAATATAATAATCGGCAAAATTTTCGGGATCCAACTGGGTTTTTATGTAGTTATAATTAGCAGGCGTAGCCAATGAATTGGTATTCATTTAATTCATCAAGTCGGTATATTTTACATTATCACCTTCTTGAACATCGCCATTATTCTCTAAATAATCTACGGTATCAGCGTTGTACGCGCGCTTAAAATATTCAGCACTGTATCGATCACGAATATTTAAAATCCCCCAAAACTCCCCATTAACAAAAGATACAGTAGGTTGATAGGCTTCTTTGTCTGGACGCAAGGATTTCAAAACCGTTTGGTTTAAGGCATCTCTAAACATAGTTTTTTGAAAATCACCCCCCGAATTGCGCAACACAAAGCTCGAAAAAGCATTGGTGTTGAGGTCGTTAAAAAGTTGGTAATCAAAACTGTTTTTGCCGTATTTGGAACGAGCATAAACTTTCAAGGATTTAAGTTGAAAGCGACGAGAAATTCCGCCGTGGATTCGAAATCCTGCATCTTGGTTGAGTACTTCGGTGCCGTTTACGAGATAGGAAATGTTGCCCACTTTTTCGTTGGCAATTCCGGTTCTATAAAAATTCCCGTTATTCGTTTCCCAATCGGCATTGAGGGTAGGATTGGCTGCACGCCAGGTTTCAAAATCGGTCCCTGCCACGTAGATTCCGTTGTAGTAGTCAAAAAATTTGTTTTCGTCGATGCTGATCGAAACCACCGGCAAAGAAAAACGATTAACGCCTGAGGGACTTATAAAATAAGAACGGGTAATGGTTTGGCTGTCTAAAGCACCGCGTTTAATTACTTTGGCACGTACCACGGTTCCTTTGTAAATTGGATTGGCTGGCATATAATAGGAGGGATCGGCATCGTAGGTGGTAGAGATGTTCGCCAAGTTATTTGGCAAAGCCGAACGATCGGCAATAGCTTTTGGCCCACTGTAACTTAAAGTTTGAAAACTTTTGGTAAGTAACGGACCAGAAACTTGGCCAAATACTTCGGGGTATTGGTTTTTGTAGGAGTACGTTGTGCCTCCCAAATTGGTCGATTTGGGCTCCGAACCATCTAACGTATAAATAATACTAGCACCAGGCATATCGGTTGAGATACTTAAAGAAAATCCCGCCGTAAGAAAACCCGAATTTTGTGAAAAAATTGGAGAGGGCAAGCTCTCTGTGTAACTGGCTGTGGTGTTGGCCGCATTGGGTGTTGGAATGCCAAAAAACAAGAAGTTCCCGGTTCCGTTGGGCGAACGGCCAATAGAAATGTTTTGTAGGGTTTTCGGTTTCTGGACTAGTATTTACAAATACGCCTGCGGTTGTAGAAAGTAATACTACTTCGCCTTAGGAGCTAATTTTAAAATTGGTGTGTAATGGGCTGCCTGGTACTCGGCGGTTTTTATCTGAACACCAAACCAACAGGTATTGTCCGGCGCCGATAGACACATTTGGAAAGGTCCATTTGAGCGGCAAATCTGCATCGTCTGAGAGGCCGTAGCCATTGAGGTTTACGGCTGAAGCTCCGGTGTTTAATAACTCAACCCAATCTTCGTAGGAGCTATTTTCGTCGGCCAATACGGTAGAGTTGGAACTCAATACTTCATTAATTTCCACTTGGCTTTGCATAGTAGTTACAAAACAAAGTAAAAGTAAGGCGATCAAAAACGGGGTAATTTTTTTCATCCCTGTGTAGGTTTTTAAATTGGTGGGCGAATGTAAATAATTTGGTCTTTACCCCATCTTTTTTTCGACACAAAGCACAAAAAGAACTATGAATGGCACAATTCAGTGTTATATTTGATTAAAACCGAATCAATTTTTTTAAAAAGCCGTCACCAAAAAAAGCAGAAGACGAATTATCTAAAGGCTTTTTAGGGAGTTATAAATTTTTTAATTACGGCATGAAAGCACATAGAATCCTATTGTTAAAACAAAATGTTTTTTATGATTCATGGCAGGAAGACGCCACTTAAAAATATTTTTTCAATCGTAAAAAAGGTTTTTCGATCAGAATATAAGACAAATAACTTGCAAGAATTGTAATTCCTAGCGCAAGAAATATAAAATACAAGCTATTGTGTTCAAAGTTAATTTGGAATTTATTAAACAACTGAATAACGAGATGAATCACAATAACGTGAATTAAATAAAGACTATACGTATAAAGGCCTAATCGAGAAAAAACACTTGAATCACTTATTTTTAATTTATTTTCCATTGGAATAAACACAAAAAGTATGGCCGAAAAAAGTAATCCAAAAATTAAAGGGTTTGCTAATTTGCTGTATTCAAACACAAGGTGTGACGAAGCAAAAACATAAGCAAGAGTGGCAATAATAAGCAACACTTTAAAAAACAACGGGACTTTATTCACAAACTGAATTGTTTTTTCTTTAGCCGTAATAACTAAATAGGCAGGAATCGCACCAAACATAAAAAAATCAATATTGGTTAGAATGTCTTTAAAAAGCAAATTGTGGTTGTAAAAGATGATTCTTGAAATGATTGCTATTCCAATAAAAACAAGAATAACGGCAGGCACTCTTTTTATTTTAAGAAAATAAAGCAAGACCCCCCAAATGATGTAGAAATGCTCTTCAACACATAACGACCACAGAACAGGCAAAGGCGACACATTTGCATACCCGTTATGGTAGATTACCATGTAGTTTTCTAAAAACAAAGCAGACATGAGCCAATTGGGATCATAGCCAATATCGCTTGAGGGCAATTGTAAGAATGCTATAATAAATGACGAACAGAATGCAAACAATAAAACAAAATAATAGAGCGGCCAAATTCTTAGAACACGTCGGGCAAAGAAATTTTTAAAATTAAAGGCGTTAGCGGTAGTTTTTTCAAAAAGTAAAATATAGGTAATAAGAAATCCGCTCAATGTGAAAAAGAAATACACACCTATTGTGCCGTCGACGTTTAAAAAATCTAAGTTGTTAAATAGGGCATAAGGCAAGTGAGATAAAAAAACAATAAAAAACGAAAAAAAACGTAGTGCGTCAAAACTGTGAAACTTTTCTTTGGAAATTATCATTGTAGCAAATGCATTTTAAGTGTGTTACTAGGCAAATATAGTTTTTTCTTTTGGTGTTAATTGAACTGCAGCTTTGCAATTAAGTAGATCTTATCTCCAGTAAATTCAAACAAATGTTCCGAAAAAACAATATTGATTAAGGACTGAAATAAAAGAATAAAACACATAAATTAATTTGCTTAACCACCTTTTTATAAGGTATTTCAAGGGATGTTTTTTTGATATTTTTATTTTTAGAATTAAAAAAAATTTAACTTTGCACAAATATTTATAAAAATGAAAACAAAATTTATCTTATTCTTAGTTTGTGTAGCTTTACTTTCTTGTAAAAAAGAAGCCAATCCTGTAGCGGAAGAGGCTCCAAAACCAAAAACCTTTGATATTAAAGTAGATTTAATTATCCCAACCGATGACGAATTGATTTTTTATTACAAAGACGGAACAAACGAATGGTTTGTAGAAGAAAAAGCTGTTTGGGCCGGCATAAAAGGAAGCAAAGATGTTCAAACCGTAGTTTTTAACCTTCCCGAAGGTGTAGTGCCTAATGATTTGAGATTTGATATAGGCAGAAATGAATTTAAAAATTTAAAAAGTTTAGAAATTAAGAAGATTACCCTTTCTTATCTAGACAAGAATTTTGATATTCTACAAGATCAAGTAAACACCTTTTTTTCGTCTAATCAGTTCATTACATCTAACGAAGCATCGAAGCAATATACCTTCAAGCAAGACGAAAAAGGAAATTACGATCCATATTTTGATACAAAGCCAGCCTTTTATCCAGAGCTTGCAAAGATTGCTGTTAAATAAAATATTGAACAGAAACTAAACTTTAAAAGAAGGTTAATTCAATTGTGAGTTAACCTTTCTTTATTAATGTGTGTCAACTTTTGATAAAAAAAATCCACAACTATTTCTACAGACACCTGTCTTTGTTGCTAATAGCAATAGGGGCAATCAGTTTTTTTTTGGCCAACATTGTAATGAAAGAAGTGTTGAGTTCGTTCTATTACGGCCAATATTCAATAATTATCACCTACATCTCTTTAATTTTTGTTTTAGGAATCTTGGGAATGGAACAAGTTTTTTTGAGGTTCTCCATTGCAAAAGATAAAAACGAAATAGACACGCAAAAAATACAATTGGCGCTTATAGGCTGTGTAGTTTTGCTTTCAACAATTGTTAGTACAATTTTTTTAAAAAGAAATTATCCTGAGATCGAAATTAATAGCGTTTTGTTGTTTTTAACAAGCTTTAGCATCATTTCGTCTTTGTTTCTTCATAATGTATTGCGGCTTAATTCAAATTTTTTGTTGGCGCAAGTTATCGCCAACTACTGGAAAATAGCATTGCTTATTTTAGCTTTACTATTCTACTTTAAGCCTTTAGAGCAGCTAGACGTGTTCATTCGTTTTTTATGTTTTACGATAATTCTTTTTTTTGCTCTAGCTCTTTTTTATGTGTTTCGACATATAAAATTCACATTTAACAAACCCGCATCGACTAAAGAAATACTAGCCACCGCCTTTAATTTTTTTATTGCGATCGCGTCTTTTTCATTGATCACATTTGCCGATCGGTTTATTATCGAGAAGAAGTTTAATTACATCACCTTGGGCGAGTTCTTTTACCTTTCCAATTTTTTTTTGGCGCCCTATGCTATTCTTCAAAACTATCTGGGTTTCAAACAATTAATTTTTTTCAAAACCAACTTCAGTCTTGAGTACTATAAACAATTTAATAGGAAAATAATTCTTCTTGGAATTTTCCTGGCCATTTCTTTATTTTTATTCACCACCGGGCTTAATTACTATCACGTATTGAAATATCAGTTTACCAATTACAAAATCATTTCTCTGCTATTGCTAATCGGGATAATTCGGCTCTATTCTTCCTCTATATTATCGGCATTTGAGGCAAAAAGCACGATTACTTACCTGAGGATATCAAATGTTTTTATTGTGATATTCACTACTATTGTTTTGCTGTTTGCCAATTATTTTTCTCACACCATAGAATCAATTCTTATCTGTGTAATTTTAGTGTGGTGTTTTCGGTGTTTTATACACAGACAATTATTGCTTCATCAACAAAACAAGCTATAAATATGGCAGTTACTTCAAGAAAACTCTATGTATTCATGTTCTTTGTGGGTGTTTTTTTTATTCCTTTCAATTCTTTTGAAGGCATTCAATTCTTGGGAGAATTTAAAGGGGAGCATGGCGCACATTTTCTGTTTTTGGCTTTTATTATGTTACTGTATGATGCGTATAAAACCAAAAGATTTTCTATTCCCTATACCAGTTTTGTGTTTCAACTTCTTGTTATTTTTCTGGCTTGGTGTGTTCTAGCAACCTTGTTTAATCTTCCTTCAATTTTTGAAAGTTACTACAAAAGAACTGGCGGAATAAATAGGTTCATCAGGCAGTATTTTGCTTTGATATTATCTAGTATTCTCTTGTTTTTGTTGTATTGGAATGTTGTTGTCAAAATGGAAAAGCAACAAATACTTATTCAAATCAGGCGTGTTTTTTTGTACTCATTTATAGCCGTTTCGGTCTATGCTTTTTTTGAGATTTTATACCTCTCTTTCGGGTTTTATCCCGCCTACAAAATCTTGAAGTTTTTTGAGTATTTTCCTTTTGTAGAATTTACCCAGGATTCCAGCAATAGAGTTTCATCGGTTTGCTTTGAGGCTCCGGCATTGGCTACATTTTTGATTTCAGCTGCCGGATGGATGTTTAGTTATATCCTCACAAACAAAGGACCAGTTAAGTACATCCCAACGGCAGGGGTGCTTATACTCACTTATTTCTCTGGCTCAAGAACCGCCTTGATTGTTATCGTCTTTCAACTGATCGTTTTTTTATCCATAATACTGTCTAAACAACAACGAATACGCGCAATTGGCTATTCAATCGCAACTGTTTTTTTACTGAGCTCTTTAATCTTAATTTCTAATGGAGATAAGATTGTTAAAGATGTTGAGAAAAAAATAGAGTCTTTGGATTTTCGAGGAAATTTAAAAACAAATATTTCCAACAAGTCCCGTTTCGGAATACAGTATGCCAATTTTGTGGTATTTACCCAAAACCCAATTGTTGGAGTTGGGTTTGGTCAGCAAGGGTATTATGCCAGACACTATTATCCATCTTGGGCTGTGCGAGACAATTTTGAATTTAAAAATCTATACCTAGACAAAACCAATCCGATGTTTCCGCCGGGCTATAACATGTATATTCGACTATTGGCCGAGACAGGCATTATCGGTTTTTTGCTTTTTATTTATCTGCTCTATAATGTAGTCCATCTCACCAAAAAGAGAATCAAAGAAAGCACAAATCAGATAGACAAAACACTAGCCATAATTTTACTCATTTCATTTTCTGGATTTATACTAAATTGGCTGCAATTAGACACGTTTAGAATGTATGGTTTTTGGTTGAGCATAGCCATCTTAATCAAACTATCCAAGAAACAAAACATACCGGTAGATGAAAAATGAAATTGTGCTTTTAATGCCCAACTATAATGACGCAAGGGGCTTAAAAAAATCGTTAAATGTAATTTCAGCACACGAAGAAATTGATGTGTTAATTATTGACGACGGCAGCACGTCCGATTTGCTAAACGAAGCGGAATTACAAGCTAGTTTCAAAGGGAAAGGCCAACTGTACTTTCTGTACATGAAAGAAAATGGAGGCATTACAAAGGCCTTAAATTTTGGACTAGAATACCTCAAGAATAAGGAATATAAATACATCGCGCGCCTTGATGCTGGCGATATTTGTTTGAATAATCGGTTTCAGGCTCAAGCCAATTTTCTTAGAAACAACCCTGACATATATCTAGTAGGTTCCAATATTATTGTAAAAGACTTACAAGGCAATTTCTTGTTCAACATCAAAGTGCCCACTGATCCTAGTCAGATGAAAAACAGAATGTTTGTGAGCTCCTCAACGGTAATTCATCCCACGATCATGTTCAAAACCGAAATACTCAACAAAATAGGCAGCTACCCCACAAAATATTATACAGAAGATTACGCCTTTTATTTTGAAGTGCTCAAAGAATTTAAGATTTCAAATATTGACCAGTTTTTATTGGAGAAAGAATTAAATCCAAACAGCATGTCGCTTAAAAATAGAAAAAGACAGGCTTCCGCGCGATTAGCTGTGATTAAAGACAATTTCTACTTCGGCTTCTATCCGGTCTATGGGTTCATTCGAAACTATATTTTATACCTTGTTCCCAACAAAACAATTATCAGCATTAAGAAAAGACTTTTCAAATAAAGAAGACAATTTAGAAGTAATTTTACACAACAGTATGGATAAAATCAAAAATTTTAGTGCTAGTTCGTACGATTATTTATGTGCGTTGATTCTCGTTTTTTTGCCTTTTTCGAACAGTATTCCAAACCTTCTTTTGGCGCTCTTACTGCTAGTTTACCTCATTAATTTTCAATTCAAATACCAAACCAGTTACCCAAAGCCTTTTCTTTTTCTAAGCCTTTTAATCGCTTATTTGTTTTTTCAGGCTCTTTATAATGGGACTTTTGTTCAAGATTTTACCTTTTACAAAAAATACTTGTATCTCATTATCCTGCCTATTTTATTCTACAAAGTCAATCGTTTGCAGTTGCTTAAAAATGCAGCGCTGTTAACGATTAACACTACGATTCTTTTTTCTTGTTTTAAAATAATGCAGTTTCACGCCAATTTTGGATACTTCCCTTTTGCCGACGGCTGGGCAACAAATTATGTATTAGTTCTAGAGCGGCCGTATGCGGGCATTTTTAGTGTTATTGGCTCAATTATCTCATTTGATCTGCTGCGAAAGTCCGATAAATGGAAATACCTGTATGCGTTTAGTTTAGTATTGTCGGTTGCTTTCATTTCATTTATATCCATCCGCATTTCGATTTTGAGCTTGTTATTTCTTTTTTTACTGTATGTTTTTCTTTATTCGAAACTATCCTTTCAGCGCAAGCTCATCCTTTTTTCCGCGATGGTCGTTTCGGTTTTGGTGCTTTTCTCGGTGAATAAAAATATTTCAAAACGCTTTTTTATCGAAAAGTCCATAGAAAAAACAATCGAAACCACTAAACAATATGAGCCCCGCGTGGTTATTTTAGGTTGTGTCAAATCAATAATCGAGCAGCCGAGTTTTTCTTATCTATTTGGCACAGATTCAAACACAGCGATTCAGACAAGTTTAACCAACTGTTACCAAGAAACAGTACTAGATTATTCCAGACAACAATGGTTTCTCTATCAAAACTTTAATACACACAGCCAGTTTGTAGACTTGTTTTTGCTTGGGGGTTTTACAGCCATACTCTTGTTTGGTTCCTTTTTGGTTTTTTATTTTATCGAGGCTAGAAACAGCTTTAATGCCGTGGCAATTGGCGTTGCATTTATTTCGATTTTATTGATTGAGAATGTTTTTCACCGCCAATTCGGATGTTTTATTTTTAGTATATTTACCGCCTTGTATTTGAGAGAAAAAGAACTTAATGGAAAAACCCAAACATAGAATTGCCCATGTATTGCACTCGGTGGGCGGAGTTGATGTTTCTGTTAGATTGATCGTAAAAAACAGCAATTCAGACTTGTTTGAGCACACAATTATCCATGGCAAGTTTGACACCAATGCGCCTTTTTTGAACGACAAGGGGGATACAGTTGCCGAATATAGAGCCAATATTATTCGAAACATCTCCCTTTTCCAGGATGTTAAATCGATCCTAAACACCATACAGTACTTAAAGAAAAACCCCCATAATTTGATTCATGCCCACAGCGCAAAAGGAGGCGTAATCGGAAAAATTGCCGGGATGGTTTTGGGCATAAAAACAATTTACACCCCACAAGCATTTTCTTATTTAAGTTCTCAAAACAAAACCAAGCGCTTCCTTTTTTTATGCATAGAGCGTTTGCTGGCCAACAAAAACGGATTGCTTCTTGCCTCCTCGGCTTCAGAGCAACAGCGGGCAATAGACGAAGTAAATTATAAAAAAACGAACACCGCTATTTTCCCAAACAGCATTGAACCCATTGAAATTATCCAGCCGTTAACAATCAACAAAGCTTGGCCAGATGAATACATTTGTACCGTGGGCAGACCCTCCTATCAAAAAAACATCGAGATGATGATTCAGGCTTTGCACCAAGTTCGTCAAACCTATAAAATTCACCTCGTGATTATGGGCGTAGGTCACCATGTAGGCCAGTTGGAGTCTGTAAAAAATCTAATCAAGAAATTAGAGCTCACCTCAGCGGTTACCTTGTTGGATTGGACCGCTAGAACCGATGTATTCAACATTATCAGCAAGTCTAAATTCTATCTTTCTACCGCTAGATATGAAGGAATGCCGTACGCTGTTATAGAAAGCTTAGCTCTCTCCAAACCCTGTGTGGTTAGTGATTGTGATGGAAATAGAGATTTAATTCAAGACGGGCATAACGGCTATCTTGTAGCCCAAGACAACCTAGATGGATTTGCCGAAAAAGTTAGCTTGTTGTTAAACAACGCTGATTTATGTGAAACAATGTCTTTACAGGCAAAACAATCCTTTAATTCGAATTGTAACATTAAAAATAATATCCAAAAATTGGAGTCGATATACCAGCAGTCTGTATAACGCGTTCTAGTTTTGGAAAACAATAAAGCAACCCTAATGTTTTTAAAACAACTAATTCAGAAAGAAAAATTTCAACCGGGGATTGTAGGCCTTTTCATCAATCATAATTTTCTAATACGAACTTTATTGTTTTCGGCTATTCGAAAACGAGCGCATCTGCTTACAGGGGTTCTTCTTGACTTTGGCTGCGGAACAAAACCCTATAAATCTTTTTTTAAAAACGCATCAGCGTATATAGGAGTAGATTATAAAATAGAAGGCAGAGAAAACAAACAGCGCGAAGTAGATGTTTTTTATGATGGCACCACCATCCCTTTTGAAGACAAAAAGTTTGATTCAATTTTGTGTACTGAGGTATTGGAACACGTTTTTAACATAGACGAATTGCTTCAAGAATTTAATCGCGTATTAAAAATAAACGGGACAGCCTTAATCACCACTCCTTTCATGTGGGAGGAGCACGAGATGCCCTATGATTTTGCCAGATACACCACGCCGGCACTAAAAAGTATGTATACAAAAAAAGGATTTGAAATAATTGAAAACACAAAATCGGGAAATTACCTTACGGTGATCTTTCAATTTCAACTCAATTACATCAAAAACATTCTTCCCGAAAATAAGTTTCTCAAACATGTTTTCTTATTTCCCTTTATCTTTCTTTTTAATTTTCTGGGAACAATTTTTAGTATCTGCTTGCCAACAGACCAAACCGCTTATTTTAATAATGTCTTTGTTTTGGTTAAAAAATCAGATTTGTAGTTGGGTTTAAGAAATTAAAAAATCCAATCAAAAAGGTTACCAAAAACCGCGGCTTTTTAGACTAAAAAGAAGTCGTTTTTTTACTTAATTTCTTTTGTTTTTCAGTTACTTCCGTTTATTTTTGGCTCAAATTTATTAACGGTTGCGAATGCGTTATTGCACAAGCAATCCGTTGAAAATCAACTCATTTATAAACACAAAACCAAGCTTGAACGCGTAAGATTACCGGTTTCTTAAATAAATACTAAAATTTATATATGAAAAAGATAAATTTCTCGTTGTGGTATGCAAACCAAACCTAATGAAACGAATTTTAATTACTGGAGCCGCAGGTTTTTTGGGCTCTCATTTGTGTGATCGATTTATTGCCGAAGGCTATTATGTTATTGGAATGGACAACCTGATTACCGGTGACCTGAAAAACATCGACCACTTGTTCAAACACCCGCATTTTGAATTTTACCACCACGACATTACCAAGTTTGTACATGTTCCTGGAAAGTTGGATTATATCTTGCACTTTGCTTCGCCTGCAAGCCCCATCGATTATTTAAAAATACCCATCCAAACCTTAAAGGTGGGTTCTTTGGGAACCCACAACCTATTGGGATTGGCCCGTACCAAAAATGCCCGCATACTCATTGCGTCAACCTCTGAAGTATATGGTGATCCATTGGTGCATCCTCAAACCGAAGAATACTACGGCAACGTAAATACCATTGGTCCACGTGGGGTTTATGATGAAGCCAAACGTTTCCAAGAATCCATTACCATGGCCTACCACACCTTTCACGGAGTTGAAACCCGTATCGTGCGTATCTTTAACACCTACGGACCCCGCATGCGCCTCAACGACGGCCGTGTTATTCCAGCCTTCATCGGACAAGCCTTGCGCGGAGAAGATTTAACCATCTTTGGCGACGGCATGCAAACCCGATCGTTTTGTTATGTAGATGACCAGGTTGAAGGCATATTCCGCTTGTTACATTCCGATTATGTGTATCCGGTAAATATTGGAAACCCAGACGAAATCACCATCAAGGATTTTGCCGAAGAGATTATCAAACTCACCGGAACCAATCAAAAAGTAGTATATCATCCGCTGCCCATTAACGATCCGTTGCAACGCCAACCCGATACCACCAAAGCCAAAGCATTATTGGGATGGGAAGCCAAGGTAAACCGAGCCGAAGGAATGAAAATAACCTATGAGTACTTTAAATCGTTGTCTTCAGAAGAATTGTTAAAAGAAGAACACAAAGATTTTACGGGCTATATTCATTAATACGCATGCTGTCAACCACAGGTAGATATTCAAAATACATTCGTCCCATTAGCATTTCGTTTGATTTGTTGGTGATTACCACTTTGTCGTTGTATTTTCTCAGTGAATTGGGGCTCAACAATCCCTTATTTTCTATGTACCAATTGGCCGCCTGGGGTTTTGTTGCTTTTTTTGCCAAGTTTTATGAGGTGTATCGGTTTACTACCCCTGTTGAGATTATCACCAAGCTAGTAAAGCAAGGCTTCTTGTTTTTGTTGGTCGTTATTGCCTTTTTTCCGTTTGATAAGACAGCCATCTTTAGCGGAAAAGCGATTGCGATCTTCATGAGCTGTAGTTTTATCTTGATCAGTGGTTTTAAGTACGTTTTGTTTTATTACCTCAGAAAATATCGCTTAGCCACCGGAAGCAATTATCGAAACGCGGTGATTATTGGCTATACTCCAGAAGCTATAAAATTGAAAGAAGTATTTGAAAACCGCAATGATTTTGGCTACCGTTTCTTGGGTTATTTTTCGGACAAAAAAACCAATGCGTCAATCACGGGTAAATTAGCCCAACTCAAAGAGTTTGTGTTGGTCAATAAAGTCGATGAAATTTATTGTTCACTCAACGAAATCACCAACGACCAATTGAAAGACCTGGTTGAGTTTGCCGACGATTACAGAAAAACCATCAAGTTTATTCCCGACAGCAAAGAGATTTTTTCCAAGAACTTAAAGATTGATTACTATGAATTTTTCCCCATATTATCACTTCAAAAAACACTCCTACACGACCCCATTACTAAACTATTTAAGCGCTTTTTTGATATTATATTTTCCCTGTTTGTGATCTTATTTCTATTGTCGTGGTTGGTTCCTGTTATGGCAATCTTAATCAAATTAGAATCGCCAGGCCCACTATTTTTCAAACAAGGCCGTCCTGGAATAGACGAAAAAGAATTCTTTTGCTTTAAGTTTCGCTCGATGAAAATTAATAAAACCACCGAAAGTGAAGCCTCAAAAAACGACCCTCGCGTAACCAGAATTGGCCGGTTAATTCGTAAAACCAGTATAGACGAAATGCCGCAGTTTCTTAACGTACTGTTGGGGGATATGTCGGTAGTAGGACCTAGGCCGCACTTGTGGTCGCAAAACAAGGCCTACGGAAATAAAATTAAAAAATACATGGTGCGCCACTACGTGAAGCCCGGCATAACCGGTTTGGCTCAAGTTCGTGGATTTCGCGGCGAAATAGAAACCGACGACGACATGATTAATCGCATCAAATACGACGTATTTTACATCGAGAATTGGTCGTTGATTTTAGATTTAAAAATTATTGCCCAAACCGTAGTTAATATTTTTAAAGGCGAAGAAAAAGCTTACTAAAAAACCCCTTTTTCAATCAGTTCTTTCGCTTGTTTGCTCACATCAAATTGTGTCCGGGAACTGTTTAAAACTCCTTCTTTCATTTGATTTAACTTGGCAGAAGATAACGCAGCTATTTCGATCAATTTCTCATTAATTTCATCATAATCACCCGCATTTGCAACCCATCCTAACCGATGTTGGTTTACCAAATCAGCACCTTCGCCGCCGCCAAAGTAAAGCGCAGGAAATCCCAAAGCGCTGTATTCAAAAATTTTAGACGGGACTGAACCATAGATTCTGGTTTTTAATGGGATCAAGGCAACATCAAATGACTGCAGTTGTTGGTGTAATTCATTTCTATCTAGCATGCCGTGAATATGCCAGTTTGCTCTGGGGTTTTTCGCCAATTCGGCTTGTATAGCATCTTTTTCGGCCCCATCACCAAACAGGTGCAATTCCATATTTACCGGTAATTCCAACTTTTGACACAGCTCCAACACCCCTTGCGCCACACCCAATAAACCCGCATAAAAGAGTTTAATTTTTTGACCACTATGGATTTTTGGATTGAAATTTTGTGCGCCATGATTTGGATAATTGCAATACAAATAGACTGGTTTTTGGGGGACGAAGGTGCGTATGTGCGTTAAGATTTCTGTGGATTGCCCCAAAATTACAGTTGCTTTTTGGTAGATGTAACGCTCCATTTGTTGAGCAAAACGGTGTGATATAGAATTGGGTTTGAGCGCTTGTAATTCGATCGCGGCAAGGGGCCACAAATCGGAAACATTTAGGATAATTTTTTTCTTTTTCAATTGTAGCAAGGCCACCGAAACAAAAGCCAACAACAACGGCGGCGACTGCACAATCACTTTATGCGGCATTTTTTTCAAGCTGAGGTAAACCAGCAAACTCAACACAAAAGAGAGCACCGAAAATAAGCGAATCAATTTGTTTTTACTCACACTCGGGTAAATCCATAGCCTCGAAACACCTATGTCATTTTGGTTTTCGGCAACATGAAATTTACCTTTATATGCCGCAAACAATCTGCCATAGGGGTAATTCCCCAACGGACAAATTACCTGCACCGCATAGCCATTTGCCTGAAGTTGCAAGGCCAGTTGCTCGATGCGATTGGCTGCTGCGCCTTTTTCGGGCGGGTAATAATTAGAAATGATGGCAATGTTCTCTTTCATGGATACTATGAGTTAGCTCAAAAAGGAATCCACCAATATACGGATGATGCGTTCACTCGCTTTTCCGTCCCATAAAGGCGGAATTCCTCGCGCAGGCATGTTGTTTTGCATAAAATCGCCAAAAAGGCTGTTTAAATTTTCGATGGAATCACCCACCAAGGTATTGGTGCCAATGGTTTGGGTTTCCGGACGCTCAGTGGTAGTGCGAAGGGTAAAACAGGGAATGCCCAACACGGTAGTTTCTTCTGAAAGCCCACCCGAATCGGTAATTACCGCGTAACTGTGTTGCACCAAATACAAGAAATTCAAATAGCCTTGTGGTTCAACAAATAAAATGTTGGGCAAGGAAAGCTCGGTTTGGTTTAAGATCGCTTGGGTGCGTGGATGTATGGGAAATACTATTTTTTTATCGCCAGCCAACGCATCAATTCCTTGAAGCAGCGCCGTTAAGTGATTCACGTCATCCACATTGGAAGGCCGATGCAAGGTGAGTACACTATAATTTTTTGTAGATAAACCCAACCTATTCCAAAAATCCGGTTGTTTGAATCGGGGTCTATTTTGGTATAAGGTGTCAATCATGACATTCCCTACAAAGTGAATTTTATCATTACTCACACCTTGCTTGCGCAAGTTTTCGCCGGCTAGTTCGGAGGTGGTAAAAAAGTAATCCGTTAAACTATCGGTTACCACGCGGTTGATTTCTTCGGGCATGCTCCAATCGCCTGAGCGAATACCTGCTTCAACATGCGCTACTTGTACACCGGTTTTTTTGGCCACAATCGCACAGGCCATGGTCGAATTAACATCACCAACTACCAAAACCAAATCAGTAGGATTAGCGAGTAGTTCTTGCTCAAAAGCCACCATAATGGCTCCGGTTTGGGCCGCCTGTGTTCCGCTTTTCACCTCAAAATTTACTTGCGGTGCTGGAATGCCCAGTTCGTCAAAAAAAGTAGCGCTGAGGTTGGCATCGTAATGTTGTCCGGTATGTACCAAGCGATAACTGATTGCCTCCCCTGTTTTTTGCGCGTGTTGAATAGCCGCAATGAGCGGGGCGATCTTAATAAAATTGGGCCGTGCACCGGCTACGAGGGTTATTTTCATACACTAATTTACTAGCGAAATAAATTGTTTAAGCTTGCCATTTGCGCTTCGATTGCTGTGCTTTATCCGTACAAATTTCAGGTACAAATTGGGCTCCAAAAAATCGCAGATTACTTGATTTATATGCAATTCTTGGGCTTCAGTAAAAGCCAAATCACTCACATATTCAATTTCAAAGGTATCTATTTTGGTTTGTTTGATGACAAATTCTTTTACGGCGCTTTGGTCGTCAAATAAGGCTTTGGTTATCGAATAAAACGCCATGCCCGCAGCTCGTTTACCACTAGGCAGTTGAATCACATCGTTGGTACGGCCAATAAGTTTTTGTAGGACTGGTCTTTGCGGCGTACTTTTTGGATCCAATATTCCATAATCGCCCACTTCATATCGAATAAAAGGCATCGCTTTGTTATACAATTGGGTTACAATAATTCGGCCTTCCTGTCCGTAGGGCAAAACCTTATTTTGCTCGTCTACAATTTCGACCAAGCAGGTCTCGGCATTCACTACCCAATCGCCTTCAGTATTTTGGAATGCAATCAAGTCTACTTCAGCAGCGCCATATTCATTTATCACCGGAACGCCCAGTGCTTTTTCTAAGAGCATTTTATCGGTTTCAAAAAGCATTTCGGAGGTTACAATACACACCTTTAAACTGGGACAAAGCGTTTTTAATACACTATTTTTTGATTCTAACTGTTTGGCCAATAACACAATGGCGCTGGTATAACCATTGATGTAATCAAAGCGTTTGCTGGCAAATTTCTGTACGATTAGATCTAGTCCTTCGTTTGATAAATCAAAAATATTCATCCGGTAGCGGTTGCTCAAAAAGTCTTTTATTCGGAGCAGTTTTTGGGGCCAAAATGCCATAGGCATGCCATAAAATCGCGCCTGATACGACCGATTAAAATCAATGCCGTGCCAGGCAAATTTGCGGATAATGTTGGCCCAAATTAAGGCGTGACAAACTTTATCTTTGGCAAACACCATCGGATCGCCGCTGGAGCCTGAGGTTTTATTGAGGTAACAGTTTTTCTCTGAATATCCTATAGAAAATCGTTCAGACAACGGCACTTGGTAATCGCTTTTTTGCAAGATGGGCAACTGTTCCCAGGCAAGATCTTGATGCTTCCCAACTTTCTTTTGGTAAAAGGAATTGTGTTGCAAATGAAAATCCAGCAGGGATTTTTTTTGTTGCTCTAGCTGTTGTTCAAAATCGCCTGCACGAAGATTAAGCAGGGAATTTAGCTGTTGTTTGGCCCATCGCAAAGGATAGCCATTGAGTTGCAAGGAAAGGTCAAACAGCTTCAACACAGGTAATTTTTTACCAAAAATAGTATTAATGTAGTAGGATTAGTATGGCGGCTACTTTTTTTTGATTTTATTGACCAAAAGCCGTTATTTTTGTGGCAGATTTCAAACCCACATACCCATGAGAATTTTATTGTTAGGATCTGGCGGAAGAGAACATGCTTTGGCTTGGAAAATGCTACAATCCCCTTTGTGCGAGAAGCTTTTTGTTGCTCCTGGAAATGCAGGAACTGCCGCGATCGCTACTAATTTATTTCTCAACCCAACCGATTTTGAAGCCGTAAAAAAAACGGTGCTTCTAGAAAAAATTGATTTGGTCGTAGTGGGACCCGAAGACCCCTTAGTAAAAGGAATTTATGATTTCTTTAAAGCAGACGACCTTTTGGCCGCCATTCCAGTTATTGGACCCTCAAAAGTGGGCGCCCAATTGGAGGGCAGTAAAGAATTTGCCAAAGAATTTTTGGTGCGTCACCAAATACCGACTGCCGGGTATGCTAGTTTTACCAAAGAAACAGTAGAAGCAGGTTGTCAATTTTTGGAAAGTTTACAGCCGCCCTATGTGCTCAAAGCCGATGGCTTGGCAGCTGGAAAAGGCGTGTTGATTCTACAAAGGTTGGAAGAAGCCCAACAGGAATTGCGCCACATGTTGGTTGACGCCAAATTTGGAGTAGCCAGTTCTAAAGTGGTGATCGAAGAATTTCTAGACGGGATAGAACTGAGTTGTTTTGTATTGACCGACGGAAAAAATTACAAACTATTGCCCACTGCCAAAGATTACAAGCGCATAGGCGAAGGCGATACCGGATTAAACACCGGAGGGATGGGTGCCGTATCACCCGTGCCGTTTGCCGATGCCATTTTGATGGAAAAAATAGAAAAGCGCATCGTAAAACCTACTGTAGTAGGCCTCCAAAAAGAGGGCATTGAATACAAAGGATTTATTTTTATTGGGTTAATCAACGTGCAAGGCGAACCGATTGTTATTGAGTACAATGTGCGCATGGGTGATCCAGAAACTGAAGTGGTTATTCCGCGCATTCAATCGGATTTGGTGGCTGTTTTTCAAGCCGTGGCGGAACAAAAATTGGACGAGATAGCTCTTGAAATTGACCCACGAACTGCCACTACCGTGATGCTGGTTTCAGGCGGATATCCCGAAGAATACGCCAAAGGCATGCCCATTTCGGGCTTGGACGCAGTAACCGATTCGCTTATTTTTCATGCCGGAACCACACGCAAAGATGACCAAGTGGTGAGCAATGGCGGCCGCGTGTTGACGGTAACTTCGTATGGAAACAGTTTCCAAGAGGCGCTAAAAAAATCATATCAAAACATAGACAAACTACATTTTGATACGATGTATTATAGAAAAGATATTGGCTTTGACCTTATTTAGTCAAAAACGAATGCGCCGTAGTATCTTGATATTCTTCGTTATTGGCTTTGTGTAATTGCAACTGCTTGATCCAATAGTACATTGCTCCACTGCAGATCAAAATAAAAATCCAATTGATGCTATTGGCACCAAACCAGCTAGACAATTCTAATTTTCGTAAAAAATCATGTGGCACGAATAACACGTTTTCAAATAACCATTGTATTGCTTCAAAAAATGCTCGCATAATAAGGTGTTGTTGAGTTTTAAACAAATAGTATATTTACCACGCAAAAGTATAAAATATCCCCATGATTACAAGTCTTTTTAGAAAATCTACACCATTAAATTATTCCTTAGTTATTTTAGGGATGATTGCCTTTGCAACGATGTACTTTGGTAGCACCAGTTTGCCCACACAAAAATCGACACCAATCATTTACTTGATACTTGATTTAGCGCTCTTATATGCGGCACTTTTCACTACGAATTTCATTGCCAAAAAAAACGCATTAAGCAAAGACAGTACCTATACCGCATTATTTTATCTTTTAATTTTATGGGTTTTCCCAAGCTGTTATTTGAGTACTTCGTTGCTTTGCGCTCATTTTTTTATTCTATTGTCTATGCGTCGTTTGGTGTCGTTGCACACCATGAAGCACGCCAAAGAAAAATTATTTGACGCCTCACTTTGGGTTTTTGTAGCCTCGCTATTTTACTTTTGGAGCATCCTGTTTATTGTCTTGGTATACATTTCAATTCTTTTCCATACCGCTCGGGATTACCGCACTTGGTTTTTACCCATCTTGGCATGTATAACTGTCGCGATGTTTGCTCTTTTCGGCACGTATTTCTGGAATTTCTCCTGGTTAGACAACCTTCAACAACAAGCACAATACAGCACAACCTTTTCCTTTGATTATACCAATCTTTCGAGCTTACTTGTAATGATCTACTTGTCTATTGCAATTTTAGCGGTATTTAGTATGGTACTTGCAATCACCAATAAACCATTGCTCCAGCATTCGTCCTACAAAAAAATAGTTTCAGCTTTCGTAATAGGACTCGGCATTTATGCTTTAGCACCAGTGAAATCATGTGAATTAATGCTGTTTACGCTATCGCCCTTGGCCATCATTTTTACCAGTCACATTGAGGCAATGACAGGTAAATGGCAAAAGGAAGTGTTGCTTTTTGCACTGCTTTTTGGAAGCATTGCCGCTTTTGTTTTTCAGTTATAGTTTAGGGCCGTACGCCAAATCGCCTGCATCGCCCAAGCCAGGAATAATGTAGTTTTTCTCGTTCAACCGTTCGTCTAGCGAAGCCACCCATAAATGGCAGTTTGTTGGGATGGTTTTTTGCAAATGCGCAATGCCTTCGGGTGCGGCAATCACTACTGCGATGTGCACTTCATGCGCTTGATTCTCTTGGTGCAATTTTTGAATTACCGCATCAATCGATTGCCCCGTAGCCAACATCGGGTCTAACAGCAGCACGGTTTTATTGGTAAACGAAGGCACCGCTTGGTATTCGACTTTTATTTCAAAATAATCATCCTGATTCGGGTGGTGGCGATAGGCCGAAACAAAGCCATTTTCAGCCCGGTCATAAAAATTCATAAACCCTTGATGCAAACTCAATCCGGCGCGCAAAATGGAACACAATACCACTTCGTGCTGCAACTGCGCCGTGTGTTTTGTTCCCAATGGAGTTTGTACCGACACAGATTCATAGGCCAATGTTTTGCTTATTTCGTAGGCCATAATTTCTCCGATCCGTTCCATGTTTTTTCGAAAACGCAGCCGGTCGGTTTGTATGGTGACGTCCCGTATTTCGGATAAAAAATGAGTAAGCAAGCTGTTTTGCTCGGAGAGGTAATGAATTTGCATGAAGTTAAAATTTGTATTCGTTTATAAATGTATAAAAAGTATCTTTGTGACCTAAATTTAGCGCCCTATGTTTTCAAAATTAGCTTATTCTGTATTTGAGCAAAGCATTGTTGATTACCATAAATACGACAATGTTGACCAGTCTATTGCCAATCCGTACACCCAAGACCAGTTTGAACATTTGTTGTACCTTAAAAACTGGATTGATACGGTACAATGGCATTTTGAGGACATTATTCGCGACCCACAAATAGATCCTGTTGCCGCTTTAACTTTGAAACGTCGCATTGATGCCTCCAACCAAGAACGCACCGACATGGTGGAATACATTGACGGCTACTTTTTGCAAAAATATAGCGGAGTAACTGTAAAAAATAACGCCAAAATCAATTCTGAAAGTCCCGCTTGGGCCTTTGATCGATTGTCGATATTGGCCTTGAAAATTTACCACATGCAAGAGGAGGCCACGCGCGCCGAAGCTTCACCCGAGCACCGCGCCAATTGCCAAACCAAATTAAATGTGTTGTTGGATCAACGTTCGGATTTGTCAACTGCCATCGACGATTTGTTGCACGATATAGAACATGGAGAAAAATTCATGAAAGTGTACAAACAAATGAAAATGTACAACGATGAAGAATTGAACCCGGTGTTGTACCAAAATAAAAAATAGGGCTTCCCTGTCATTTGGCACCAAAACCCAAACATATAGCCGTCATGCGCTTGTCTTCAATGGGAGATGTAGCCATGACGGTTCCTGTTTTACGGGCCTTGGTTCATCAACATCCCGAACTCCGCGTAACGGTGGTTTCCCGTCCGTTTTTCAAACCTTTTTTTGATACAATTCCGGCCCTGAATTTTGTGGCTTTTGATCCAAAAAAAACCCATGAAGGTTTGTTGGGATTAGGGCGTTTATACTGGCAATTGTCGAGTTTATACATTGACGCTTTTGGCGACATGCACAACGTTTTGCGCAGTAAAATTATACGCGTTTTATTTGCTTTATCAGGCAAAAAAACAGCCGCTTTAGACAAAGGTCGCGCCGAGAAAAAAGCGTTAACTCGCTTGCAAAACAAGCAGTTTTTTCCATTGACTTCAATGGTTGATCGACAGGCACAGGTATTAGAAAAATTAGGTTTCCCGCTTGATCTTTCCAAGCCCGCTTTTCCTCCAAAACCTGAATTACAAGAAATTGAATCTTTGATTTGCACCAAATCCAAACCTTGGATTGGCCTGGCGCCTTTTGCGCAATATGACGGAAAAGTGTATCCGTTAGATTTGATGCAACAAGTCATTCATCAACTGGATCAAACCGGAAAATACGAGTTGTTTTTACTGGGCGGAGGGGCAAAAGAAATCGCGGTATTGAAACAACTTTCAGAGCAAACAAATCATACCAAAGTAGTTGCTGGCCAACTCAGTCTAGCGCAAGAAATGGCGTTGATGAGTCAATTTGATGTCTTGGTTTCGATGGATTCGGCCAATGGCCATATGGGTGCCTTACTGGGAATTCCGGTGATCACCTTGTGGGGCGCAACCCATCCGTATGCTGGATTCAGGCCGTTTCATCAGCCGGAAAGTAATTCGATTTGCGCCGACAGGAACGAGTTTCCGGATTTACCGACTTCAGTGTATGGCAATAAAATTGTGCCGGGTTATGCCGACGCGATGCGTACTATTTTGCCCGAAACCATTGTTGCTAAAATTCAAGAAATTATATCGATTTAAACGTCGTCAAAATCCACAAACAATTCGGCAGAAGTTGGGTGTGCCTGACAAGTAAGGATGAGTCCTTCGGCTACTTCGGCGTCAGATAAAATGGTGTTTTTTTCCATGTGCGCACTTCCCTTTGTTACTCTACCTAAACAACTGCTGCAAATTCCGCCTTGGCAGGAATAGGGCGCATCGATTCCTTTTTTTAGAGCTGCTTCCAAAACGGTTTGTTTTTGCGACATCTCAAAGGTGGTGGTTTCTCCGTCAACCAATATCGAAATAGCGGTATTTCCTTGGCTTGCTTGATCGGTTTTTTCAGCTGGAGTAGTGCTAAACAATTCAAATTTTATGGCCGATTCGGGTATGTTTTTGGTTTTTAATTCGGCTGAAATTTCCTGAATCATCGATTCTGGACCACACAAAAAGTAGTGGTCAAACGAAGAATTGGCGTGTTGATTGAAGTAATAATTTAATACCGAGCGATCAATTCGGCCAAACAAGGCCTGATCGGCTTTAGCTCTGCTAAACACATACTGTACAGAAAAACGCTCAGCATGTTCGGCTTGTAGCTGTTGTAATTGGGTGTAAAAAATAGTGTCTTCAGGCGTCTTGTTTCCGTAAACTAAGGCAAAGGAACTTTGTGGTTCCTCGGCCAAAACGCTTTCGATCATAGAAAGTATAGGTGTGATTCCGCTTCCGGCGGCAATAGCCATATAGGATTTGCCTTGATCAGCTTGAACAGAAAGTTGAAAATGGCCTTCGGGAACGCCCACCTCAATCAAATCACCGGCTTTGAGTTGGGTGTTGGCAAAATTAGAAAACACGCCATGGGGCACGGCTTTAACAGCGATGCGCAATTCACCACTAGCAGGAGCGCTACAAATGGAGTAGGGTCTGCGTAGAGCTACACCGTCTAAGGTTAGTTTCAAAGTTACATATTGACCGGACGTAAATTGATACTGAGTAGCCAACTCGGCAGGAATTTGAAATTGAATAGAAACGGCATCTTTGGTTTCGCGACGCACTTCTTTGATCGCTAATTTGTAGAACGAAGACATAGAAATAATTTTGACAAAAGTAACGAATAGGACCAATTCTATTCTAGAAATTGGACATAAATTTTATTCACGGCAGGTCTACTGCACTCAAAAAGAAGTCCATATTTTTCGCTATATCAAAAAGAAACGTATTTTTACCGGTCAATATACTAAAACTGCTTTTTTTAAGTTTTAAACCCAAATCGGCACCCATTGAAAACGAATAAACTTAGTTTTTTTTACACCCTAGGATTAGGCCTATTTATTATAGCTTGTTCTACCAAAAAAGACACGTTTACTTCCCGAAATTCCCACGCGTTAAGCACCAAGTATAATATTTTGTATAACGGAGGAATGGCCCTTGAAAAAGGAATTATCGATTTGAAAGCCCAAAACCAAGACAGTTATTGGGATGTGCTTCCCGTTGAGCGCATGCAAATAAGCAAAGAGGCCATTTTGCCTGGGGAGACCAAAATAAACCCAAATTTTGATCGGGCCGAAACCAAGGCTACCATGGCTATTCAAAAGCATTCCATGAATATTGGCGGCGCCGAAAAAAACCCGCAAATGGACGAAGCCTATTTAATGCTCGGCAAGGCCCGCTACTATGATCAACGCTTTGTTCCGGCCTTGGAAGCATTCAATTATATTCTTTACAAATACCCCAACAGCGATAGAATTTACGAGGCCAAAATTTGGCGCGAAAAAACCAATATGCGCATGGAAAATGATGCGCTTGCGGTGACCAATCTCATAAAACTGCTAGACGAAATTAAATTCAAAGATCAAATTTTTGCCGACGCCAATGCTAGTTTAGCGCAGGCTTATTTGCACTTGGCCGAGAAAGACAGCGCCATTGCCAAGTTAAAATTGGCCCGCGATTTCACCAAATCAAAAGAAGAGAAAGCGCGTTATCGGTTTATTATTGGTCAACTTTTTGAAGAAATGGGCTTGCAAGACAGTGCCTTTGTGGCCTATCAATCGGTGATTGACATGAAGCGCAAAGCTGCACGAGAATATGTAGTCCAGGCTCATGCCCGCCAAGCGATGCAGTTTGATTTTGCGCAAGGCGATACAGTAGCGTTTCTGAAAAAATTTAATGAACTCAAAAAAGACCGAGAAAACCGTCCGTTCCTCGACGTGTTAAATCACCGTGTAGCTTTGTTTTATGATAAACAAAAAAACACCAAACAAGCGCTTCATTTCTACAATGCCTCCTTAAAAAAGAAATCAACTGAACAGTATTTGGTGGCTTCCAACTACCGCAATATGGCCAAAATTTATTTCTATAAAGCCAAATACACGACTGCCGGAAAATACTACGACAGCACGATGACGCAGCTCAACAACCGGTCGCGGGAGTTTAAATTCATCAAGAAAAAACGGGATAATTTGGCCGATGTAATTAAGTACGAAGCCATTGCCAACCAAAACGACAGCATTATTTCGGTGTACAATCTATCTGATTCAGATCGAGTGGCCTACTACGAAAAACACATTGAGGCCCTTAAAAAAGCCGACGAGATTCAAAAAGAAAAAGACAAAAAAGCCGCTAAATCTGCCGAGACAGCAGAAGAAGCAACAGGAGAAAAAGGCGGAAGCAAAGGCCAAGGTAAAACATCGATGGCGCCACCAAGCGCGATGGACGTAGCGTCAACAGCCAGCAATTTTTATTTTTACAACTCGTCAACGGTTGCCTACGGCAAAGCCGAATTTAAGAAAAACTGGGGCAATCGTCCCTACAAAACCAATTGGCGGGTAGCGTCTATGAAATCGGTGGATGCCAATGACAATTTGGCCGAAGCGGACTCAGAAGGTGACGCAGCCGAGGATTCGCTCAAAAAAGAAAAAGCAATTGACGCACGTTACACCACCGAATTCTATACCCAATTGTTGCCCAAAGAGCAAGCGGTAATTGATGATTTAATTAAAGAGCGCAATTTTGCCTACTACCAATTGGGCTTGA
>CAMBOW010000014.1 GCA_945869365.1 Flavobacterium psychrophilum | reverse complement strand
ATAATTCACCGTAGTAAAAAGTCATTCCAATATAAATCACAAAGGCCAAAACAAAATTTACAGCTACGCCACCCAACATGATGATGAGACGTTGCCAAGCGGGTTTGCTTCGAAACTCCCAGGGTTGTGGCGGCAAAGCCATTTGCTCTTTGTCCATGCTTTCGTCAATCATCCCCGATATTTTCACATATCCTCCAAGTGGAAGCCAGCCAATCCCGTATTCGGTTTCTCCAATTTTCTTTTTGAGTAAAGAAAACTTGATGTCAAAAAACAAGTAAAATTTTTCAACCCGGGTTTTAAATAATTTGGCCGGTATAAAATGACCCAATTCGTGCAGGATGATCAGTAAGGACAAGCTCAATAAAAATTGAGACAACTTGATGGCTATTTCCATAAATAGAGAAGTGTAGTTTTATAAACGCACAAAAGTAAGGTTTTCACCTTACTTTTGGTTATACAGCCAGAGGCTTGTTATTTTTTTATGATATTTTTATGAATACTTCCCTCTGAGGTATTGATTACCAAGGAATACATGCCTACAGCCAGTTGGTCAATAGTAAATTGAGTGCTGTTGTATGTACCTATTTTTTGCCCCAACGCATTAAATACTTCACAATTTTCAAATGCAATTGTATTAGGGAGGCTGATGTTTATTTCTGAGCTTGTTGGATTGGGATACACCCCAACCAATTCACTCAATTCAAATGAGGCACTGCCCAATGTAGCCGAACCATTTTTAGAAATAATATCTTTATTGGCGTTAAAAACAATTCCGGTAACCACAAAAGGCACATTGACAATAAATTGTTGCCCGTTGGTAGTGTTTTCTAAACGTAAATCTATGGATTGTCCTCCAGTTCCAGTTAATTTTACCGGAACAGGCATCTCAAAAAACGAAACAGAACTGTGAGATTGTGCTTGATTAATTGTAACGCGAGCTTGACCAGGAGCAATGTTTTGGGTTGTAATAGTGTAGATTGGATAGCCTTGTTTGTATACCCAGTCATTAAAAAACTCAGTCAAATTTACGCCTGATGTAGCTTCTAAATGCAACTGAAGATCTGGAGTTACCGCATAGGCATAAGCCAAATCTGGATCGTTTAAGTAATTGAGCAATCCTTGAAAGAATCCAGTATCACCCAGTTTGTAACGCAACATGTGCAAGACCATTGCTCCTTTGTTGTAGGATAAACGGCTGCTAAATATTCGGTTCACATCGAGCGCTTCGGTATCGGTGAGGTAGACCGCTCCACTTGCTTGCGAAGTAATACTGGTAATCATCGAATTTTTGCTAGTTACAAACGCAGCTGCACCATCAAGGTGCTCTACTACCATAGAAGCCATATACGTAGCAAAACCTTCGTTGAGCCAAATGTCTTTCCAAGTGCCACACGTTACTTTGTCGCCAAACCATTGATGACCCAGTTCGTGCGCAATCAAACTTCGGCTATATCCGCCATTGCTGCCTGCGGTCATAAAAGAAACCGTGGTATGTTCCATTCCGCCACCCCAGCTAAATTGCGCATGACCATATTTTTCATTGCGAAACGGATAAGCGCCAAATTTATTTTCAAAAAAGTTCATGATCGAAGGGGTTACTGCCAAACTGGTTGTATTGGTGGCAGCAGTCTCCGGATATTGATAATTTACAATCGGGAAAAAGGGACTTTCAGGAGTGCCTAATCCGGCTTGTTGGGTATAAATGGCATAATTGGTTACCGCAATGGCAATCAAATAGGCCGGAATTGGATACCCATGACGAAAGTGCGTTTTGCTATTTCCGCCACCTACTGCAACTTTGGATTGTTCTAACCCATTGGCTACCGCAGTGTAATTACTTGGAGTAGTAATGTACACGTCAATGCTGTCAATTTTATCGTTCAAATCTTGTTTGCAGGGCCACCATTCCATCGCGCCAAATGGCTCAGACAAGGTCCATAATACCGGAACGTTATTGTGCGTGCCTACAGAAAAAGCCCCAAATCCTGACGAGGTAGGAATTCCGGAATAGGTGATACTCACTGAATCGAGCACCGTTGTGTTTTGCACGGCAGGCAAATTGATAATTACTTCGTTGTTGGTGCTTCGGCTAAAGGAGAGCGAAACGCCTCTTTGCTTCACCGAGCTCACGTCTAAATCATTTGACAATTCAAAAACCACGGTTGACAAATCTTCTTTGGCGATGTATTTGGTGGTTACTTCTCCCGAAATGTATTGGTCAGCAGGATCAACCGTCAAGTCTAAACGGTGATACACTACATCATAATTATAGGTATTTGGATTGATTTGCATCCGCATTTTTTTGGCGGCCGCGCGTTTTTCTGCCTGGACTAATTCGTCAAATTCTCCCTGTATGTTTTGAGCAAAGACAACGGTGCTTAGACTAATGAAAAATAAAAGAGATAAGTTTTTCATGTTTGAATTTTTTTGCGAATGTATATAATTAATCGAGAAACAATTCTTAAAATTTTTAATTTGTAGAGATTAACACGCAAAAACCATCCATTTACTACTGATTTCTTTTTTGGATACGCCCACCTTTTTCTCAAACAATTGCGTAAATTTGCTCCCGAAAATACCGATATTCTATACCTAAATACACCGAAAAATCATGTTACAAATCGCCTACATCCGCGAGCATAAAGCACACATAATTGCTGCCTTGGCCAAACGAAATATCGAGGCCAGCCAAGTGGTAAATGAAGTGGTTCAATTGGACGAAAACCGACGGGCAGTCCAAGTCGAATTGGATGCTGTATTAACCGAAGCCAACAAACTGTCGGCTGCTATTGGCGAAATGATGAAATCGGGTGAGCGCGAAAAAGCAGCCATTTTAAAAGAAAAAACAGTACTACTCAAAGAGCAAAGCAAAGAATTGAGTGAGAAAACCGAGCAATTGGCTACTGCCTTGCAGCAAAAATTATATACCCTGCCCAATTTGCCTGCCGACATAGTTCCTGCAGGAACTTCAGCCGAAGACAACCTCACCGTATTTGAAGAAGGCGACATTCCGGTATTGCACGAAGGGGCCATGCCGCACTGGGAATTGGTCAAAAAATACGACATCATCGACTTTGAGTTGGGCACCAAAATTACTGGAGCAGGATTTCCGGTATACAAAGGCAAAGGTGCTCGTTTGCAGCGTGCGCTAATCAATTATTTTTTAGATAAAAATATTGCGGCAGGCTACAAAGAATACCAAGTACCCCATTTGGTCAACGAAGCTTCGGGCTACGGCACAGGCCAATTACCCGACAAAGAAGGACAAATGTACCACGTGGGCATTGACGATTTGTATTTGATTCCAACTGCCGAAGTGCCGATAACCAATTTATTTCGCGATGTGATTTTATCAGAAAATGAATTGCCTGTTTTGTGCACCGGTTATACCCCTTGTTTTAGAAGAGAAGCCGGATCTTATGGCGCTCATGTGCGCGGATTGAATCGTTTGCACCAATTTGATAAAGTTGAGATTGTGCGCATTGAACACCCAGATAATTCGTACCAAGCCTTAGATGGCATGGTGGAACACGTGAAGTCCCTGTTGCAAGAACTAAAATTGCCCTACCGCATTTTGCGTTTGTGTGGCGGAGACATGGGATTTACCTCGGCCTTGACCTATGATTTTGAAGTGTTTTCTACTGCCCAAGACCGTTGGTTAGAAATCTCGTCGGTATCCAATTTTGAGACCTTTCAAGCCAACCGACTAAAATTGCGTTTCAAAGGCAAAGACGGAAAAACCCAGTTGGCGCATACCCTCAACGGCAGCTCCTTGGCCTTGCCCCGTGTATTGGCGGGCATTTTAGAAAACTACCAAACTGCTGACGGCATTGTAATTCCTGAGGTGTTGCGTCCCTACACCGGATTTGACCTCATAAATTAGGATCTAGACTTTCGCAAGTTACGGAAACGGATAATCGCCAAAAGCAGCTGCGGCAACTAGGTTTAATAAGCTTTTAAACATGAAGAAACTCAGTGTAATTTTGTGCTTAATCTGTTGGCAACTTTGGTCGCAGAACGAGCAATTGGCGCAAAATTATTTTGACAAAGGGGAGTTCGAAAAAGCCAAAATCAGTTATGAATCGCTCTTGGGGGCACAGCCCTACAATTCGCTCTATTTTCAGCGAGTTGTGGAGTGTCAACAACAATTACAAGACTTTCAAGGGGCCGAAAAAAACTTATTTAACCGCAGCAAACAATTTCAACAGGCCTCACTTTTGGTTGAATTGGGCTACAATTATCAGTTGCAAAAACTGCCCGAGAAAGCCAAAAAACACTACGAGCAAGCCCTCGATAAAATTCGCAAAAACCCCAACGAAGCCTACGGTATCGCCATTACTTTTGAGCGCCACGTGTTGTTGGATTACGCACTGCAATCCTACGAATTGGCCTTGAGTTTGGCGCCGCAAATGAACTTCAATTTTCAACTGGCTTTGTTGCACGGGCAGCTGGGTCATACCGATCAAATGATCGACACCTTTCTCACCGAAGCCTATGTGAATCCACAAAATTTGCCGCTCATTCAAAACCAATTGTTGCGTTTTATGCAAGAAGACGCCAGTGTCAATTTTCACGAAACCTTAAAAAAAGCACTGCTCTTACGCGCTCAAAAAAATCCAGATCTATTTTGGAATCAATTGCTCAGTTGGTATTATGTGCAGCAACGCCAATATGGCAAAGCCTTTACCCAAGAAAAAGCGGTGTACAAGCGCAACCCTGAATCCTTGGCCAACATCATCAATTTGGCGCAACTTTCCCGTGACGAAGGAGCCAAAGAAACGGCCAAAGAAATCTTGACTTTTATATTAGAAAACAGCAAAGACGTAGAATTGCTCGTAAAATCACACACCTATTTGTTGCAAATGCGCATCGAGGTGGCCCAAACAACTGATCTCCCCCAACTCACCGCCGATTATGAATTGTTGCTGAAACGCTTTGGGCAAACGCCATTTACGCTGCCGTTGCAAAAAAGCTACGCGCATTATTTAGCTTTTATCCTGCAACAGGGGGCTGCGGCAAAAAAATGCTTGAAGCAAGCCTTAGAATTGCCACTCAATGGATTTCAAAAAGCCGAGCTCAAAATGGAATTGGCCGATATTTTGGTATTTGAACAAAACTTCAATCAGGCGCTCATTTATTACAGCCAGATTGAAGAGGAATTAAAAGACAATGAAATCGGCCACGAAGCCAGTTTAAAATCGGCCAAAACCAGCTATTATACCACCGAATTCACTTGGGCACAACAACAATTTAAAGCGCTCAAATCGGCGTCAACACAACTCATTGCCAACGACGCCCTCGATTATTTTTTACTCATCAGCGACGCCACCGTGGCCGATTCTACCCAAATCGCCTTGAAAAGTTTGGCCAAGGCTGATTTTTTGAATTTCCAAAACAAAAACCAAGAAGCGTTCTTGGCCTATGAAGCCATGGCTAAAACCTACAAAGGCCAAGAAATAGAAGAAGTAACAAGCTACCGATTGGCTAAACTGCAGGAAAAAATGGGGAAAATCTCGGAGGCCATTCCCTACTACGAGTCCCTTATTGCACAGTTTAAGGAGGGTATCTATAATGACGAAGCAAATTATTTTTTGGCCGAAATCTACCGCAGCCTAGTAGAGGCCAACACGGCCGATCCAACCTATTTGGCTGCCTGCAAACAAAAAGCGATGGCCGCCTACGAGTATGTGATTCTGCATCACGAAGACAGCATTTACTATACCGATGCCCGCAAAAAATTTCGTGTGTTGCGGGGCGATAAAACGCAATAAAAACAAGACTATGATTTACTACAATGTAACCGTCAACATACACGAAAGTGTGCACGACCAGTGGATGCAGTGGATGCAAGAAAAACACATCAAGGAAGTCTTGGCTACCGGAAAATTTTTATCGGCACGCATGGTCAAAGTGTTGGTCGAAGAGGAGCTGGGCGGACAAACCTATGCCATACAATACGCTGCCGTAAACAAGGAAATGCTCGAACGCTATTACCAAGAAGACGCGCCCCGCTTGCGGGAAGAAGGCGCCCGACTTTTTGGTGATAAAATGCTGGCTTTTCGCACCGAATTGGCCCTGGTGGCCGAGTTTTTTCAACCCAACTAAATTTCCCAAACACAGTTATTCCCATGGAAAAGGTAAAGGCCAAGAAGCATTTAGGACAGCATTTTCTTAAAGACGAAACCATTGCGCAAGCTATCGCCGACACCTTAACGCTAAATGGCTACGATACGGTTTTAGAAATTGGTCCCGGCATGGGCGTGCTCACCAAGTATTTATTGCCCAAACCCGTTACGACCTATGTAGTCGAGATTGATACCGAATCAGTGGGGTATTTGCAGGAAAAATACCCGCAATTGGCCGGAAAAATTATTGCACAAGATTTTTTGAAATACGATTTTTCGGCCATTTTTCAAGACAAGCCCTATGCCATTATTGGAAATTTCCCATACAACATTTCTACTCAAATTGTGTTTCGCATGTTGGAAAACCGGCAGCAAGTACCCGAGTTTTCGGGCATGTTTCAAAAAGAAGTGGCGCAACGCATCTGCGAAAAAAAAGGAAGTAAAGCCTACGGTATTTTATCGGTTTTGGTCCAAGCCTTTTACCATGCCGAATATTTGTTTACTGTGCACGAAGACGTATTTATCCCGCCACCTAAAGTAAAATCGGGAGTGCTTCGGCTAATTCGAAAAGATAATTACACCCTTCCCTGTTCCGAAAAATTGTTTTTTACTGTAGTGAAAACCGCCTTCCAGCAGCGCCGTAAAACACTACGTAACAGTTTAAAAACATTAAATTTATCTGATAATTTGCGAGAAGATAGTATCTTTGACCTCCGTCCTGAGCAACTGGACGTCGATCAATTTATTGGACTAACGCAAAAAATAGCTTCCGATGGAATTTAAAATCAGCAAAGAACTTATTCAACAACTCGAGCAATTCATTCAGGAAAAGAATGACAATCAGCTTGAATTGTTGTTGAATGATTTACACCATGCTGATATCGCCGAGATTCTTGACGAACTCGATTTTGACGAAGCCACCTATATTTTTAAGGTATTAGATTCCGAGAAAACGGCTGAAATACTCTTGGAGTTGGAAGATGATTTGCGTGAAAACATCTTGAATCGACTTTCGCCCAAAGAGATTGCAGAAGAATTAGATGAATTAGAAACCAATGATGCGGCGGATATCATCGCCGAACTTTCTCGAGACCGAAAAGAAGAGGTAATCTCCGAGCTGCAAGACGCAGAACACGCCAAAGACATTGTCGAATTGCTGCGTTACGACGAAGATACCGCAGGAGGAATCATGCACAAAGAGTTGGTGAAAGTCAACGAAAACTGGAACGTGCTCACCTGTGTCAAAGAAATGCGTATCCAGGCCGAAAACATCTCCCGTGTACATTCTATCTATGTAGTTGACGACGAAGATCGATTAAAAGGCCGTTTGTCCTTAAAAGATTTATTGACTACCTCGACCAAAACTCCCATTAGCCAAGTATACATTAGTAAACTAAATTACGTAAAAGTACATACCGACGACGTCGAAGTGGCGCGTATCATGCAAAAATATGATTTAGAGGCCATTCCTGTAGTCGACGAACTGGGTCGCTTGGTAGGCCGCATTACCATTGATGATATCGTAGACGTAATTAAGGATGAAGCCGACAAAGATTACCAGTTGGCGGCGGGGATCTCCCAAGACGTAGAAGCCGATGACAGCATCATCGAATTGACCAAAGCCCGTTTGCCTTGGTTGGTGTTGGCGCTGTTGGGCGGATTTATTACCGTAAAAGTGTTGGGCCTTTTTGAAGGCGCCATGCTCAACCACGGCAACTTGTTTTTCTTCACGCCGCTTATTGCCGCGATGGCCGGAAACGTGGGGGTACAATCCTCGGCGATTATCGTGCAAGGTTTGGCCAACGACACCCTGAGCGGATCCATTATCAATCGATTACTCAAAGAAGTTTCCTTGAGTTTACTCAATGGCGTAATTTTGGCCGCCATCCTCTTTGTAGGCAGTCATTTTTTACTCAATGTCGAAATCATCATCGGCATTATTGTAACCATAGCCTTGGTTTCTGTAATCATCATCGCCTCGTTGATAGGCACCTTTATTCCGTTGTTGCTTGACAAATTTGGCATCGATCCCGCTTTGGCCACCGGACCTTTTATCACCACCAGCAACGACATTTGCGGGATATTAATTTATTTTTCGATCGCCAAATTGATTTTGGGATTTTAAGCTTGGGCATTCCCTGTTCAGGTCGCGCTGTCCGTTGTATCTTTTGATCCGGCTAGCCTAAACAAAAGGATGCCACTGCCATCGCTAATGCGCCCAAAAAACAAACACACGCCATGGATTTGAACACGATACACATTCTTCACCTCGACAGCAATCATCCCTATTTATGGGACACGCTCGAGTCTTTGGGTTTTTCCAATACCGCCGATTTCACCTCGTCCAAAGCCAAAATCATGGCACGCATGCCCGAGTACCATGGCATCGTAATCCGCAGCCGTTTCCCTTTAGACCAAGCATTTATCGACAGCGCTACCCAGTTGCAATTCATTGCCCGCGTTGGCGCCGGACTCGAAAGCATCGATTGTGACTACGCGCACGAAAAAAACATTACCCTCATTGCTGCTCCCGAAGGGAATAGCAATGCCGTGGGCGAACACGCTTTGGGGATGCTACTCAACTTGTTCAACAACTTAAATCAGGCCAATGCTCAAATACGCAAAGGAGTGTGGCAACGCGAAGGAAACCGTGGCCATGAACTCGAAGGGAAAACCATCGGACTCATTGGCTATGGCAACATGGGAAAATCATTTGCCAAAAAATTGCAGGGCTTTGACCTCAAGGTGCTGTGTTACGATATCCAAAAAAATATAGGCGATGCCCATGCCCAACAAGTTTCCCTCCAAGAACTGCAACAACAAGCCGATGTGCTCAGTTTGCATGTGCCTTTAACGACGCTCACGCATCAACTGGTAAACAAGAATTTTATAGATGCTTTTGCCAAACCGTTTTGGCTCATCAACACCGCACGCGGTAAAAATGTAGTCACTGCCGATTTGGTGGAGGCATTACAAAGTGGCCAAATTTTGGGCGCAGGCCTTGATGTGTTGGAATTTGAAAAAAGTTCCTTCGAGACCTTGCTTCTGGATAATGACACCGAAATTCCTGCTGCTTTCCATGCCTTATTGGCCATGCCCAACGTATTGCTTTCGCCACACATCGCCGGTTGGACCCACGAAAGTCATCTCAAATTGGCCCAAGTGATTGTGGACAAAATCAAGGAAAAATACAGCGCCTAAACCCAACAAGATTTCCTAAATTTCTCCTAAAGCACAACAAAATATAGGTCAATTTCTGTGTATCTTTGTCTCGAATTTTACATAAATTTCCTCAATCTAAACACAAATAGTATGTATCCAGCAGAAATGGTGAATCCCATGAGAGCCGAGCTTACCGATTCGGGCTTTCAAAATTTATACTCCGCAGCCGACGTAGATTTGGCCTTAAAAAACGAAGGAACAACCTTGGTTGTCATTAACTCTGTATGCGGTTGCGCCGCTCGCAATGCGCGTCCAGGCGCCAAAATGAGTTTGGCCGGCGCCAATAAACCCGATCAGTTGCTAACTGTATTTGCTGGAGTAGACAAAGAGGCCGTAGATGCAGCGCGTCAGCACATGTTTCCTTTTCCCCCTTCATCGCCTTGCATGGCCTTGTTCAAAAATGGTGAATTGGTGCACATGCTAGAGCGTCACCACATTGAGGGTCGTCCCGCTGAGTTGATTGCCGAAAACTTGCAAGATGCCTACGCAGAATATTGCTAGGTCTCAATTGAACATAAAAAAACCACGTCAATAGCGTGGTTTTTTTATGGGGTAATTTTGCCCAATTCAACTTTTTAAGGCAACAAGCAAAATCCCTTTGCTTAACATTCGGCTGAGGCCCGTTTGGTGTTGAAATAAAACCCCTATTTTTGTGCTATATTTTTCTCACTTAAACTGTTTATAGCATGCAACTGTACAACACCTTAAGCGCAGAAGAAAGAGCCGAACTCATTGACCAAGCCGGTAAACAACGACTCACGTTGTCTTTCTATGCGTATGCCAAAATTCAAGATCCTAAACAATTTAGAGACGCTCTATTTCTTGCCTGGAATTCCCTCGACGCCCTAGGTAGAATTTACGTCGCTCATGAAGGCATCAACGCACAAATGAGCGTGCCAGCCGAACACATGGAAGCATTCCGGGAAACGTTAGAAGCCTATGATTTCATGCAAAACATCCGTTTAAATGTGGCGGTGGAGCACGACGACCATTCGTTTTTGAAACTCACCATCAAAGTGCGCGACAAAATTGTAGCCGACGGTTTACACGACGATACCTTTGATGTAACCAACATTGGCATCCACCTAAAAGCCAACGAGTTCAACCAAATTCTAGCCGATCCCAACACTATCGTGGTCGATTTTAGAAACCACTACGAAAGCGAAATAGGTCACTTTAAGGGCGCCATTACACCCGATGTGGAGACTTTTCGCGAGAGTTTGCCCATTTTGCGCGAACAACTCAAGTTGCACAAAGAAGACAAAAACTTGGTGATGTATTGCACAGGCGGTATTCGCTGCGAAAAAGCTTCGGCCTACTTCAAACACCAAGGATTCAAACACGTGTATCAACTGGAGGGCGGTATCATCAATTATGCCAAGCAAATTAAAGAAGAAGGCTTAGAAAGCAAATTCATCGGAAAGAATTTTGTGTTTGATCACCGTTTGGGCGAACGCATCACCGACGACATCGTGTCGCAATGTCACCAATGCGGAAAACCATGCGACAACCACACCAATTGCTTGAACGACGGCTGTCATTTGTTGTTTATTCAATGCGACGACTGCCAAGCCGCCATGGAAAACTGCTGCTCCCCAGAATGTTTATCCGTCACGCACCTGCCTTTGGCCGAACAAGTAAAACTGCGAAGCGGCAAACAAGTGGGGAACAAGGTGTTTCGCAAAGGAAAGTCCGAGAAATTAACCTTCAAGCATTCGGGAGTCTTGTCGTACATAAGTTTGGCAAAAGCACAAGAATCCTCGGATATTCGTCATAAAATAAACCCAAAACAGCGCGAGAAAAAACTGCTTCTGGGTAAAATAAGTCACTATTATGTGAAAGCACAAGTGGGCCTTTTTGAGCTAGAAAACGAGCAACTTCATACGGGTGATACTTTGCTTATAGTAGGGCCAACGACGGGGAATGAAAAACTAGTACTCACAAAAATGACGGTAAACGGCCTCGAAAATACCGTGGCCAAACCAGGTGACAAGCTTACTTTCGAAGTACCTTTTCGTTTGCGTTTATCGGATAAAGTGTATAAAATTCTACCTCAAGATTTGAATTAAAAATTGACCTTAAAGCCTGTCAGGCGCACATCGTTTTGGTAAAAGAAACGCAGTATTTGCAGCAAAATATGCTGTTGAAACTTTAAAACTTAAATACTATCTTTACGAACAAATCGTTTTACACATAGAATTCGCTCCAGTAGCGATACCAGATATAGATTATGGCATGTACAAGTTGTTCAACCTCAACGGGTGGTGCACCCAAAGGGTGTAAAAATAATGGGACTTGCGGCACCGATAGCTGCAACAAATTGACCGTATTTGATTGGTTGGCCAACATGAGCCTTCCCAATGGTGAAGCACCATTTGATTGCGTAGAAGTGCGTTTCAAAAACGGTCGAAAAGAATTTTACCGCAACACCGAAAAATTGAGTTTAAGTATTGGCGATATAGTAGCTACCGAGGCCTCTCCCGGACACGACATCGGGATTGTTACGCTCACCGGTGAATTGGTGAAAATCCAAATGAAGAAAAAAGGAGTAGCCGTTACCAGTCCTGAAATAGCCAAAATATACCGCAAAGCATCCCAAAAAGACATCGATATTTGGTCGGCCTCACGCGACAAAGAAGAAGCCATGAAAGTGCGCGCGCGCGAATTGGCCATTGCACAAAAACTAGAAATGAAAATTTCGGATATTGAATTTCAAGGCGACGGCTCGAAAGCGACTTTTTATTATACCGCCAATGACCGAGTTGATTTTCGTTTGCTGATTAAAGATTTTGCCAAAGATTTTAGCACGAGAATAGAGATGAAACAAATAGGGTTTCGTCAGGAAGCTTCTCGTTTGGGAGGCATTGGATCTTGCGGACGCGAACTGTGTTGTTCTACGTGGCTCACCGATTTTAGAAGTGTAAACACCTCGGCAGCCCGTTACCAACAATTGTCATTAAATCCGCAAAAATTAGCGGGTCAATGTGGCAAATTGAAGTGCTGCTTGAACTACGAATTGGACACCTACTTGGATGCACTTCAAGGATTTCCTGATTTTGACACCAAATTACAGACCGAAAAAGGAATGGCAATATGCCAAAAACAAGATATTTTTAAAGGCCTCATGTGGTTTGCCTACACCGATAATTTTGCCAATTGGCATGTGTTAAAAATTGAACAGGTTAAAGAAATTCTCGCTGAAAACAAATTGAAAAACAAAGTTTCTTCCCTCGAAGATTACGCACTAGAGGTTACAACAGAGCCAGAAAAAGACTTTAATAACGCGATGGGTCAAGAAAGTCTCACCCGTTTTGACCAGCCAAAAAGAAAGAAAAAAAACAATAAAAACCGCAAACCCAACGGAGAAAATACACCAGCAAATTCAAACAACAACAATAGACTAGCCAACAGAAATCAACCACCGCGAACCGGTCAACCGAAAATAACGCCCAATAACCGCAATGAGAATAAGCAATAGCATAGCGATTGTTGCAGCTACCTTGCTGTTGGTTTCCTGCGATAAAAACCGGGTGTTTGATGAATACAAAGACGTGGGCAACGCGTGGCATCAAGATAGTTTGGTGCGCTTTGATTTGCCCGCCTTAGAAGCAACCAAAAAGTACAATATGTACCTCACGCTTCGCGACAACAACGACTATCCGTTCAATAATATTTTTTTGATTGTGAGTTTAGATCAACCCAACAAAGTTACCTTGGTTGACACCTTAGAGTATGCCATGGCCAACCCTGATGGCAGCTTGTTGGGCGACGGCTTTACCGACGTGAAGGAAAGCAAATTGACCTACAAAACACAGTTCAAAGCACAGAAAGGAGTTTATCAGGCGCGCGTTCAACAAGCGGTGCGACAAACCGGAAAAATTCCCGGCGTTACCGAACTTCCCGGAATTACCGATGTGGGATTTAGAATTGAAAAAACAGAGTAAATTATGGCGTTCTCATTTAATTTAAACCAACAACACGATTTGGCGTATTTCAAAAAACGCTTCTGGAAAGTATTTTTTTATTTTTTGGGTGGGTTGAGCTTGTTTTTTCTGTTTGCCTCTTGGGGCCTTTTTGGATCCATGCCTTCGTTTGAAGATTTAGAGAATCCTGATTCCAATTTGGCTACCGAAATCATTGCAGCCGATGGAGCTACAATCGGGAAATTTTATAACGAAAACCGAACGCCCATTAAATATGCCGATTTACCCAAACACCTAGTGAATGCCTTAATTGCTACCGAAGACGAGCGTTTTTTTGAGCATTCAGGGATTGACGGACGCGGTACATTGCGGGCCGTATTGAGTGTGGGAACCAGCGGAGGAGCCAGTACGCTCACCCAACAATTGGCCAAGTTGTTGTTTCACGGCGAAGGCTCTCGATTTTTACCGCTGCGGATTATTCAAAAAGCCAAAGAGTGGATTATCGCCATTCGATTGGAGCGCCAATACACCAAAAACGAAATCATTGCCATGTATTTTAATAAGGCCGATTTTGTGAACACCGCCGTGGGAATTCGATCGGCAGCCAAGGTATATTTTGGCAAAGAACCCCGCGATTTAACCATTACCGAAAGTGCCATGTTGGTGGGGATGCTTAAAAACCCCTCCTTGTTTAACCCCATTCGCCGCATCGAAAAAGTAACAGCCCGCCGCAATGTGGTGTTGGGTCAGATGGTGAAAAATAATTTCTTACCCGAAAACCAAAAAGAAGCCCTAGAAAAAGATTCCATCGTATTGCATTTTCAACCCGAAAGCCACACCGACGGGATTGGGACCTATTTTCGCGAATACCTGCGCGATTTTATGAAAAGTTGGGTGAAAGAAAACAAAAAATCAGACGGTACCGAATACGACATGTACAAGGATGGCCTCAAGATATACACCACGATTGATTCGCGCATGCAAACCTATGCCGAAGAAGCGGTGCAGCAACACTTGCCCAACCTACAAGCGGAGTTGGCTACCCAACAAAAGGAAAATAAAAACGCCCCATTTGTCAATATTTCGGAGGCCGAAACCAAAAAATTACTGGACAAAGCCATGCGCGGTTCAGAGCGTTGGCGGGAAATGAGTGCTTTGGATAAATCAGAAGAAGACATCATTCGTTCGTTTTCTAAAAAAACCAAAATGAAAGTGTTTACGTGGAAAGGCGAACGCGATACGGTTATGACTCCCCTGGATTCTATTCGCTATTACAAAAGCTTTTTGCAAACGGGCATGATGGCCATGGAACCCAATACCGGACACATTAAAGCATGGGTGGGCGGAATTAATTACAAATATTTTCAGTACGACCACGTGGGTCAAGGCGCCCGACAAGTAGGCTCTACCTTTAAGCCTTTTGTATATGCCACAGCCATAGAGCAACTAAACATGTCGCCTTGCGATTCGATCATAGACAGTCCGTTTATGATTCACAAAGGCCGTCACAATGTAACCGAAGATTGGGAACCGCACAATTCGGATAATGAATACCGCGGCATGGTTACCCTTAAAAAAGCCTTGGCCATGTCGATAAATACCGTATCGGCCAAATTAATTGACAAAGTTGGGCCAGAAGCGGTCGTAGAATTAACCCACAAATTGGGCGTAAAATCAGACATACCTGCACAACCAGCCATTGCGCTTGGCGCAGTAGAAATCACGGTGCAAGATATGGTGGCCGCCTACAGCACTTTTGCCAACGAAGGGGTGTACATTAAACCCCAATTCATTACCCGCATAGAAGACAAAAACGGTGTGGTCATCTACGAACCCAGCACCGAATCGCATGACGTGCTCAACAAAGACATTGCCTTTGCGGTAATCAAATTATTGGAAGGCGTGACCGAAGGCGGATCGGGAGCCCGTTTGCGTACCCAAGGTGGAGGCCATGGATACAACCGCGTAACCGGATATCCGTATGTATTTACGAATCCGATTGCCGGAAAAACAGGAACCACACAAAATCAATCGGATGGTTGGTTTATGGGAATGGTTCCCAATTTGGCTGCCGGAGTTTGGGTGGGATGCGAAGACCGATCGGCCCGATTTAAAGGAATTACCTACGGACAAGGCGCCACCGCTGCCCTACCTATTTGGGCAATATTTATGAAAAAATGTTATGCCGACGAAACCTTAACGGTATCCAAAACTGATTTTGAACGTCCGGCTAATTTGTCAATAAAAGTAGATTGTTGGGCACCACCTGTGCAAGATACCGTTGCCGCCGAGCAAGATACCCAAGAAATAGGATTATAATACGGTTTTCATATGATTAATAAAAAAGTAGCCACAGTTCAAGAAGCGCTGCAAGGCGTTGAAAGCGGTATGACCTTACTCCTAGGCGGATTTGGCTTATGTGGCATTCCAGAAAACAGCATTGCAGAATTGGTGGCCAAACAAGTGAACACCCTTACTTGCGTGTCCAACAATGCCGGAGTGGATGATTTTGGCTTAGGCTTGTTGTTGCAGCACAAACAAATCAAAAAAATGATTTCGTCGTATGTGGGCGAAAACACCGAATTTGAGCGACAAATGTTGTCGGGAGAACTCGAAGTAGAACTAATCCCTCAAGGTACTTTGGCCGAACGCTGCCGCGCAGCCCAAGCGGGCATTCCTGCCTTTTTTACCCCAGCGGGTTACGGGACCGAAGTGGCCGAAGGCAAAGAAACACGCGAATTTAACGGAAAAATGCACGTAATGGAACACGCGTTCAAGGCTGATTTTGCCATCGTAAAAGCATGGAAAGGCGATACCGCAGGGAATTTAATTTTTAAAGGTACCGCCCGAAATTTTAATCCGAGCATGTGTGGCGCAGCCAAAATTACAGTAGCCGAAGTAGAAGAGTTGGTTGAAGCGGGCGAATTAGACCCCAATCAGATCCATATTCCAGGCATATTGGTGCAGCGCATTTTTCAAGGAAAAACCTTCGAAAAACGCATCGAACAACGCACGACTAGACAACGAAACTACCCTCAATAATTTTCAAATTTCCAAAAGACATCACCATGCTTGGTAAAGAAGAAATTGCAAAACGCATCGCCCAAGAAGTTCAAGACGGCTATTATGTAAATCTAGGCATTGGTATTCCCACCTTGGTTGCCAATTATGTGCGCACCGATATTGAGGTAGAGTTTCAAAGCGAAAACGGTGTGTTGGGCATGGGTCCTTTTCCGTTTGAGGGCGAAGAAGATGCCGATGTGATTAATGCCGGAAAACAAACCATTACCACCATGCCGGGCGCTTCTTTTTTTGATTCGGCTACCAGTTTTGGCATGATTCGCGGACAACATGTCGATTTGACCATTTTGGGGGCCATGGAAGTGTCTGAAAATGGTGACATTGCCAATTGGAAAATACCGGGTAAAATGGTGAAAGGCATGGGAGGCGCCATGGATTTAGTGGCCTCGGCAGAAAATATAATTGTTGCCATGATGCACGTGAACAAAGCGGGCGAATCTAAAATTCTTAAACAATGCAGTTTACCGCTTACCGGAGTAGGTTGCGTAAAAAAAGTAGTGACCGAATTGGCCGTGTTGGAAGTAACGCCCGACGGATTTAAGCTCCTTGAGCGCGCACCTGGCGTGACCGTAGAAGCAATTATAGCCGCTACTGAAGCCGATTTGATAATAGAGGGAGTTATTCCTGAAATGAAATTGTAGTACGTTGCTATAGCTCTCCTTTCTCGGCCAATTTGCGTTCTAATTCAGCTTGAAATTCTTCCATAACTGGTTTTACAGTGCTTTCGGGTAAGTCGGCGATGCGAATGTACATTAATCCATCAATCGCGTTATTAAACAAAGGATCTACATTAAAGGCTACTACTTTTGCGTTCTGTTTAATGTATTTTTTAAGTAACACCGGCATCCTCAGCGCGCCCGGTTCGATTTCGTCAATGATTTTATCAAACTTATTTAAATCGGCTTCGGTTTCGTCAAAAATAAAATCTTTATCTGCGTCTTTTAGTTTTATTTTAAAATCCTTTTTCGCGAGAATATACTGCGCGATATAGGGATCATAATAGTGAGACTTCATGAATTCAATCATGAGGGATTTCGAAAAATCAGTAAACTGGTTGCTGATGCTCACCCCGCCAATTAAAAATTTATGTTCTGGAAAACGCAAGGTGAGGTGGACAATTCCTTTCCAAAGCAAGAAAAGTGGCATGGGCTTTTGTTGGTATTCTTTGATAATAAATGCCCGTCCCATTTCGATTGATTTGCTCATCATATCATACAATTCTGGCTCAAATCGAAATAATTCTTGCAAATAAAAACCTTTAATTCCGTGCTTTCTAAATATTTCGGCTCCCAATCCCATGCGGTAGGCGCCGGCAATTCTTTGGGCTTCATCATCCCACAAAAACATGTGGTGGTAGTAGTTGTCAAATTTGTCTAAATCGGTCGATTCGTTGGTGCCTTCGCCAATTTCCCGGAAGGTAATTTCCCGTAAACGGCCAATTTCATGCATGATGTTTGGAATACTCTTGGCGGTTGTAAAAAACACTTCGTAGTTTTTACTGTGGGTGAGGCGACTGTTGTCTTCTTTGCGCAATGCCTCAACCTCCAGAATCATTTTTTCATTATTCGCCGGAGTAGTAATCGTTTTAGGACTTTTTGGCGTTTTGAATTGGTTTAAATTGGAGGCCGATAAAAAACTTGTTTCTTTTTCAAATGAATTGGCCAACATATAGGTTTTCTTTCGCAAAAATTCAGAATAATCCTCTATTGTAGTGTGTTCGTTTTGTTCGGTAACCGAAATGGGTTTTCCGATGCGCACTTTAATTATTCGGTCCTTTTGGGTGAGTAATTCCGAGGGCAATTTTGCGGTGCGCAAGGTTCCACTAATTTTGGAAAGCAAATAGAACATCCAGCTATTTTTGGCGTGAAAATAAATGGGAATTACCGGCACTTGTGCTTTGCGAATCACCTTGATCGCACCTTCTTCCCAGTGTTTGTCTACCACTAATTTGCCGGCCTTGTAGGTAGAAACTTCTCCTGCAGGAAACATGCCCAAAGGCTTGCCATCACTCAAATGTCGCAATGTTTCTTTGATGCCAATCACGCTTGACTTTGCTCCTTTATGATTTTCGAAGGGATTTACCGGCATGATGTACTTTTTGAGTGGATCAATGCGGTGCAATAAAAAGTTGGCAATAATCTTAAAATTAGGCTCGTGCTCCAGCATTAATTTTAACAATAGAATTCCGTCGATTCCACCCAATGGATGATTGGAAATGGTAATGTAGGCTCCGTCTTTTGGAAGACGTTTTAAGTCAGCTTCTGGAATTTCAAATTTAATTTGGAACTCATCCAAGACCGAATTCAAAAACTCTAGATCTTTTAGGTGTTTGTTGCGGTCGTATATTTTGTTTAAGGTCGAGATCTTTAATACCTTGGTAAGCAGCCAACCGGAAAAGGTGCCTAATACGCCATATTTGTCGGTGTTTATTGCTTTGGCAACTTCTTTTGCGGTAACTAAACCCATTAATTTTTAATTTTTGAAGTGAAACAAAGATAACAAAAAACTCCAATTTTATTTTTTTTTCTAGATCAGCCCACTTCTTTTTTACTACTTTTGAAAGGCTTAAATTTTATTTACGGGATGAAGATTATTTCTTACAACGTTAACGGTATACGCGCTGCTATTTCGAAAGGATTTTTGGACTGGTTGCAACAAGCCAACCCCGATGTAATCTGCTTACAAGAAATAAAAGCCACTCCCGATCAAATCCCAACTATAGACATTGAACTGGCGGGTTATCCGTATCATTATTGGTTTCCAGCTGAAAAAAAGGGCTACAGCGGGGTAGCCATTTTATCAAAAGTAAAACCCAACAACGTAGTGTTTGGAACTGGAATTGCCCACATGGATTTTGAAGGAAGAAATTTGCGGGTAGATTTTGACGACATTTCGGTGATGAGTTTGTATCTGCCTTCGGGCACCAACAGCGACCGTTTGGGGCATAAATTTATGTACATGGATGATTTTCAGCAGTACATTGACACCCTTAAACAAGAAATTCCCAATCTGATTATCTGTGGCGATTACAACATCTGCCACGAAGCCATTGACATTCATGATCCACTGCGCAACAAAACTGTTTCTGGTTTCTTGCCCGAAGAACGCGCCTGGTTGGATGCGTTTTTAAAAAATGGATTTGTAGACAGTTTCAGGGCCCTAAACAAAGAACCACACAACTACACCTGGTGGAGTTATCGGGCAGGAGCACGGGCCAACAACAAAGGCTGGCGTATTGATTATTGCCTGGTGAGTGAGCCGTTAAAAGACCGAATAAAAAGAGCCTTCATTTTAGCTGAAGCCAAACATTCTGACCATTGTCCCACGGCAGTAGAAATTGAATAAACCATAAATTGTAATATATGAAATGTAAAATCTCCTTAGCCCTCTTAGTATTAGCGGTAACCAGTTCTTGTGTGTCCAAAAAATTGTACACCGATTTAGAAAATAAGTTTGCCGACTTAAAGAAAGAAAACCGACAGTTGCAAGACGATAACGAGACATGTACCAAATCCAAAAACCAATTGGATTTAGATTTGGCTGCTTTAAAAACGGAACACGACAAAGTAAAAGGCGAGCGCGATAAGTACTTGGCTGATTTTACCGCCACCGATAAAAGTTTAAAAACCCTACAAGCTTCGTATGCTGCTTTAGAAAAAAACAGCGACGAAGCCCTACAAAGTAACATGGCCAAAAACCGTGAATTGTTGGCCCAGTTGGAAGCCAAAGGAAAAGCCTTGGCTGCAGAGCAAGAGCGTTTGGATAAACTAAAAAATGATCTGCAAGAAAGCTCCAAACGCTTGGCCGAATTAGAAGGCATGATGGCTGCAAAAGATGCGGCCATGAAAAAATTAAAAGAAACCTTGTCCAAAGCTTTGCGCGGATTTGAAGGAAAAGGGCTTACTGTACAAGAGAAAAACGGCAAAGTGTATGTTTCTATGGAAAACAAATTGCTATTTGGCTCAGGAAGTTGGGCAGTGGGCGCCGAAGGGAAAAATGCAGTAGTAGAAGTGGGTAAAGTATTGGCTGCAAACCCTGATATTTCAGTTTTAATTGAGGGGCATACCGATAATGATGCCTATGCCGGATCGGGAGCCATTACCGACAACTGGGATTTATCAACCAAAAGAGCTACCGCTATTGTGTCTATCTTGTCTGAGAACAAAGGAATTAATCGCCTGAATCTCACCGCTGCTGGCCGAAGTGAATATGCGCCATTAGTGGCCAACGATAGCCCTGATAACAAAGCTAAAAACCGTCGTATCGAGATTATCCTAACGCCCAAATTGGACGAAATTTCGAAGATGCTCAACGAGTTATAAAGTAGGAATTCTTGAAAATAATAAAAGGGTAAGATGCAAATCTTACCCTTTCTTGTATAAAAAAAGGTGCTGTATTTACAGCACCTTTTTGATATGTGTAAACTAAGCCTAGAAGTTATAGGAAGCTGACAAGGAGAATGTTCTTCCGTATTTGGTAGACCAAACTAAATCATCTTTTGCTGCGTTGTAGGAGTTGTTTGCGTTAAACAATAACTTCTCGAAATCGGAGTCTAAGATGGTGTCGTAGTTTTGACTGTTGCGCGTGCGTGTATCGTTGTTGCGGTAGAAAATTTGATCTTGAGCCAACAAGTTTTGCACGTTTAGTTTTACTTCAAATTTATTATCCATAAAGCTTTTAGCAATTTGCAAATCGATTAAGGTTCTTGATTTTTCCCAAAGCGTAGGCTCGCCTGCTCCAGAAGGGCCTGAAGGCACACCCACAATCGCAATACGATTCCCCACTCGGTTCAACGAAGTAGAAGCGCTCCAACCGTTGTTCATGTATTGTAAACCGGCATTCAACACATAAGGCGATTGTCCTTGCATGGGGCGGTATTTTTCTGATTCTGCTAATCCTGGCTCAGTTCCTACTTTTACCTCAGAATAAATTAAAGCTAAGTTAGAAAACAAGGTAAAGTTGTCTAGCGACGAACCGGCTTCTTTGCCCATTAGGCTGCTAAGCAAGGTTCTGAACTCAATTTCAAATCCAGAGTTTTTAGCCGAAGGGGCATTCCAATAGTATACTTCTCTTGGGTTTGGAGAGGCTTTAATCTCGATTGGGTTTTCAAATTCCTTGGTAAATACACTAAACGAGAACAATTGTCCTTTGCCCGGATATACTTCATAACGAAGGTCAAAGTTTTTTATAGTTGCAATTTTAAGGTCTATGTTTCCTTGGGTATTAAATTGCGTTTGGAAATCGTAGAATTTAAACGGTGCCAATTCTCTAAACTCCGGACGGTTTAATGTTTTAGAGTAACTGATACGGAAGTTTTTCTTGGCGTTTATCGCGTAAATCACGTTTAACGAAGGCAATACATCTTGCTGCGTATTGTTTAGGTTTATCGGTCCAGCATCATCTTCACTGGTTAGGGTTTGTGTATAGTTTTCTACACGAACTCCCCATACTAAACGCCATTTATTGAAGATATTGTCCACCATTACATAGCCCGCATTCAATTTGGAAGAAGCCTCGTAATGATCTTTTGGTTTGGTTATGTCAAGCATACTAAATCCATTTGAGCCGTTGCCTAAAGCGCCCATGTTTTCTGCGTTAAAGATATCGCTGTCTGGCAAAAGCAACAATTGTGAATCAAAGTTATTCATTGTAACATAACCCAAGAATTTAGCATCAAAGGTTCTGTTTCTGTTTTGCATCGAAACTCCTGATTTAATTTCGGCGCTTACGTTATCGGTAAAGGTGAATTTTTTAGAAAGGTCAACTTTAGCAAAGGTAATTTGCTCGTCGTTTTCTGAGTAAAAGATGTTTCCCCCAGATTGAAAGTTAACTGCCTGTGTAACTTGTGCTACGTAATCAGGCGTTCCGTAAGACAAATACGAGTTTCTACGTAAATTAGGAATAGAACGAGAAACCGAACTAATCGATCCGTTCCAGTTGATTTTTATTTTGCTTTTGGAAAAATAATGATCGCCGTTTAATTGGCTGGACATGATTTTATTGCTGGTAAACCAACGCGCATTATTGATAAAATCAAAGAACGGTGGTTCCTGATCTAATCCGGATTGACCAGTACGAATAATCACTTTGTCTTCTGAGTTGACACTGTAAATGTTCTTGAGGCTGATTGAGTTGTTGTTGTTTATTTTGAAAGAGAAATTAGCTAATGCTCCAGCCAAAACTTGTTCGCTGTAATTTTTGTCTAAGAAATCTTCGGTTTTGATGTTAGGTTCTCCCACTACTCCCGATTCGCTGTAATTTCTACGAATGGTTTCTTGAAACAAGTTGGTTTTGTTGTAGGTTAAAGAAACCAAAGCACCCAATGATTTTTCACCAATAGAAAATTGTCTTCCCAAGGTGTATTGCAAGCTCATATTAGGAGTAAAGGTTTTGTCAAACAAACTCCAATCTCCTTGAGTGGCCGATGCATAGGCTTGCGCAAAAGCTACGTTGTTTGGATCGTTCGGGTTGTTGGCCGCTAAGTTTGATGGAATTGGGAACAAATCTCTAGATCCATCGTCCATGCCTAAATCGTCTAGTTTTCCGCCCACATAGGACACTTGTTTTTGTCCGGTAGTCACGGTGTTGTACCCGGTTCCAATACTAAACGATTGGAAGTTTTTGTCCGGCACGCTTTTGGTGGTAATTTGCACTACACCTCCCGCAAATTCACCCGGTAAATCTGGGGTTGCAGTTTTGCTGATGATCAAATTATCGATCATATTAGACGGGAAAATGTCAAAGGAGAATGCTTTTCTGTCTGGCTCCGAGCTAGGAAGAGGAGAACCGTTAATGAAAGCAGTGTTGTAGCGGTCATTCAATCCGCGGATGATCACAAATTTATTGTCTTGGATACTGGCCCCCGAAATACGTTTGATCACGTCAGAGGTGCTTTTATCTGGTGTTCTTTTGATTGTTTCGGCAGAAATACCATCGGATACACTGATGCTGTTTTTTTGCGCAATCAATAAAGATTTTACCGATTCGGTTTTGGCTTTGGTACGGGTAATCACTACCTCGTTCAGCATGTTTTTTTGCTCGCCCAATGCAGGGCTAAGTTCTGTAATTTCTTTTTCTTTAATAATTACTTCCGAAACTAATTTGGAAGCATATCCCATCGAGGAAAATTCAACTTCGTAGGTTCCTGCAGGAATAGTTCGAAAAATGTAATTTCCATCCATGTCGGTAGAAAGTGCATACTTGGTGTTTTTAACCACTACGTTGATGCCCGGAACGGGTTTCCCGTTTGATTCATCTAAAACAGTTCCTTTTAAGCCTCCTGTTTGACTAAGCAAAATAGGGCTTACCAGTAAAAAAATCCATTGTAAAAGTGTTTTCATTTTATATTCCTTAAGGGTTGAAAATTCCTTGTAAAATTACCTTCATAGGCGGCTACCTATATTATCAATATGTAAAAAAACTGTTACTAAATAACATAAAAAAAGGCGCCCTAAGGCGCCTTTAATTTGGTTAAGAAGTTCGATTATTGTTTGATCATCTTTTTCACTACAACTTCGTTGGTAGCTTCATTGGTGATTTTTACAATGTATAATCCTCTTTTCAATTCAGATACTGATTCAGAAACAGTGTTTTCTCCTTCGGCTAAATTGATTTGTTTGCTAAGTAACAAGTTACCTTCAAAAGTATATACCTGCATTTGAGCAGCCGTCGCTTTAGAAGACTGCATTTCTAGCGTAAAGGCATCAACCACAGGGTTTGGATACACTTCAGACACGTTAGAGATTTTAGCAGTAGTATCGTTTTCACCTGTAGCACAAGGTACATTAGTTAATGAAATGTATTTGTCAGCACCTGCTACACCACAGTTAGAAATAGCTTTCACACGTAAAAGAATGCTTGGTACAGTTACTGCAGCAAAAGAAACAACTACTGTGTTGGTTCCTTGTCCACTCACAATTACAGCACCATTAGCCATAGTCCATACATAAGAAGAAGCACCTACTATGTCAGCTACAGAGAACGTAACATTTGTACTAGTACAAAATGTTGTTCCACCGTTCACGGCAGGAATTGTTGGAGCAGCAGGATTTAACACTAGTACTTTATAAGTAGCGCTTAATCCAACACCGTTTTTGCTGTAGATCTTAATCGTTTTATCAGCCAATGTTGAGAAGTTAGCAGGTAAAGCTACAGAGAAAGTCAAGTCGCTTGTTTCTAAAACATTTGATGCATTAGAAGTATTGCTGGCAGAAGTAACAATACTTCCTACCGGAGCAGTGATTTGGTAGGCAGAAGTATTAACTGCAGGAGTCATCGTGTAGTTGTATGTATTCTCACCACAAATTGCACCAATTTGACCTGTAACCGTTACAACTGTTGAAGGCAATACACGCGTTAAAGCAAGTGTTTTAGCAACTGATTCACCTACACCATTTGCACCTTTTACAGTGATTGGCAAGGCCACACCCGCATTTCCAGCAGGAACATCAGCAAAGTTTACTTGGATGATACGATCGTTAGCACCACCACCTACTTGGTTCACACCAGCTGGCAATGTCCAGTTGTAAGAAGACGCCGTAGTAACAGCAGAAGCTGTAAGGGTTAATGTAGTTGACGTTCCAATTAATAAACCTGCAGCAGTAATAGCCGTTGTAGGAGTAGCCGATGAAGGATTAGTTAAAGTCAAAGTAGTAGGAGCTCCAGGCACTGTTCTTGTTAACGCAAGAGTTTTCAAAGCAGAAGTTCCAATTCCGTTGGCTGCTGCAACGCTAATATTTAAAGCTACACCTGAGTTTCCAGCAGGCACACCTGCAAAGTTTACTTGGATAATTCTATCATTAGCACCACCACCTACTTGGTTTACACCAGCTGGCAATGTCCATACATAATTAGCAGCAGTAGCTACAACAGTTGAAGTCAAGGTTAATGTAGTTGACGTTCCAATAAATGGACTCACCGCTGTGATAGCTGTAGTTGGGGTAGCCGAAGCTGGGTTAGTCATAGAAAGCACAAGTGGTGCTGTTGGCAACGCTCTAGTTAACGACAAGGTTTTAGCAGTTGTAGAAGTACCTACACCATTCACTGAACTTACGCCAATTACAACAGCAGTAATCTCAGCAGCTGGCAATCCAGCAAAATTAATTTGAATGATTCTTGAGTTTCCACCGCTAACTTGGTTTACACCAGCAGGCAAGTTCCAAGCATATCCAGTAGCTGTAGTTACATTTCCAGCAGTAAGGGTTAAAGCTGTAGTAGTTCCTACATAAGCACTGATGTTAGTAATAGCAGTAGTAGTTACACCATTAGTTAAAGACAAAAGAACTGGTGCAGTTGGCAACGCTTTGGTTAAAGCCAATGTTTTTGCAGCACTAGGACAACCTTCTGCATTTACTGAACGAACAGATAAATTACCAATTGTACCAGCTCCAGAAGCCACGTTCAAGAAGTTTACCACAATTGAAGTTGTTCCTTGACCAGACAAAATGTTCACTCCAGCTGGAGCAGTCCAGGTATACGATACAGCACCAGCTACATTAGCAATAAGGTAAGTTGCAGTAGTTGTAGTACCAACTAAAACACCTTGAGCAGTAGTTCCGATGATCGCACCTGGTGTAGTAGCTAATGCATTTACATTCACTACAAGAGCAGTACGTAAACTTTCAATTCCATTACGAACTTGAGACACATAATATGTTTTTGTTCCAACCACAGTTGTAGCAGGAGTTGGCGCAGTAGTCGAAGCAGTTCCGCCTGTAGCTACAGTGTACCATTTTAATGAAGTACCACCCAATAAAGTAGCTGTTAATGGAGTTGCCACTTGTGTGTAACATAAGTTAACAGGTGAAGCAACTTCTGGAGCAACCAAAGCAGTTGCAGCACCAAGAGCAGTTTCGCTAAAGTTAGCTGAGTTCAATAAGATAGAACCTGCAGCTGGTCTGTAATCTAAACCTGTATAAATAGCAGCACTAGTACTGTTGTAAGGATTTACTAACAATCCAGCGTTTGTAGTTGCAGTAGTATTGTTGCTTGCAGCATACCAAGTAGCAACGTTAAATGAAGCATTGTTACCTGATGAATTTACTTGGAACACTTTAGAAGTTGTAATTGTACCAGCAATTACGTTGTCTCTAAATTGTAAAGTTCCGTTTAAGGCGTTAGTTTCAGTAGTTACACCGTCTACGTGTACACCTTCGTTGAAGTCCATAAATACAGAGTTGTAAATTTTCAACTGAGAATTTCTACGGATACGAGCTCCTCTTTTGTAACCAGAAGCCAAAGTTCCACCATTAGGTAAACCTAAACGGAAGTTTGGTCCAACCATAGTCATGTTAGAGAAAATTGCAGCAGTATAAGGAGAAACTGAAGTACTAGATGCATTGTTGTCTGATTCAAAACCTTCAGAAGTAGAAACAGCAGGCGCATCAGAAACTTGTGGGTCTCTTACAGCTAAACCAAATTGTACGTTTCCGTTGTATCCGTTATCGGTATCAAAATCGTCATCTAAGTTTCTGAAAGAAACCAAGTGTTTACAGTTTACAGATCCACCAAACCACTCAAAAGCATCATCATTACAGTGTGATACTTGTACATAGTCAATTGTAGTTCCAGAACCAACACCACCCATGGTCAATCCGTTGATTTCTGTATTCAAGGCGTAAACATACCCAGGGAATTCAATACGCACGTATTTCAAAGAACCAGAGTTGTCATTATTAATAGGAGTTAAACCACCACCGTATTGTGTGTCTGCAGATGAAGCAAGACCTTCTACGTTGGCAACTCCGTTGTTCACGTTGTAAGCGCCTTTACCCAAAAGGATAACGCCACCCCAGTCACCTTTGTTTCTAGCACCAGGCGCATTGCTTGATGTAAATACAATCGGTTGGCTAGCCGTTCCGTTTGCAATTAATTTAGATCCTTTGGCAATCAATAAACAAGCACCCACAACAGTGTGGTCACCCAAGATTACCGTTCCGGCTTCAATAGTTAAGGTAGCATTACCTGTAACATAAATTTGTCCACTTAATTT
>CAMBOW010000013.1 GCA_945869365.1 Flavobacterium psychrophilum | reverse complement strand
CCATTGAGCACCAACCCGGTAACCTATACCAGCACGGTAAATATTTTCCCCAACCCTGCCAATGATCAAATCACAATCGATTGTGGCAACTTGGCTAATGTAGTGGGCTGGAACATCAAAATCACCAATGCGTTGGGACAACAAGTGTTTGCTGCGCCTATGAACACGCAACAATATGTGGTGCCACTCAATTCGTGGTCGGGACAAGGAATGTACTTCGTGAAAATTCTCAATGCACAAAACGAGGTGGTCAACATCAAGAAAATTATTTTGCAGTAACTAGCTCAATAAAAAGAGCCTCTAATGAAAATTAGGGGCTTTTTTGTTTAATGACGGTTGTCGGTTATCAGTTGTCAGTTATCGGTTAATGTATGGAGTAGAAACTACTTTGTTCTTCGTATACTTTTGCAAATCGAAATTCAAAATTCAACAATCGTTAATCTTTAATCAACACCCGTTCTTAGTATAGATGACTTTACGACTTTCGACTTTACGACTCTATACTAATACATAACCTGCTGCTTCCCCTTATTATTCCAGCCCGCTTGGTTGGCGTATTTTACAAAGTAAATTTTCAGGTCGGCTTGGTTGGCGTATTGCACAAAAAAGACGGTTTTATCGGCCTGGTTGGCATAGTCGGTAAAGAACCACTTGCCGTCGTTTTTCCCGGCTTGATTGGAATAGGGAACTATGAATACTTTTAAATCGGCTTGGTTTTCGTAATCGGTTACAAATACTTTCACGTCGGCTTGATTGGCATAAGCCACCGAAAATACTTTTTGGGCCTGTGCAGGAAGTGCGGCCAATACCAAGCAAATAAATAAGATAGAATAGGTTTTCATAGCGATTTAATTTAAGGTGAGTGTTACTTTTTGTCCTTCGGCCGAGCGCACATTAAACACCGTGCCGTCGGCAAACAACAAATATTGTCCTTTGATGCCCATGAGCACTCCCGTAAAAATAGGGGTTTTTTCTAAACTCAAGGAGTTGATGCTTTTGGGATATTGCAAAACAGGGTAGTCTAAAGCACATAATTCGGGTATGGTTGTATCAAAATAGGGTTGCACCTCGGCTGGCAGCAAGTCCTTTATTTTGTTTCGTTCGGCAAATAAATCGACCGAAATGACCTCGTTGGTGAGCATTTTGCGCCAATTGGTTTTATCGGCATAGTGATTTTTGAGCGCTACCTCGGTGATTCCAGCCAAATAGCGGTTGGGCACTTCTACTATCGGCAAGGCCATTTCGGCGCCTTGATCGATCCAACGGGTAGGCATTTGCGTGCCGCGGGTTACCCCAACTTTGATTTCGCTCGATACGGCAAAATACACCAAATGCGGCTGCAGTTGCACGCGGGATTCGTAGTCCAAATCGCGGTCGGCTATACCCAAATGGGCGGTGCTGAGTTCGGGCTTCATAATCCAATCGCCCACAGCCGGACTTGAGCTAAAGCAATCGTAACAAAAACCTTGTCGAAATATTTTTTTGGGCGATTTGCAATTCAAGCATTGATACCCGGTTAAAGTCAGGGTAATTTCTTTGTTTAGCAATTGGTTTACATGCATAAATCCCGAATCAAACACCATATAATAATTGATGGGACTGCCCAGTTCGGTTTGCATTTTGGTGAGTACGCCTTCGAATGTCATATGCGGTGTGGTTTGGGTTAGGGTTTTAAACAAAAATTGCTATTTTTGGTAAAGTTATCATTCGTCTTGCAATTTTCATAACCTCTAACCTAGAAACATGCCGTTTCCTATCCTAAATTCGATTGCGACCTGGGTTTTAAAACAACGCATTCACCAAATGGAGTTGTTTTTAAAATACCCAAACGAAGTGCAGGAAGAGCTGGTCATGAAACTCATTCGCAGTGCCGAAAACACGCAAGTAGGCCTGCAATATGGCTTTGAATCGATTAAATCCTACGCCACCTTTAGCGAGCGGGTGCCTGTTTCAACCTACGAAGAACTAGAACCCCTGATCCAACAAACACGTAACGGCGCCCAAAATGTATTTTGGCCCACGCCCATCAAATGGTTTGCCAAATCGAGCGGCACGACCAATGCCAAAAGCAAGTTTATCCCGGTAAGCAAAGAAGCACTAGAAGATTGCCATTACAAAGGCAGCAAAGATTTGCTTTGTTTGTACTTGAACAACAACGAAAATTCGGAAATGTTCTTGGGCAAAAGTTTGCGCCTTGGGGGCAGTTCGCAGATCTACGAAAACAACAACACTTATTTTGGCGATCTCTCGGCCATACTAATTGAAAACATGCCCATTTGGGCCGAATTTAGCAGCACGCCCAGCAGCAAAACTTCGTTGATGAGTGAATGGGAAACCAAAATTCCGGCTATAATTAAAGAAGCGCGAAACGAAAATGTAACCAGTTTTGCCGGCGTTCCCTCTTGGATGTTGGTGCTCTTGAACCGAATACTAGAAGAATCCCAAACGGGTAATTTACTCGACATTTGGCCCAACTTGGAAGTGTATTTTCACGGCGGGGTAAGTTTTGATCCGTATCGTGCGCAATACCAGCAATTGGTTCCCAAAACTGATTTCAAATACTACGAAATCTACAATGCCTCCGAAGGATTTTTTGCCATACAAGACCAAAACTTCTCCCACGATTTATTGCTGATGCTCGATTACGGCATTTTTTATGAATTTATTCCGATGGACAGTTATGGCACGCCACAGCAACAGGTAGTTCGTTTGGCCGATGTAGTGCTCGAAAAAAACTACGCCATTGTGATTACCACCAACTCGGGCTTGTGGCGTTATTTGGTGGGCGATACGGTGCGATTCACCTCGCTCAATCCCTACCGCATTCGCGTAACCGGACGCACCAAGCACCACATCAATGTATTTGGCGAAGAATTGATGGTAGAAAACACCGACAAAGCCCTGAGTATCGCCTGCGAACAATTACACTGTTCGGTAAAAGATTACACCGTTGCGCCTGTATTTATGAAAGGCAAAGAAAAAGGCGCCCACGAATGGATGATCGAATTTGAAAAAGCACCCGTCTCAATTGCCGAATTTGAACACGCGCTCGACTTACATGTGCAAAGCATCAACTCCGATTACGAGGCCAAGCGCTACAATAACATGACGCTCAATCGGCTAAAAATAAATGTAGCGCGTACCAATTTATTTTACGACTGGCTTAAAACAAACAACAAATTGGGTGGTCAACACAAAATTCCGCGCTTGTCCAACCAACGTGATTACTTGGAAGAATTACTCGCTCTACAAGCCTAAACTACAAATGAAAAAACTAATCGCATTTATCCTACTGCTAATATTCTGCAGTTCCTGCGGACCCAGGCGGATGAACTGTTATGGCAAACGCTGCGTGATTTTGCACAAAACCGAAGTCACAAAACCAATCCCATCTACTCACAGCTAAATCAAATCAATTGAAAACCAAACTATACCTTTCTATTTTCTGTGTGGGCTTTTTTTGGGGCACAACATTTTTGGGCATCCGCATTGGCGTAGAAACCATTCCTCCTTTTTTGGTTTCGGGCATACGCAACTTGTTGTCGGGCAGTTTGATACTGTTGTTTTTGATTGCAACCAAAAAAACAGAACGGATCCAGTTGCATCATGTTGCACGAGCATTGGTCTTGGCTTTATTGATGATTGTAATTGGCAACGGACTCACCACCTATTCCGAAAAATACATCAGTAGCGGCATGGCTTCTTTACTTTCTACCTTATCGCCTTTGGTGGTGTTGCTGTTCAATTTGGCCTTGGGCTTTGAAAAGATCTCATTCGAAACCGTAGCCGGAATATTTTTGGGATTGTTTGGCATGTATTTGCTCTACGAAAACAACATGTCCGATTTCATGAAACCCGAATACCGCGAGGGAGTAGGCGCACTTTTATTGGCCATTATTGCCTGGTCTGCCGGAACTTTGGTTACCAAGCGAGCCAAAGTAAATCCGCTGGGCATGCTCATGAATGTGAGTATGCAAATGCTACTAGCAGGTCTAATTTTATGTGGACTGCATCTGGGTATGCAAGGCCCTATTGACTCTAGTCAATGGAGCAACCGCAGTATGTTGGCGATTGTGTACTTGGCGCTTTTCGGATCAGTGGTGGGCTATGTGGCTTATAGTTACCTCATGACGCAATGGTCCTCTACGCGCGTCACCGTTTTGGCCTATGTAAATGTGGTGATTGCCTTGTTTTTGGGCTGGCTCATTTTGGACGAAACCATTACCCCGCGAATTATATTGGCAACCGCTGTAATTGTGAGTGGCGTGGTGCTGGTGAACTATAAAAAAAGGGCATAAAAAAATCCCAATTTGCATTGGGATGTTGGGTTTAAGAGGCTATCTCTAATCGTTTCAATAAATTTTTATGCAACGCTTGTTGGGCATACTCTTGATCAATGTGCAATACTTTATCGTCTGAGCTCGGCAAATCGTACATGGCATCGGTTAAGATGGCTTCGCACAACGAACGCAATCCGCGAGCGCCCAATTTGTAGGCTAAGGCTTGATCAACGATAAAATCTAAGGCCTCATCCGAGATGGTAAATTCTACCTCATCCATGGCAAACAATTTTTGGTATTGTTTGATTAGGGCATTTTTGGGCTCGGTAAGAATGGCCCGTAAGGTATCTCGATCGAGGGGATCCATGTGTGTGAGCACCGGCAAACGGCCGATGATTTCGGGAATCAATCCAAAATCTTTGACGTCTTTGGGAATTAAATATTGCAACAAATTGTCTTTGTCAATGTTGTCGGCGTTTTTGGAAGTGCTATACCCTACCGCCTGGCGATTGAGTCGTTTGGAAATGATGCGCTCAATACCATCAAAGGCACCACCGGCGATAAACAAAATATCTTTGGTATTCACTTCTACAAATTTCTGATCGGGGTGTTTGCGTCCACCTTTGGGTGGAACATTCACTACGGTGCCTTCGAGTAATTTCAACAAGGCTTGTTGCACGCCTTCTCCCGAAACATCACGCGTGATGGAAGGGTTATCGCTTTTGCGGGCAATTTTATCCACCTCATCAATAAATACGATGCCGCGTTCGGCTTTGGCCACATCATAATCGGCGGCTTGCAACAAACGGGTTAAAATGCTTTCGACATCTTCTCCTACATAACCCGCTTCGGTCAATACAGTTGCATCCACAATGGCCAAGGGCACATCGAGCATTTTGGCAATCGTTTTGGCTACTAAGGTTTTCCCGGTACCCGTTTGACCAACCATCAAAATGTTACTTTTTTCAATCTCCACCTCGTCGTTCAATTCTTGCTGCATCAAGCGTTTGTAGTGGTTGTACACCGCAACTGCCATCACTTTTTTGGTTTGGTCTTGGCCAATCACATATTGGTCCAAAAACGCGCGGATAACTTTGGGTTTTTGCAACACCAAATCTGCCGATTTACCCGAATTGGCGGATGATTTTAATTCTTCTACAATAATGCCGTGGGCTTGCTCAATGCATTTGTCGCAAATGTGCGCGTCAATGCCAGCAATTAACACGGTGGTTTCTGCTTTTTTACGTCCGCAGAAGGAACATTCTAAACTTGGTTTTGCCATTGGTGTTTTGTTTGTTTCAAGTTTCAGGTTTCAGGTTAATTCTACTTTGAAGGATCCATTATAAACCAAACAAAACAGTAATCAACTGAAAACTTAAAATCTTAAAACATATTTATATTTAAGCAAAGATTTTGTTTTTTTACGTCAATTTCGTTTCAACATGAAACATGAAACTTGAAACCTGAAACAAATCATCTTCTCAACACTTCATCAATCATACCATACTCTTTAGCTTCGTCGGCGATCATCCAATAATCACGTTCGGAATCTTTGAATACTTTTTCAAAGGTTTGTTTCGAATGCTGCGAAATAATGTGGTACAACTCGTCTTTCAGTTTGAGCATTTCGCGCAAATTGATTTCCATGTCGGTGGCTACCCCTTGTGCGCCTCCCGAAGGTTGGTGAATCATCACGCGTGAATGCGGCAAGGCCGAACGTTTTCCTTCAGCGCCTGCACATAACAAAACCGCTCCCATTGAAGCCGCCATTCCGGTGCAAATCGTGGCCACATCGGGCTTGATGTATTGCATCGTATCATAAATACCCAAGCCTGCATACACGCTTCCGCCTGGAGAATTCAAATAGATTTGAATGTCTTTGCTGGCATCTACACTTTCTAAAAACAACAACTGGGCTTGCACGATATTGGCAATTTGGTCGTCAATGCCGGTGCCCAAAAAGATAATGCGGTCCATCATTAAACGCGAAAAAACGTCCAACTGAGAAATGTTCAATTGACGTTCTTCAATAATGTAAGGAGTCATATTGGTCGGCGTCATGGCCTGTGTTATTTTGTCAAAATACAAACTGTTTACGCCATGGTCTTTGGTCGCAAATCGTTTAAATTGTTTCGCCATTTCGAGCGAAGCTCTGGGGTCTTTTCCGTAGTTCATTGGATAAAAAATTAGGAATGATAAGAATATGAGATAAAAAAAGCGCCAAAATCGTTGGGACTTTGACGCTCAAAGATAGTATTTTTCGATTACATTTCGCCGTAAGAGGCTTTGATGAAATCGTCGTAATTCACTTCTTTTGTTTTGGCTTTTATTTCGGCTTTAAACAAGTTGAGCATTTTTTCGCTCATCACCTGATCCGACAAACGCTTCACTTCTTCTTGATTGGACAACACACGCGCCACGATGCCTTCTACTTCTGAATCAGCGGGGTTGAGTTGGCCAAACTGTAGCATTTGTTTTTTGATCAGCTCGGCAGTATATGATTTTAAATCTTCAAAGGTGATTTGCAATTTGTGGTCGGCCATAATTTTGCCTTCGATCAATTGGTAACGCAAGCCATTTTCAGAACGGGCGTACTCGGCTTCTGCTTGTTCAAAGCTAAGCGGAGAATCTCCCATGGTTTGGATCCATTTTTTCAAGAAAGTAGCGGGCAACTCAAATTTGGTATTTTCGATCAATGAACTAGTCACGTCGTTCAAGAATTTTTGGTCGGCTTGGGTCGCAAATTGTTTTTCGGCATCTTCTTTGATTTTGGCTTTCACCTCAGCAATTGAACTTACTGCGCCTGCCCCAAATAATTTATCAAAAAATTCTTGGGTTAATTCGGCCAATTCGCTGGTGGTCACTTCTTCGATCGTGAAATTAACATCAATAGCCAAACCGTGCACGTCATCATGCGAAACTTTCAAGTAATCCATCAATTGATGATCATCGGCAAAAAGCCCTTTGGTGTTTACGGTAACTACATCGCCCACTTTTTTTCCTATAAATTGAGCTGCGGTTTTTTTATCTTTCAATACATCTAAGGTCAGTTTGGCTGGGCTGTCAATGCCTTTTTCTGTGTTGGTAAAGGTTCCCGAAATATCGTCCCCTTCGGTAATGGTTACTTTTGAAATCATTTTGCCGTATTGTTTGCGGATGCGCACCACTTGCTCTTCTACCATTTTGTCGTCGGCGACGATGGTATATTGTGTGAGGTTTTTTACTACATCTAACTTTACCGAAAATTCGGGAGTTAAACCCAATTCAAAATCAAATGAAAATTCCTCGGCGTCCCAGTTAAATTCATCTTTTACAACGGGTAAGGGATTGCCCAAAATATCAATTTTTTCTTGTTGCAAATAGCGGTTCAAGCTTTCTTGGATTACTTTGTTTACCTCTTCCAACAATACTGTTTTTCCGTATTGTTTGCGAATTAAACTCATGGGCACAGCGCCTTTTCTAAATCCGGGTACCGTAGCTGTTTTTAGATGTTTTTCTAGTAGACGTTCTACATTTGGCGAATAATCGGCTTTGGCTACGTGAAGTGTGAGTACTGCGTTTAACGCATCAACATTATTTCTTGTGATTTTCATTTGGTTACATTCTAAATTTGGGTGTCAAAATTATAACTTTTTGGCTATGCAGCCAACTTTTTGGCTACTACAATTAGTCCTTATTGTTTTGGGTGAGTGAATAAGTGAGCGATTGCAAAACCGAAAGAATAATACTGAAAAATACGGCGGTCCAAAATCCATCTACCACAAAACCGCCTACAATTTTGGCGCAAAAAATAATGAGTAAGGCATTGATGACCAATAAAAACAACCCCATTGTTAGCAGTGTTACGGGCAAGGTAAATAAAATTAAGACCGGCTTTACAAACACATTGAGCAAAGACAAGACCAAGGCTACCAATAAAGAAGTCGTAAAACTGGCCACAGCAACTCCCGGTAAAAATTCGGCAATGAGTAAAACCAATAAAGCAGTTGTAAATAAGCGGATAAGTAATTGCATCAGTTAGGATTTTAAAAATTTGGAGGTAATAGAATAAAAAAGCGCAGGGTTTTCGGCATGCAACCAATGGCCCGCTTGGGGTATAGTTTCTAATTTCGCTTGCGGGAAATGACTCAAGATCGTATCCCAGTCGGCATCCAAAATATACTTGGAATTGCCGCCTCGTACAAACAAAGTGGATTCTTCATATCTCGCTGCATCAGGTAATGCGGTGCCTACATGTTCGATTTCTTGGGTCAACACCGGCAAATTAAACCGAAAGGCCAACTGGCCAGGGGTTTGCCAATATAAATTCTTCAACAAAAATTGGCGGGTACCAAAATCGGGAATATAGGCTTGCAATTGGGCATCGACTTCATTGCGTTGCGGCTGGGTGCTAAAATCTATGGCGTTTAAACCCGTTAAAATTTCTTGGTGATGGAGCGCATAGTATTTGGGCCCGATATCGGCTACGATCAGTTGCCGAACTAAATCTGGGTGCTGTGTGGCCAATAGCATGGCCAATTTTCCGCCCATCGAATGACCAAGTACCGATATATTTTGCAAGCCATAATGAGCACAATACTCCAATACATCTTGCACCATTATTGCGTATGAAAATACCGCATCGTGAAAACTACGGCCGTGGTTGCGCAAGTCAATCATATGGACTTCAAAGCCCAGCTCGGTGTATTGCGTGCCTAGGGTTTTCCAATTGTCGGACATGCCCAAAAAGCCGTGCAAAATAAGTAAGGGTTTTCCATGGCCTTCAATTTTTGAATATAAAATCATAGGGGTGTAGGAATAAATTTAGCGCAACAAATCCAAGTATTGGTTAACCACAGATTCCAATCCCATATACAAGGATTCGGCAATGAGGGCGTGACCAATGGATACTTCGAGTAAACCCGGAATGTTTTCGGCAAAAAATTTGCAGTTTTGCAAACTCAAATCGTGTCCGGCGTTGATGCCCAGCCCCAATTCATTGGCGAGTTTGGCCGCTTGTATGTAGGGTTCTATGCCTGCAAAATTGCCCAAACTGTAGTGGTGTGCAAAAGCTTCGGTGTACAATTCGATGCGATCAGTGCCTGTCTTTTGGGCACCTTCAATTATCTTCAAATCGGGATCGACAAAGATGGAAGTGCGAATGCCGTTGCGGTGAAACTCTTGAATGACCTCGGTTAAATACCCTTGAAATTTTAGGGTATCCCAGCCGGCAGAGGAAGTGATCGCGCCAACCGCATCGGGTACCAAAGTCACTTGGGTGGGTTTGCACTCCAACACCAAATCGATAAAATTGTGCTGCGGATTGCCTTCTATATTGTACTCCGTGTATACGATAGGCTTTAGCTCGCGGGCATCTTGGTAGCGAATGTGGCGCTCGTCGGGTCGGGGATGAATCGTAATGCCGTTGGCTCCAAATTGCTGAATATCAGCCGCTACTTGCAGTAAATTGGGCACATTTCCTCCGCGTGCATTGCGCAAGGTGGCAATTTTATTGATGTTTACACTGAGTTTGGTCATGCGAAAAAATTTGACCACAAAAATACAAACTTAAAGCCGCGTAGGTTGTTTAAAATTGATTATTTTGCAGGGCCTTAGTACATGCACCCATGAATCAAATTCAAGACTATATTCACACCGATTACAAAGCCATACACCTGAGCGAAGACCTGGCCAGTGTGCAAGATTTTTTTAATGAAATGGGGTTTTCTCATTTTCCAGTTGCCGACGATATGCAGTTTGTTGGTTCGCTGAATGCCGATGACGCCAGTACTTTTGATGCCGAAAAATCAGTAGCCGATTACCGCTATATCTTGGAGCAATTTCATGCAAAAACCACTATGTCTTGGTTTGAAGTTTTTGAAGTGGCCACCAAAAATCACGCTACGATTGTCCCCGTGTTGGATGAACAAAATCAATATATAGGCTATTACGAGTTGGAAGACATTCTGCTGTTTTTTCAAGACACGCCGCTCATCAAAGAAGCAGGAAGTCTTTTGGTAATTCAAAAAGGACTACAAGAGTATTCGTTGACCCAAATTACCCAGATAGTGGAAAGCAATAACGGTAAATTATTGGGCTTATTTGTCTCGGCCACCAGCAATAACCACATTGAAATTACCCTGAAATTGGCCTTGGGTCCCTTGAATGAAATCATCCAAACGTTTCGTAGATACAACTACGAAATTGTTTCCCAGCACCAGGAAGATCAATACATTACCAACCTCAAAGAACGCTCCGATTACTTGGACAAATACCTCAATATATAACGCCCACTCGCTATGAAAATCGCTATATACGGACAATTTTACCAAAACAGTACCGAGCCTATTATTCGGGATATCTTTCAGTTTTTTACCCAAAAAAAGGTAGAAATGGTGGTAGAGCGGGATTTTTTGGAGCTGCTCAACGAGAAACACATTGTTCATGAATCGTTTGCTACTTTTCAGAGTCACACTGATCTGGACGCAAGTTTTGACATGCTGCTAAGCATAGGCGGAGACGGAACCATCTTGCGCGCCATCACGCTGGTGCGCGACAGCGGCATTCCGGTTTTGGGCATCAACGCAGGTCGATTGGGCTTTTTAGCCTCGGTACAAAAGGAAAATATTACCGATTTTTTACAATTGGTTATTGATAAAAAGTACCGTATTTCTAAACGCAGCTTGCTTTCCCTAAGCTGCAATCCGACAAATGCAGCAATTGATAGCTTGAATTTTGCGATGAATGAAATTTCGGTGAGTCGAAAAGACACCACCTCGATGATTACCATTGAAACCCACTTAAATGATGAGTATTTAAATTCATATTGGGCTGATGGCTTAATTATCGCCACACCCACCGGATCTACTGGCTACTCGATGAGTTGCGGCGGTCCCATCTTAACACCCGAAGTAACCAGTTTGGTCATTACACCCATTGCTCCGCACAACCTGAATGCGAGACCCTTGGTTATTCCCGACAATACGCGTATTAAATTAAAAGTTTCTGGTCGGGAAGACAATTACCTTGTTTCGTTAGACTCCCGAATTGCATCGGTTCCTAATGCGGCTGAATTGACCATTGAAAAAACTGCTTTTCAGATTAACATGGTCGAAATTCCACACGAGACCTTTTTAAAAACGCTGCGCAACAAATTGATGTGGGGCGAAGACAAAAGAAACTAATCGGCAACCCTTGATTTGTATACTATAACCGTGTATTTTTCGTTAAGAAAACACGCTGCATCGAGTATCCTACAATTATTTTCAACTTCCTGAAAATCTAATTCGTTAGTTTACGCTTTACGTAGGCAGAATTAGTATATTTGCACGCTATTTTTATACCCATGTACGCACGAATATTCGTTATATTTATTTTGCTCTTCGGCCTTTCGGCATCGGCTCAAATTTATGAGATCGGTGGTTTTTTGGGCGGTAGTAATTATATTGGCGATATTGGAAAAACGACATACATAGCCCCCAATGAAGGTGCCTATGGATTTTTATTTCGATGGAATAAAAGTGCCCGTCATTCCTGGAGAATATCCTACACACAATCAAAAATTTCCGCCAACGATGCTGATGCCACTGATCCATCTCGGGTGCAACGCGATTATTCGTTTGAAAATGATATAAAAGAAATTTCGGCTGGGCTAGAATTTGATTTTTTTGATTTTGACCTGCACGATTCCAAACCCAAATTTACGCCCTATGTGTATACGGGTTTGAGCTTCTTGAGTTATCACGGCTTATTTTTTGTAGGCGGACAAACCAAATACGATACCACACATAGCGCCCTGGCGTTACCGATGACCTTGGGGATTAAGGGCAGAATCTTTGATAATTTTGTGCTCGGATTTGAATCGGGGGCTCGGTATGCATTTCAAGACGATTTAGACGGCAGTAACCCCACGAATGACAACCTGAGCAGTGCTCGATTTGGAAATGTTACCAGCAACGATTGGTATGTTTTTTCAGGATTTACATTAACCTACACCTTTGGAGACAAACCTTGTTTTTGTTCGAATTAATCCATGAGTATGCTGAGCCACATCAATACCGAAAATTTACCCAAACACTTGGCCATCATCATGGACGGCAACGGGCGTTGGGCAAAACAGCAGGGTTTTTTGCGGGCTTTTGGTCACGAAAACGGAACCAAATCGGTGCGACTCACGGTAGAATGCTGTGCCAAATTGGGCATCGAAAACCTCACCTTGTATGCCTTTTCTACCGAAAATTGGAACAGACCCAAAATTGAGGTTGACACCTTGATGAAATTGCTCATCAGTTCCTTGAAAAACGAGTTGAGTACCCTGACGCAAAACAACATCAAACTGCAATCGATAGGCAATTTGGATTTGTTGCCGCTCTCGGCACAAAAGGAGTTGAAAAGTGTGATGGAACAGACCCAAAACAATACGCGAATGACCTTGACTTTGGCCCTAAGTTATGGGGCTCGAGAGGAACTTTTGCAAGCGATAAAAACGATCAGTAGTAAAGTTAAAAATAATATAATTTCAACCGACGCTATTGATGAATCAATTATTAATGAGCATCTTTATACGCACAATTTACCTGATGTAGATTTGCTAATACGAACGAGTGGGGAGCATCGAATCAGTAACTTTTTGTTGTGGCAAATTGCCTACGCCGAACTGTATTTTACCGATGTTTTATGGCCCGATTTTAAAGAAGAAGATTTATATGAGGCTATCCTTAGTTATCAAAAAAGAGAACGTAGATTTGGAAAAACAAGCGAACAAATTAAATAAAATTTTAGTGTTACATAAACCCCTCCTTATTTTATACGCCCTTTTCTTTGTTGGATTTTTTGGCGCACATGCGCAAGACCGAATCCCTTTTGATCAGGGTACAAAGTACTTTTTAGGAAATATAAAAGTGACCGGGAAAATAAGCTACAACGAACAAACGGTAGTTACGTTTGCGGGCTTAGAAAAAGGACAAGAAGTGACTATTCCCGGCGAAGAAATTAGCAACGCCATCAAAAAATTAGGAAAATTGGGCTTGTTTAGCGAGATTGATTTTTATGTGAATAAAATTGAAGGAGACAGCATCTTTTTGGAGCTAAACATCAACGAATTACCCAAATTGAATGAGGTGAAAATTGTTGGGGTTAAGAAAAGTAAAAAAGAAACACTCATCAAAGACAATGCACTAACCAAAGGAAAAATTGTCAATGAAAACCTCATTACCACAACCAGAAACTACATCGAAAACAAATACCGAAAAGACGGGTTTTACAATACCAAAGTAACGGTTAGCACCAAAGCCGACACAACCCAAACCAATCAAGTTAATATGTTGATTTTTATTGACAAGGGAAATAAAATCAAAATCAACAGCATTGATTTTACTGGCAATACCATGTATACGGACGCCCAGCTCCGCAAACGCATGAAAAACACCAAACAAAAAAATGTAATTCGCATTTTTAAAGCATCCAAATACATCAAGGATAAATACAAAGAAGACTTGGTGAAGGTGATTGATAAATACAAAGAAAACGGCTATCGTGATGCCCGTATTGTGAGTGATACGCTTGATTTTACGAAAAACAAAAAAGAACTTACACTCAAAATAAATATTGAAGAAGGCAGAAAATACTACTTTGGCAATATTAAATTCCTAGGGAATACCATTTACCCCGATCGCGGTTTGCAACAAATGTTGGGCATCAAAAAAGGCGACACATACAATGGGGTTTTACTTGAAAAACGAATTGCCGATAAAAGCAAACCCGACGGCGATGACATTACCAATTTATACCAAAACAACGGCTATTTATTCTCAACCATTAATGCCGTAGAAGTAAAGACTGCCAACGACACCATCGATTTTGAGATCCGTATTGTAGAAGGTCCTTTGGCCTACTTCAATAAAATTACAGTAGTAGGTAATGACCGCACCAACGACAAGGTAATCTACCGCGAATTGCGCACCAAACCGGGCCAGAAATACAGCAAAGAAGAACTCGTGCGCACCATTCGTGAGATTGGTCAATTGGGTTTCTTTGATCCAGAAGCCATCGACCCAAAATTTAAAAATGTAGATGCAGCTGCCGGTACGGTTGATATTGAATACAACTTAGTAGAAAAAGGATCCAGCCAAATTGAATTACAAGGTGGCTATGGCGGTGGCGGATTCATTGGGACTTTGGGACTGTCGTTTAATAACTTCTCGGCCCGAAACCTATTCAAGAAAGACGCCTACAAACCCTTACCAATGGGAGACGGACAAAAAGTTTCGCTGCGTTTGCAGGGAAGTTCTTTTTTTCAAACCTACAGTGTATCGTTTTCTGAACCCTGGTTTGGCGGCAAAAAACCAATACAATTTAGTAGCTCGATAGCCTTTAGTAAACAATTTGCTGCCAGCAGTAATTTTGGAGGCATTGACAAGAGTAAAAACTTCAATATTTTTGCCATTTCATTAGGCTTGGCCAAACGCTTAACTGTTCCCGATGATTTCTTTGTGTTATCAAATGCCTTGAGTTTTCAGTTTTATGACCTAAATAACTACAATACGGGCTTATTTACTTTTGGAAATGGTTCATCTCGAAATTTGGCTTACACCATAGGAATCAGCCGAAACAACAAAGGGGTAAATCCCATCTACCCTACCTACGGATCTGAGTTTAGTATCACCGGTAAATTTACACCACCTTACTCTGCTTTTAACGGGGTTGATTATTCCAATTTAGGCTCATTAGAACCGTATAAATTGCGCAACGAAGGCACCACACCTATTTTGAGTCAGGATCAAACCGAATTCATTTTACCTGGAGAATATATTGACGACAACGGAAACCGGGCACTTGATTTTCAATCGGCAGCTGTTGACCAAGGTAAAGTTGACCAAGAAAAGTTTAATTGGTTGGAGTACTACAAAATCAAATTTAAAGCCGACTGGTATACCAAGATTTTTGACAAATTAATTTTGCGCTCCTTAAGTGAATTTGGCTATTTAGGCAGTTACAACAACGCAAGAGGCTTAGTGCCATTTGAACGTTTCTTTGTGGGCGGTGACGGATTGGCCAATTTTGCCCAAGACGGTCGGGAAGTGATTCAATTGCGTGGCTATCCAAACAACTCCATTTCTTCGCGCGATGGCGGACCTATTTATAATAAATTCTCCTTAGAACTGCGTTATCCCTTAACCCTAAAAGCTGCTGCTTCTATCTACATGCTAACTTTTGTAGAAGGTGGAGCAGCCTACAACAATTTTAAAGAATATAATCCGTTTGTGTTAAAACGATCAGCTGGTGTAGGATTGCGTATTTTCATGCCGGCCTTTGGATTATTGGGGATTGATTTTGGGTATGGATTTGATCCACTCACCGGTTCTACTCAACCAAATGGTTTGGAAACACATTTTATTATTGGCCAACAATTTTAAAAAATAACTGCTATATTTGGCGTGAATTACACCATTCAGGATATGAAAAAGTATATATTTCTCTTACTCATTAGTTGCTGGTTTGCACAACCAATTGCCGCACAAGGCCGTGGGGTGAAAATTGGATACATTGACATGGAGTATATCTTGCAAAATGTTCCTGAATACAGTGAAGCAAAAAACCTACTGGAACAAAAAGCCCAAAAGTGGAAGCAAGAAATAGAAGTCAAAAAAATTGCAATCACCAAACTCAAAGAAAGTCTTAAAGTTGAACGCGTGTTGCTCACCAAAGAATTAATAGAAGAGCGCGAAGAAGAAATCACCTTGCAAGAAACCGAATTGATGGATTACCAACTGAAGCGTTTTGGACCAAATGGCGATTTAATTGTGCAAAAAGCAGTACTTACTCAACCGGTGCAAGACCAGGTTTTTAATGCCGTACAAGACATAGCCGAAGCCAAAAAATATGATTTTATATTTGATCGCACTTCAGAATTAACCATGCTGTTTGTTGCCAAACGCTTTGACATTAGCGACCAAGTAGTACGCAAATTGGCTCGGTCTTCCAAGCGAAATCAGTTGACCAAAAAACAACTGAAAGAAGAGGAAGCAAAAGAAGCAAAAGAAGACATGGTAGATGAGAGCTCCAACCTCACTGAACGCCAAAAGAAACTAGACGAACGCAAAGCGGCACGAGAAAAATTGGTGGCCGACAGAAAAGCCGAAGCCGAAGCCAAACGCAAAGAAGCCGCAGACAAGAAAAAACAAGCTGCCGAAGCCAAAAAAGTAGGAACTACAGCTCCGGCAACTGAAACTCCGGCAACTGAAACGCCTAGCAATGCAGCACCAAATAACAATAAAGGAGCTACGAACACTACAACTCCTGCACCAGCAGCTGCAACGCCAGCCACACCAAATGCAACAGCAGAAGCAGCAACAGCAACAGCAACTGCAACAAAATCAAAAGAAGAACTAGCAGCCGAACGAAAAAAAGCTATAGAAGATCGCCGTAAAGCCTTAGAAGAGAAAAAACGCAAAGCCCTAGAAGAGCGCGAAGCAGCTCGGAAGGCTAAAGAAGCAAATGCAAAACAAAATTAAATCCACTAATTAATATTTAAAACAATGAAACAAATTAAAACTTTAGTACTAGTTGCAGTTGTATATATGAGCAGCCTTGTAACTGTTAATGCCCAAGCAGCAAAAACTGCCCATGTAGATGTGAGCGAAATTGTATCTAAAATGCCTGCCATGCTAGATGCCCAAAAACAATTAGAAAAATTAAGTGGCACCTACGATACCGAATACAAAACGATGGTTGAAGAATACCAAAATAAATTAAAAAAATACGAACAAGAAGCTACGACTGTAACAGATGCTGTGAATGAAACCCGTTCAAAAGAAGTGCAAGACATGCAAAAAAGAATTGTGGATTACAGAGACAATGCACAAAAAGAATTGCAACAAAAAGAATCTGATATTGTTAAACCAATTATGGATAAAGTGAAAGCTTCTATTCAGAAAGTGGGTAAAGCCAAAGGATTCCAATATGTGTTGAACTCAGAAGGTTTATTATTGGCAGACGGTCCAAACTTAACGGCTGACGTGAAAAAAGATTTAGGGTTCTAATTCACTCCTCAACTAATCATCGGCTCATTGTGACATTCATCTCATAATGAGCCGATTTTTTTTACATTTGACTCATGCACAACAACCAACCTATAGGTCTTTTTGATTCAGGCATCGGCGGCACTTCCATCTGGCAAGCCATCCATGCGTTATTGCCCAATGAATCGACCATCTACTTGGCCGATAGTGCACATGCTCCCTATGGCGAAAAATCAAAAGAAACAATTCTTGAACTAAGCAAAAAAAACTCCGAATACCTGCTCAACGCGGGTTGTAAATTGATTGTAGTGGCCTGCAATACCGCCACAACCAACGCGATTAAAGAATTGAGAGCCTTGTATGACGTGCCTTTTATTGGCATAGAACCCGCCATAAAACCGGCAGCTTTGTCCTCAAAAACGCAGACAATTGGCATCTTGGCTACTAAAGGAACACTCAGCAGCGAGTTGTTTAATAAAGCCGTAGAAGTGTATAAAACCACTACCATTGTAGAGCAAATTGGACATGGATTGGTCGAATTAATTGAAGCTGGGCAATTGGAATCAGAAGAAATACAGCTTAAACTCAAAAACTACCTAGAGCCCATGATAGCTGCCAATATTGATTATTTGGTTTTGGGTTGCAGCCATTACCCCTATTTGATTCCAGCGATAAAAAAAATACTGCCTGCACACATTCAAATTATCGATTCGGGCGAAGCGGTAGCCAAACAAACCTTGGCGGTACTGAAAGAAAAAACCGGTCTACACGACAGTAGCACATCTACACATGTTTTTTATACCAACTCAAACCCCAACATATTGTCCGCGTTATTGGATGCTAAATGCACGGTAAAGCAATTGGATTTTTAGTTTATTCCTCTTCTTTAAACCAACTCGAATACATCACGTAATTGGTAGAAATGCGCTCAATTTCGCCACCAAAATCAGACACATTAAGGTCTTTTACTTTTTTGGCTGGAATTCCTGCATAGATGGTTCCCGATTCAACCACCGTGTTTTGGGTCACGACTGATCCGGCAGCTACAATAGAATTGGATTCTACCACACAGCCGTCCATTACAATTGCGCCCATACCAATGAGCACATTGTCGTGGATCACACAACCGTGCACAATGGCATTGTGGCCAATAGACACATTATTGCCAATGTGTGTGGCGTGTTTTAAATAGGTGCAATGGATTACTGCCCCGTCTTGAATATTTACTTGGTTGCCAATGGTAATTTGGTTTACATCGCCTCGAATCACGGCATTAAACCAAACGCTGCATTGCGCGCCAAATTGCACATCACCCACTATGGTCGCGTTTTCGGCCACATAACAATCTTCTGGAATTTGAGGCGATTTGCCCCGTACTTGCATGATGATCATACCAAAAAAGTCTCGAATAAATCGGGACCATATTTATATTAATTGATAGCTGGACAGTTACATTGGTAACGTTCTGGCTTGCAAAATAAATTCATACCTAAAGTAATTTGGTGAAAACCAGCGTTGTCAAAATTAACCGCTCCCATTAAACGAGAATACGTATACGACAACATATAATCTTGAAAATTCACACCGACTATTGGAGTTACCATTTGCAATTTTTGCGCTTTAACACTGCCATTGTCTACATATTCGGCACCGTCTAAACTTTGACGGTACGACAAACCTCCCCAAATTTTACCAAATTCCATGGACTTGTACATTTTTAGGTTCACGTCTAAGGATTTTTCTTTGGTTTGTTCTACCAGCTGTATCATTGCCGAAGGCTCCCATAAAAGGCCGTCTTCTTGTCCAAAGGTATACCCTGCATTGAAGATGATTTTACGGATGTTGTCATTTTCAATTTCAGTATATAATGAACGTCTTGTTTCTATCGCGTTTTTAACAGTGGCGTGAAAATAGAATTCTAAATAGTTATAGGACATTCCAACATCCACATTAAAATAAGAATCTCTTTGTATAGTTCCCGCAACAATTGGATCGTAATCATACGGACCTAGAAATTCGGTTTCATCTAAAACACTTTGCACCAATCCCCCACTCATACCAAACGACAATTGATTTAAATCAACTTGGTCTCTAGAAAACATAATGTGGTGCGCATAGGTAACTTTAAATCCTTTTTGCGAATGGTATCCGTTTCTGTCGTTGTATACAATAACTCCAGCACCCGATTGTTCTCCAATTTTACCGTTGTAACTCAAGGTTTGCATAGCTGGTGCATTGGCAGTTCCAAACCATTGTTGACGCCCAGTAACTCTTAACTTAGCACAATTGGAAGCCCCTGCCATAGAGGGATGTAGTAAATAATAATTATCTGATAAGTAATCCGAATATACCGCAACACCTTCTTGCGCAAAGCATAATTGGCCAACAAGAACAACTGCTACTGCTACTATTTTTTTGAATTTCATAAACTTAACGTTTTAGTGCAAAATGGGACTTAAATGTTTTATCCTCGTTGTTCTCTTTGTAATACACAACAAACCAATAATCAGTTGCGGGGAGGTCTTTGTTGTTGAAGGTTCCATCCCATCCTGGATCAACTGGACTCAGTTGTTTTAACAATTTTCCGAGTCGGTCAAAGATATAAATTTTTGCATTAGCTTGATTGCCCAACTCGAAAATATTCCAGGTGTCATTATAGGTGTCGCCATTGGGCGTGAAAAATCGGGGGAAGTCAAGTAATTCAACCGATTCTGACAGCTCACCACATTGATTCAAGTCGCGAACCGTAACCGTGTGCGTGCCTGAGGAAACTCCGCCAAATACATTAGACAATTGAAAATTACCCCCGTCTAATTGGTATTCATAAATTCCCACGGGCAGCACGTTGGCATAGATTACTTGCGCATCTGCAAAGTAGGTCGATGTTTCCAAAACTAACGTTTCTGGTTTGGCCATTAGCACAACTTCGGCTGAGACAATACCCGATTTACAGCCGGTAATTAAATCGGTAATTTCAACGCCATATTTGTCCGGAGTAGTTGCCGTGTATGTCGCAGCTGTTTCCGGTAGTAAAGTAGTAGTGTTATTAGAAAGCGAAAACCACTGAAACGAATAATCAGCTGTAGATAACATCGTATTTAATTGCAACGGATTGAGCACCGCACCCGAAGCATCCACGCAAATTGCACCTCCTTGTATCTGAACGGTAGGTACTGGATTAACCGCAATAGTAATTGAGGCAGGCAGACTAGGACAATCTAGCGTCAAGGCAACAACCACTTGGTATGTGCCGATTAGGTCTAACTGGGCCGATAAAATAACTGGATTTTGAAAACTCGAGGTATATCCATTTGGACCTGACCAACTGTAGGTGGCTCCAGGAACTGTTGGTGTTGTTAAATATAACGATTCATTTACACAGGCTACATTACATGCTGCCGAAGGCGTTGCAGGTATTGTAGGTGCAGGAAGAATTGTAAATACACTGGCTAATGACACACATCCAGTAGCTGTATTTTTAACTAAAATTGAATAACTGGTATTGGGTGCTAGACCTGCAAAAGTTAAACCTGCTTGATAGTTTGTTCCGCCATCAATACTGTACTCCAAGTTGGCTGCTAAAGGGGAGTTAATCGTAATTGTTCCCGTAAGAATTACACAAGTTGGCTGTACAATTGCAGCTGAAGCTGAAGCTGGATTGGCTGGAATTGGATTAACCAAAACTGCGGTAGGTGCAGAAATACAACGCGTTGTTATATCCCGAACCGTGAGGTTATATGTAGTATTAGGTGTCAAGCCTGCAAAAGTAGCACTCGATTGGTAGCTGATACCGCCGTTGATGCTGTATTCTACATTGGCGCCCAAAGGAGAAGAAATCACAATGGTTCCGGTTGGAATAAAACAATCCGGCTGAACCGTAACACTGGCTGTAGGCGCAAGGGGTCCGGCTGGCAAGGGGTCAACTGAAACTGAAACCGGTACAGAACTACAACCCGAAACCGTGTTGCGCACCACAATCGAGTAACTAGCATTGGGCGCAAGTCCCGTGAATGTGGCACTCGCTTGGTAGCTGGTTCCGCCATTGGCGCTATATTCTAACGTTGCTCCAAGCGGCGCGGTAACAACTATTGTTCCCGTAGGGACGGTGCAAATGGGTTGAATTGTAGTACTGGCCGTTGCTGCTGCGGGAACTGCCAAAATAGGATTAATAGTTAGTATTGTCGCGGCAGAAGTACATCCGGTGAGCGTATTGTAGGCCGTGAGCGAATAAGTTGTATTGGCTGTTAATGTAGGGAAACTCAATCCACTTTGGTAGGTGGTTCCGCCGTCTAAACTGTATTGTAAATCAGTTCCAACGGGTGAAATGAGTGTATAACTTCCAATTATAACTGAACACGTGGGCTGAACCAAAGTGCCAGTAGGCGCAGATGGATTGGCTGTAATAGTATTCACCACAAAAGCAGTGGTTGTTGAAATACACGAAGTAATTGTATTTTTTACCCAAATAGAATAAGTTGCATTGGGAGCCAAGCCAGCAAAAGTTGCACCCGGTTGATAGGTTGTACCGCCGTCGATGCTGTATGCTAAATCAGCCCCTAAAGGTGACGTTATCGTAATTGTAGCCGTGGGCACCAAACAATTGGGTTGGGTGATCCCGCCAATCGGTGCAGCAGGACTCACAGGCAAGGCATTCACTGAATATGGTGTAGCTGCCGAAAGACAGCCCGTATTCACATCGCGCACGGTAATGTTGAAGGTCGTATTGGGTGTCAAACCAGCAAAAGTAGTACTCGATTGATACGAAGTACCGCCGTTGATGCTGTAGGCTAGGTTGGTACCCAAAGGCGATGAAACTACGATAGTACCCGTGGGCGTGATGCAATCCGGTTGAAAAGTAACACTAGCTGTAGGTGCAACAGGTCCGGCAGGCAGCGGATCAACAGCAACCGAAACCGGTACAGAAGTACAACCCGAAACTGTGTTGCGCACCACAATCGAGTAACTGGCATTGGGCGCAAGCCCCGTGAATGTTGTACTGGATTGGAAAGTTGTCCCGCCATTGGTGCTGTATTCTAACGTTGCTCCAAGCGGCGCGGTAACTACAATCGTTCCCGAGGGCACCGTACAAATAGGCTGAACCGTAGTGCTCGCTGTAGCTGCAGCAGGAACTGCCAAAACAGTATTAATAGTTAGGCTTGTCGGCGCAGAAGTACAACCTGTTACCGAATTGTAGGACGTGAGCGAATAGATCGTATTGGCGGTTAATGCAGGGAAACTCAATCCGCTTTGGTAGGTGGTTCCACCATCTAAGCTGTATTGCAAATCGGCTCCTATGGGTGAGGTTAGTGTATAACTTCCCGTTGTAACTGAACACGTGGGCTGAATTAAAGTTCCCACCGCTGCTGATGGATTGGCTGGGATAGCATTAACAACAAATACGGTAGTAGGTGATATGCAAGAAGTTGTGGTATTGCGTACTGAAATCGAATAACTCGCATTGGGCGACAACCAAGGAAAGTTCACCCAAGGAAGATAGGTTGTGCCGCCGTCGATGCTGTATTCTAAATCGGTACCTAAGGGCGAAGTTAAAATAATTGTAGCAGTAGTCACCAAACAATTGGGTTGTGTAATACTTCCAATCGGAGCAGCAGGGCTAGCGGGTAACGCATTAATGGTATAGGGCGTAGCGGCCGAAAGACAAGCTGTATTCACATCACGAACGGTAATGTTATACGTAACATTAGGCGTCAATCCGTTAAAAGTTGCACTCGATTGGTACGAAGTACCGCCGTTGATGCTGTATTCTACGTTGGCGCCTAAAGGAGAGGAAACCACTATAGTTCCGGTTGGTGTAATGCAATCCGGCTGCACCGTTACGCTCGCTGAAGCGGGTAAGGGCACACCCAAAACAGGATTCATTACTCCTGTCAGCGGTGCTGAAGTACAATTGGATGTCGTGTTGCGCACCAAAATTTGATAGGCATAACCCGAAGGCACGGGATCAAAAACTGGACTTGACTGATAGGTAAGGCCGTTATCAATGCTGTATGCTAAATCTATTCCAACCGGTGCTGTTATGGTTATAGATCCTGAAGTCACAGTACATGTAGGCTGAACAACCGTTATAGTTGGGATAGGCGGAATTAGTGCGACAGTAAGCGGGATTGTTGGTGCTGAATAGGCAGGACAAGTTCCGCTAGCCGCTAAATCATAGTGAACGGTATAGTTGTTGGGTGTACTCGTACTTGGGTTAATGGCTCCGGTTACTGAATCAATCGTGAGTCCTGGAGGTGTAGCACTGTAGATCCCGCCAGGGGTAACATTAGTAGTGATGGGCGTATTGGTCACATCTGTGCAATAGGACAATTGAGGAAACGAAATTGTGCCCGAAGGAGTTGGGGTTACATTAATTTCAAAGGGTCTCACCGTTTTACAATCGGTTACCAAATCTAATACGGTTGCCCAAATGGTGGTAGGTACCGAAGTGATGTTATAATTTGCCCAATTGGCAAAAGGAATCAAACCGGCTACACCACCTGACATGGCATCAGCCAAATTGGAATCGTAAAAACTCACCTCATACAAACTAGCATCCAAAGCATCCAAAATATAATTGGTTTGATCGATATTCACAGCATACGGTGGAGCGGCGCTAGTACATAATGTAATATCCAATGGCTCTTGTATGGGCGCTTCCAATCGATATGAAATCAAAATATCATCGGTAGCCAACAAACATCCTGTAGGTGTGTACACATTTAAGGTATAGGTCCCAGGTGTCAAGGCAACAGGAGGCGTTGCAGGTGTGCTTGGAAAAACAGGCGAGGTTTCACCTGGCAGAGGCACGCCTTCAAATGACCATTGATAGACATTAGTCGTTCCAGTGGCCGGCAAGCCTGAATTGATAGAATTGATTGTTCCAAAACAAAGGGGTAAAGAGGGTGTTCCGGTTAAATCAGTCACTACTAATTGCAAAGGCTGAATCGTAAAGTTTTTTAAGAAAACTGCCGAATCATAGGCGTTATCAGAAACATTGCCAACGGCCAATTTAATGTGATACACTTGTCCACATTGCAGTGGAGCATAGGCCCGAAGCGGAGTGGTAAAACCATCATATTGTATGCTAGCATTGGCAACCGGAGTGTTTCCAGTGCCATTATTCACATAATAGGTGCAGTATTCGCAAGGGCCGGCATTGGCTGTTCCGTTGTTTACGTTATTTATGGTGATTGGAACAATTGTAGAAGGGATCAACGCAATATTTCGGGCATTTCCACTATAAATTCCTGTAATTCCTGGTCCGCGCAAGAAAAATCCGAACGTATCGTTAAAGGCAGTATTTGCAAACTCAGGGTATTCTTCAGAAGCAAAAACATAATCAAAATTGAGTTCAGAACCCGTAGCCACAAAATCAAACTCAACGATCGATACGTTTCGCACCGTTTGGCCACACAACAAGGCCAAATCGACATCGTTTTGGGTTGGGGTAGCTGTAGGTTGACTTTTACTTCCTAAATTATTGGGACCCAATGCCAGTTGTGCATTTCCGGTAGAAAGCAACAATCCATTTGATAACCCTAAATTGGTGGGATTAAAATTGGTCGTAAATTTAGCAATCTGGTCTCTAATCACTGTGCCGGGAACGCCATTAAACAAAATGTTATAGGGCGTAACTCCAGGACCAACTAATGAATTTTGCACCAATTGAATGGGTGTAAAGGAAGTATTATTGACTATTAATTGGGCGTGAGAAAGGAGCGAAAAAAAGAGTATCCCTAGTAAAATATATTTTTTCATGCGTTATGCAAACGTTAAATAAAATTATAATTTCTCAAATATAATTATTCCTGAAAATAACTTTGTTAATTTCGCAAAAAATACATCAAAATGCTTCATTTAAAAGTAGTTCCTACCCAAAACCCTTTAATCATAAAGTTTGAATTTCCCGATTTTATCTCGCAAAATCAAAATTTCGAATTCAAAAATATAGACGAAGCAAGCCACTCTCCGCTCGCCAAAAAATTATTTTATTTACCCTTTGTAAAAACCGTATATATTTCGGGAAATTTTATTGCCTTGGAACGCTACAGCATTGTAGAATGGGCCGATGTGCAAGACGAAGTAGCCTCGCAAATAGAAGCCTTCATCAACCAAGGTGGCGTGATCTTGGATGCCGAAGCATTTGCAACCAAAAAATCGGCGGTAACGGTCTATGGCGAAACCACGCCCAACCCAGCTACCTTGAAATTTGTGGTGAATAAATTAATCACCAAAACCGCCCTCGAATTCAAAAATATCGACGAAACGAAGGCCTCACCTTTGGCCAAAGAATTGTTTACTTTTCCCTATGTCAAAGAATTGTTTATCGACGAAAATTACATTTCGGTATCCAAATACGACAGCTACGACTGGAATGAAATTAGCATAGAATTGCGCACTTTCATTAAACAATACATCGAAAATGGCGGACCCATTGTAGACGAGTCACAACTCGAATTGGAACCCAAAGTAGAGAAACAAAAAATTGAACACTTTGACCAATTGGACGTCACCTCGCAACAAATCATCAACATCCTAGAAGAATACGTAAAACCAGCGGTTGCTGCCGATGGCGGAAATATATTGTTTGATTCGTATGACAAAGCCGAAAAACGCGTCAAAGTAATTTTGCAAGGTGCTTGCAGCGGTTGCCCCTCCTCTACTTTTACCTTGAAAAACGGAATTGAAAACATGCTCAAAGACATGCTCAAAGACGAAAACATAAAAGTTGAAGCCATCAACGCCTAAGAAATTCGCCTATTTCCAAATTTAATTCCAGCCCAGTCATGAACCAATTGGCCCAAGAAACAAGCCCGTATTTGTTGCAACACGCCAATAATCCGGTGCATTGGAAGGCCTGGAATCCTGAAACGGTTGCACAAGCCCAAGTCAACCAAAAACTTATGTTGATAAGCATTGGCTATTCGGCTTGCCATTGGTGTCACGTCATGGAGCACGAGAGTTTTGAAGATGAGGAAGTGGCCCAATTGATGAACGACCATTTTACAAGCATTAAAATTGACCGCGAAGAACGTCCCGATTTGGATGCCATATACATGAAAGCCGTGCAAATCATGACCGGGCAAGGCGGTTGGCCCTTAAACATTATTGCACTGCCCGACGGCAGACCGGTTTGGGGCGGCACCTATTTTCGCAAAGCCGATTGGATGGCTTCCTTGCAACAACTGCAAGACATTTATACCACACAGCCCGACAAAATGCACGACTATGCCCAACGCTTGCAAACCGGGATTGTACAACTGAACGAACTTGCGATTTCAACGCCTCTTGAACAATCGATAGAAAGCCTTTTTCCGTTGGTTGAAAAATGGAAAAAAAGTTTCGACCACGAATATGGTGGCATGGCCCGTTCGCCCAAGTTCATGATGCCCAACAATTATGCCTTTTTGCTGCGGTATGCCCAAGACACTAAGGACCAGGAATTAATAAAATTTGTGCAACTCACCCTCACCAAAATGGCCTATGGCGGATTGTTTGACACCCTGGGCGGTGGATTTTCACGCTACAGTGTAGACGAGCGCTGGCACATTCCACACTTTGAAAAAATGGCCTACGATAACGGGCAACTCTTACAACTCTATGCCCAAGCCTATTCGCTACAAAAAGATCCGTTGTACTTGGAGGTGATTCAAAAAACAATGGGATTTATTATTGCTGAATGGACCTCGGACGAAGGCGGATTTTACAGCGCTTGGGATGCCGATAGCCAAAATGTTTTGCATGAAATGGAAGAAGGTGCCTATTATGTGTGGACCAAAATTCAAATAGAAAAACTCGTTGGTGCCGATTTTAATCTATTTAGCCAAGTATTCAACCTCAACGAATTCGGGCATTGGGAACACGAGAATTACGTGCTTATTCAAACAAATTCCTTAGAAAATATTGCCGCTGCAAACGGATTCACTGTATCGCAACTGCAGACTAAAAAAGCAGGCTGGGAAGATACACTATACCAAGATCGATTGCAACGCAGCAAACCCGGGCTAGACGACAAATGTTTGTGCTCTTGGAATGGCTTGCTTCTGAGCGGAATTTTAGCGAGTTATCGTGCCACGGGAGACGAAAGTTATTTGAAATTGGCCCTGCAAAATGCCCAGTTTATCGAACA
>CAMBOW010000012.1 GCA_945869365.1 Flavobacterium psychrophilum | reverse complement strand
AAGTTTGGCTACAAATTGGGAAATGCTTTGCACAATAAAACCCAAAATTTCACCATCCGAAATTTGTTGCTCTTCAAAAAAAACAAACCCTTGGACACGCTGATGCTCATCGAAACCAAACGTTTGCTGCGCGCTCAGCGCTATATTCGTAGGGTGTTGGTGACGCCCAAACCGGTAAGCGCTACTTCAGATTCGGTGGATGTATATATCAGAGTACTTGATTCCTGGAGTTTGGTTCCCGATTTTTCGACCACGCCCACCACGTCTCGCTTTCGATTATCCGAACGCAATTTTATGGGGACCGGACATGAATTGGGAGGCACCGTAAAAAAGAGTATTTTTTATAACAAAACGGCCTATAGTGCCAATTACACTTTCCCCAATTTCTTTCATACCTACATCAAAACCGAACTCAATTACGATTTAGATGTAGACGGTAGTTACCGAAAATTTCTCAATGTAGAACGCACATTCTTCTCTCCCTATATCAAATGGGCAGGCGGATTTTATGTAGATCAGGAGTTAAAAAAACAATACATCTATGAACCCCTACCCGTAAATGAATTTGAATTTTATACCTTTTCTACGCGGGATGTTTGGTTGGGTCGTTCGTTCAAAATCATGAACGGAAACGAGCAAGATCAGCGGGCCACCAATTTCATTAGCAGCGTACGTCTGATGCAACGCCGCTATATGAAATTGCTTCCTAATCAGTTTGATCCTGTGCATTATTACTCCGACCAAAAAATGTATTTGTTGAGTATGGGAATTTCTACCCGAAAATATACAGAAGATGTTAATGTATTGAATTTTAATATACAAGAAGATGTGGCTTCGGGCTTTGTCTTTAATATTACGGGTGGCTATGAATTAAAAAATGCACGTTGGAACAACTACCTAGGCACCCGATTGGCCATCGGAAAGTATTATTCCGTTGGGTACTTTGGTGCCGACCTGGAATACGGTTCCTTTTTTTATCAAGGCAAGCAGGAACGCTCAACTTTTAAGCTTGGTGCAACCTATTTTACTCCCTTACTGGGTAATGGCCGATGGAAGTTTAGGCAATTTATAAAACCGCTACTGGTGGTAGGTAATGACCGATTGAATACGCCCTATGACCGAATCAACTTGAATGGAGAAAATGGCATTCAAGGTTTTGAATCCTACAATTTAATTGGCACAAAAAAAATTAGATTGGCCATGCAAACCCAAGGGTATTCGCCCTGGAACGTCTATGGTTTTAGAATGAATCCCTATCTGGGGTATACACTGGGTATATTGGGCAATGAAAAAGAGGGGTTTGTCCACAATAAATTGTACTCGCACATTGGTATTGGCTTGATTGTGACCAATGACTATTTGTCTTTTGGCTCGTTTCAGTTTTCGTTTTCGTATTATCCCGACACGCCATTTGATTCGAATGAGGTGTTTAAAACCAACACCTTCAAAAGCACCGATTTTGGTTTGCCCAGCTATGAAATCGGAAAACCCAGCTTAGTTCCCTACGAATAATTAGCGGTTTGTATTCTGCCAAGTTTCTAAATAAAGTGCAGCGATTTGTTGGTAATGGTGTTCCTTTTCGATGAATTTTCTCGCCCGTGCACCAATGGCAATAAGTTCGGCAGGATGTTCAATTAAAAAAGATAAAGCTTCTATCAGTTCATTTATATTGGCTGTCGCGTTGCAATTTACCAGATTGGTTAGTTTATAGTGTTGGATAAATTCGGGTTCGGCGCCCGTAAACACCACTTTTCCTTTGGCCATAGACTCTAAGGCATTGTAGCCTTGGTCGTGTGCATACGCCTGATCTAGAATAATATGGGCCTTGTCATAGTGAGTAATGTATTCGGCGTAGGGCAAATTGGTGGTTACGCAAATCTCTACTTGCTCGGGATATTTTTGTTTAATGAGTGCCATGGCGGCTTCAAAAACATCCAAGCCTTTTTTATAATAACTCAGGGTATTAATCCCTAAGAAAATACAAATTTTATCTTTGATTTCTAGGGGTTGAAAGACTAACTTATCAATATTCACCGGATTGGGGTGTAAACCTAAATACTTTGAATGCCCTAGCAAAGGCAGGTGATAGTCCATATCGGTGGCGATTACACCTTGGATGTGTTGGTACAAATAGTCGTGTAATTCTTTGAAGTTTTGTTGTTTAAATTTCAAAACACCATTAAACATTTTGTCACTAATTTTCCCTGCCAAATACGGTTGCACCGCCGATTTATACTCCGGGTGATCAAAGCAATAGGTTACGTTTACATAGTCGTCACCACAGCTCAACAGAAAAACGTTTTTGTTGTGGGCAAATAGATACGAAAGAATCTTTTGTTCGGTTTTGGGTTGGCAATAAAAACTGTTTTCATTTATCAGCTGCACCACATCAAAATTCCGACATTGCTCCTTATGGCGAATAAATTGGCGATAGGTAAGGTAGGAACTGATGTCAAACCCACTGAGTTTAAGTAACGCCACTTTGCATTTTTTGCGCCAGCCGGAATCCCATTTTTTTTCGAGCGGAAGATCTACCGGATAGTGTTTAAATCCGTCTTGAAAACCCAAGTGAACGACGGTGTGTCCCAACGACTGAAGGCCTTCCTTCAAGGAATTGTGCAACCTGCTGTATTCGCCAATGAGTAAGATGTTCATATATTAGTATATTTGACAAATATATTTACAAATACCCAACAATGGCTACTGCTCCTCAGAAAATAGCAATCGTGACAATCACCTTGGCCAAAGGTGGAGCCGAGCGCGTGGCAGCCAATTTAAGTTTTATATTCACCCATTTGGGTTATGAAGTACACCTCATTACCATCAATAACGCGATAGATTATGCCTATTCTGGCCAATTGTTCAATTTGGGTATCGAAGAGAAGCAAAGCTCTTGGTTGCGCAAAGGCAGCAAAGCCATTCGCCTGAAACGGTATTTACAAGACCAACAAATTTCGGTGGTGATAGACAACCGAACGCGTCCAAATTTTTGGAAAGAAGTTTTTTACAACTGGGTCTATCACAACCGCAAAGTCATTTACTTACTGCACAGCTACAGGCTTGAGAATTATTTGCCCAAATCGGCTTTGTTGGCCCATTTGTTATACAGAAACTCAACTCAGTTTGTGGCGGTATCCAAAGCAATTGCCGAGCGAATGAAAACCAAGTATGGATTTGATCGCGTGCAAACCATCTACAACAGCATTCCCGAGTTGCCTGCAAAAATGCCTGCAGATTCTACAACCGAGAAACCCTATATTTTGTTTTTTGGTCGATTGAACAATGCCGTCAAAAACATCAACTTGCTTTTGGAAGCCTTCAAGCTTTCCGGAATTCATCAGCAGGGTGTGTTACTCAAAATCATGGGAGATGGTCCAGACAAAATTGCAATTTCATCCTATATCAATCAGCTTCAACTCGACGAATACGTTGAACTCATGCCTTTTGAACAAGCGCCATTTTCGGTTATCCACCAAGCCAAATTTACCGTACTAACGAGTCATTATGAGGGCTTTCCAATGTCCATCGTAGAATCCTTGGCTCTTGGCGTTCCAGTTGTTTCGGTTGATTGCCTGTCTGGTCCCTCCGAATTAATTCAATCGGGCGAAAACGGAATTTTAGTACCCAATCATAACGTGCAAGCCTTGGCCGATGCACTGCATGAGCTCAACACAAATGAGGCTTTGTATGAAAATTGCAAAAAGAATGCCCAAAAAAGCATAGAACATTTATCTTTGGATTCCATCTGTTCAGATTGGAACAATTTGCTACAAACTAGTTATGAAAAACACGATTAATCAGGTTCAACTGCTCGATATCCCCAAAATTCACGATACCCGAGGCAATCTTTCGGTGGTAGAGGGAAATACGGTGCCTTTTGCGCTCAAACGCGTATATTATTTGTATGATGTACCCAGCGGTGCAGCGCGAGGAGGACATGCCCACATTCATCAATCTGAAGTATTGATTGCGTTGAGTGGCAGTTTTGAAGTGTTATTGAAGGATGGTCAGGATGAAAAAACGGTTCGATTGTCGTTGCCCAATTCGGGTTTGTTAATTCCCACCGGAATTTGGCGCGAATTGCACAGTTTCTCGTCGGGATCCGTTTGTTTGGTTTTGGCCTCTGGTGAATTTGACGAAGCCGATTACATTCGCACCTATGCCGAATTTGAGTTATTTAAACAAAGTGCGTCGCAATCCTAAGGCAATCAAAAGCGGTTGCAATCTAACTAATCCGCGCAAAACCCAAGCTGGAAGCGCAAACAACACGCGTTTTTTGATGGACAAATTTTCAAACTCAATTCCCTTTTTCATTTCTTGGTAATACGCCCAATCGCCGCGTAATTTTGATTTTATTCCCAAGGAATAGCGATTCCAATCCAAATAGCGTTTTAAGGCAGGATTTTTTATTTCCCATTCGGCATAGGTTGAAAAATTCATTTTTTTGGGTGTCAAATCCGTTTGTTTGGATAAGCTTTGGGCATCATACGTATAGCGTGCCGTGCGATGCCAAATGAACACCACCGGAAATTGCAGGCCCAATCGGATCCATAAATCCAAGTCTTGCCCGCTTTTGATTCCAGTATCAAAAACGCCCACTTTATCCAATGCAGTTTTTTTGATCACCACACTCGAGGTCCAAAGGACTGGTTCTATGCCGCTGGCTTCAAAAAAATTAACCAATTCAAAATCGTCTGTTTTAGGAAATGCATAGTGTGCTGGAATTTGCTGATGGCCCGTATCGATGGATTTGGCCGTATTAAAAAGTGATTGGTCAGGAAATTGTATGCAGTAGTTGTGCATGGTTTCCAAGTGATCGGATTCCCACAAATCATCGGCGTCCAAAAAGGCAATGTAGGGCGCTTTGGCTTCTTTAATGCCTAAGTTTCTTGCGGCTGATACACCTTGGTTGGTTTGGCTAATGAGTTTTATGCGTTCGTCGGTAAATTGGTTGAGTAGCGCCAGGCTGTTATCGGTAGATCCGTCGTTGATGATTAGCAACTCAAAGTTGGTAAACGATTGATTCAACACACTATTGATCGTTTTTTCAAGAAAACGTTCTTTGTTGTATACCGAAATGATTACAGAAAAAAAAGCCATCTAAAAGATTAAAGCCCAAATATACTCGTTTCGTCGTTTCCTTTGTTCAAATATATTATTTTTGCAGCCTATGAAAGCCATTCAAACCTTGCATATCGTTTGTTTTCAAAATCCCTATCCGCCAGTTTACGGAGGTGTAATTGATGTGTACTACAAAGTAAAAACCTTACATGCACTTGGGACTAAAATCCATTTTCATTGTTTTATCGACGAAAAAACCCCAGATCTTACCGCCTTACATTCCATTTGTGAAGCTGTATATGTTTATCCCAGAAAGTTCAAGTTTTTCAAGCTATTTTCCCGCTATCCTTTTTCGGTGGTGACTCGATACAGCAAGCAATTGTATAAAAATTTAGAGGCGATTGACGCCCCAATTTTGTGCGAAGGGCTACAGTCAAGTTTTGTATTGCAGCAACACGCCTTCCCCAATCGAAAAAAAATGCTGCGCTTGCACAATATCGAGTCCAATTATTACAGCGGTTTGGCACAGAGCGAAACCCGGTTTTGGAAACGCCTGTTGTTTGAGCGTGAGGCTAAGAAATACGCTACTTACCAAGCTGTTTTGGCAAAATTTGATCGGGTGTTTACCTTGTCACATTTCGAACAGGCCTATGTGCAAGAGCAGTTTGGCAATGGGGAATATGTCCCCGTTTTTCATGGCAATTCCCGTTTTTCAAAACTTACCGATTTTGGTGATTTTGCTTTTTACCACGGTGATTTGCGCATGTCTGATAACCGCAAGGCCGTTGCTTTTTTGGTTGATGTCTTTGCCAAAATTCCCAATTACAACTTGATAATTGCTTCTAGTAAAGCGGCTTCTTATGTGCAAAAACTTATCAAAAACATCCCGTCGATCACCTATGTACCGTTGAAGTCGCAAAATCAGTTGGATACCTTATTGTCCTCGGCCCAGGTAAATGTGATGTTATCGTTTCAACAATCGGGGACCAAACTCAAAACCATCAATTCGTTGTTTAAAAGCAGGCATTGCCTCATAAATAAAAACATGGTTGATGATCCTGAAATACTGGCTTTGTGCACACTAGCTTCAACGCCAGACGAATTTAAATCGGCCATCGAAGAATTGCGTTTTGTTGATTTCACGCCCGAAATTCAAGAGCAGCGCCAACAAGTAGCCGAAACCCTTTTATCAGATGTAAAAAACGCTCAAAAAATTTTAGATTATTTGGCTAGCTAATTAGCAACAGCCGTATCGAATAATGCAGTAAATGGCGCGAAAGCCATCTTTCCAATTGATTTTTTTTCCTTCCTCATAGGTGCGTCCGTAGTAGGAAATGCCCACTTCATAAATGCGCACTTTTTTAATCTTGGCAATTTTGGCAGTCACTTCGGGCTCAAAACCAAATCTCTTTTCTTGAAGCGAAAGGGATTTTAACATGCCTGTATCAAAGAGTTTGTAGCAGGTTTCCATATCAGTCAAATTCAAATTGGTAAACACATTTGACAAGGTGGTTAGAAATTTATTGCCAATGGTGTGCCAAAAAAACAACACCCGGTGCGCATTGCCTCCCATAAAACGAGAACCGTAAACTACATCGGCAAAACCATCCAGTAGAGGCTTGAGCAAAACAATATATTCGTTGGGGTCGTATTCTAAATCGGCATCTTGAATTAAGGTATATTGACCAGTTGCCAAGGCAATTCCAGTATGAATGGCTGCGCCTTTTCCCTTGTTTATACTGTGGGCAACATACTGCAGCAGTTGTGTGGGATGGGCCGCTTGATAACGAGCGATGGCCGCTTCGGTATCATCGGTCGAGCAATCGTTTATTAGTATAATTTCTTTTTGAATCCCATTGGGAAGTTCAACCGCAGTGACTTTATCTAGAATCAAATGCACCGTAGGTCCCTCGTTGTAGACAGGGATTAGTATGGAGAGGGTTTTAAATTCTGTTCTATTCATTACAATTGGCTTGGAGACAAAACTACTGTTCTATTTTCAAAAATCAATTAAATTGATACATTTGTTTACATGAAGCACCTGATCAATTTTCTTTACAATTCCCGTTTTCACCTGCTCATTATTGCCTTTGGAATTGCCTGGATGGGTATACTCAATGGATTGCTGCAACTTTCGGATCAAACCTTTATCTACCCGGATTCATTCAGTTACTTTGATGCCGCCACCGATTTATTTGTAAAGCTACGGGGCCATTGTTATCGCCCGATTGGCATGGCCTTCATCAGCGGATTACCGTATGTATTTGGGGCAGAGGGTACTGCTATTTTTGGTTGGAGTTTTTATGTGAATGTAGCGTGCTGGTTGGGTTCAGCGGTCTTGATTTTTACAATGCTAAAACAACAAATAGCGACGAATTTGGCATTCCTATTTGCGCTGGTTTTTTTACTTTGCGTAGGACCGGCATCCATTTGCTTTCATTTGCTCACCGAAAATAGTTACACTTTTTTAATGTTGTTGTTTTTGTTTTTTTGGGATCGTTACCAAAACAGCAAGCGCTATCTTTTTTTATCGATCGGTCTTAGTGTATTGTTGTTTTCGATGTTGGTGAAACCCGGTTCCAAATTTTTGGCTGTTCTTGTGTTGGTCTATACCATCAAGATTATTTACCAGCACCGAAAAAGCAAAAGCACTTGGATTATTTATGGGGCAATGGCCTTGATTGCCTTGCAGCTAATGGGTATGAAAGCCCAGTTTGGCAATGCTACACTCAGTTATATTGACGGGATTACCTACCACAATTATTTATGTACCAAAGCAGTTTGCTACCATGAAGACGTGCCATACCACCAAATGAATAACGAGCGTGCGGCCTATTTGCATCAGTTTTCGTTGCCCGAACGCAAAGTGATTGCTGCCGCCGATTTTAAACAGCAACTCACCCACAATACCCTAAATTTTTTTAAAGCGTATTGCTCTAATGTATGGGACAACACCATTTCTGGTAGTCCCTACATACAAGATTGTGAGAACCGAAATCAGACCACTTATTTTGAAGGAAGTAAGTCATTTTTGTTTTCGGTTTCTAAATGGCAAAACCGATTTTTTACCAGCATTGGATTGATTTTAGCCCTGTATACAATAGTTCGATACAAGCACGCCAGAAAAACTGCAGTCATGACCAGTGTAGTTTTGTTTTATACCGTTGTTTTATCGGGTGTTTCGTGTAGCCAAGGTGATCGATTTCATCTGGTGATTTACCCTTTTGCCATACTATTATTGGGGCAATGGATTTTGCTATGGCGCAAAAAAAAGCGTTTAATTAAACGCTTTTCTGAACTACTTCAAATATTTTTTGGTCTTCACATTTCAGGGTTTTCGACGGGAACTTCATGAGCAGCGCGTAATCGTGCGTGGCCATGATGATGGTTTTTCCGTTGGCATTAATTTTGCGCAACACGTCTAGTACTTCTACGCTGGTTTGTGGGTCTAAGTTACCGGTAGGTTCGTCGGCCAATATCAATTCGGGATCGTTGAGCAAAGCACGGGCAATGGCTACACGCTGTTGTTCTCCACCCGACAATTGGTGAGGCATTTTGTTGGCGATTGCATTCAAGTCAACTTTAGCCAGCACTTCGTCAATTTTTTCCAGCATTTCGGGTTCTGAGGCCCAACCGGTTGCTTTGAGCACAAACAACATGTTTTCTTTGATGCTACGGTCGGGCAACAATTTAAAATCCTGAAACACAATGCCTATTTTTCTGCGCAAATAGGGGATGTCGTCTTCTTTAATGTTTCTCAAATCATACGAAACAATACTGCCTTGGCCTTCGGTGAGTGGTAAATCGGCGTAAAGCGTTTTCATTAAACTGCTTTTTCCTGATCCGGTTTTTCCAATGATGTAAATGAACTCTCCGTGATTTACCGTGAGATTCACCTCACTCAAAATAACTTTTTGTTCTTGGTAGATGGTTACATCCTGAAGGCTTAACACTGAATTTGACATAGCTGTAGATTTGATTACGGGGTAAAAGTACTACCTAAACGTCGGGTTTCAAAATAAATTTTAGCCCCTCATTTTATTCTGCTTATTGTTAAAAAAAATGTTCATAATAAAAGGAAGTGCCAACCCGTTATAGGGTATAGAATAGAATACATTTGAGACTTTAACCTCCAGTTGCTATGCGAAAAATCATTCCCTTGTTGCTTTTGTTATTCATGACTCAAAACAGCCTACTGTGGGCCCAAAAATCTGCGATATATACGCATGAATTAGAGGGTTTTTCCCGAGCGGTAGAATTGTACAAAAACAAGCAATATGCCAGCGCTCAGTTGTTGTTTGATCAGGTAAAACATGAAACGACCACCGCAGCGGTACAAGCCGATTGCGCTTATTTTGCTGCTCATTGTGCCATTCGCCTCTCGCAACCCAACGCCGATTTGTTGATGGAACAATTTGTGCGTGATTATCCCAGCAGTTCCAAACAAAACCAAGCCTACTTTGAAGTGGCACAATACTTTTTTGAATCGGGTGCCTATGCTCCGGCTTTAACGTGGATACAGCGTGTAGACGAATCGAATTTGAGTTATGACGAATTGGCGCGTTTTTATTTTGAAAAAGCCTATTGTTTGTTTGTTTCTGGCGCCAAAAAAGAAGCGGCGGGTTATTTTGCCAAAGGAGTTAATTCAAAAGAATTTGGGACTCAATCTAAATATTATTTGGGTTACATGGCCTATGATAACGAAGATTACACCCAAGCCAATGCCTATTTTAAAGACTTGGCTACCGAAGAAAAATACAAAGAAAAACTGTCGTACTACCAAGCCGAAATGCAATTCAAACAAGGCGCTTTTCAGTCCGCCGTTGATTTAGCTCTTTCTGCTTTACCAAAAGCTACTGCAGTAGAGCAGTCACAATTGCACAAAATTGCGGGTGAATCTTACTTCAATTTAAAACAGTATGACTTGGCTTTGCCACACCTCAAAGAATACAGAGGTAAAAAAGGCAAATGGAACAATACCGATTTCTATCAGCTGGGTTACACCTACTACAAACAACAGGATTACACCAATGCCATTTCGCAGTTCAATAAAATCATAGACGGCAAAGATGCCGTAGCGCAAAATGCCTATTACCATTTGGGTGAAAGTTATTTGAAACTCGATCAAAAACCCCAAGCTTTGAATGCGTTCAAAAATGCCTCCGAGTTGGTGTATGATCTCAAAATTCAAGAAGATGCCTACTTAAATTATGCTCGCTTGAGTTACGACATTGGCAATTCCTACCAAGCGGTTCCCGATGTTTTGCAGCAGTTTATTAGCAAATACCCAAATTCAGCAAGCCTGGGTGAAGTGCAAACGATATTAATAGATTCGTATGTGTCATCCAAAAATTACCAAGGCGCTTTGCTGTTGTTGGATAAAAACAGCGGTTATGGCACCAAAGAAGTGTATCAAAAAGTGAGTTTTTATTGTGGTTTACAACAGTACATAGACGGCAACTTTCAAGAAGCCAAGCGGTTGTTTAAAAAATCAATTGCGACTGGAATACTGCCTGTTTATGGGGCACGCGCTACCTTTTGGAAAGCCGAAATTGAATATGTAACCGATAATTTTCAAGAATCCTTGTTGAGTTTTAAACAATTTGAGTCATTTGCAGAAGCCAAATCTGTACCCGAATTCAAAAACAGCGCCTATCATTTGGCGTATGTTTATTTTAAACTCAAAGAATACGACCAGGCGGCTACTTATTTTCAAAACTATGTAGCGGCGGCCAAAGACGATAAAGTACGTCTGAATGATGCTTATTTGCGCTTGGGAGATTGTCGATTTGTAACTACCAAATATTGGCCGGCTATGGATGCCTATAATAAAGTGATCGAATTTAAAGGCTTGGATGCCGATTATGCGGCCTATCAAAAAGCCATTAGTTATGGTTTTGTTTCCAAAAATGACCGAAAAATAGAAGACCTAGTCAAATTTGTAACGGCTTATCCCAAATCGCAATACCGCGATGATGTGTATTTTGAATTGGGCAATACCTATGTAACCGAGAAAAAAACTGATTTGGCCATTAAAGCCTATGATCAATTGATTACCGAATATCCCTCGAGTTCCTATGCTTCTAAAGCTTTGTTGCGACAAGGTTTGGTGTATTACAATGCCGAGAAAGACGCCCAGGCTTTGCTTAAGTTTAAAAAAATTGCTGCTGATTACCCGCGATCAGCCGAGGCCTTAGAATCTGTTTCTACTGCTCGTCTCATTTACGTGGACAATGGAAAAGTAGACGAGTATGCACAATGGGTGAAAACCTTGGATTTTGTAGAAATTACCGATGCCGATTTAGACAACGACTCCTATGAATCGGCCGAGAAACAATATTTGCAAAATGACAGCAAACAAGCCATCGCCGCCTTGAGTAGTTATGTAGCCAAATTTACTTCGGGCATTCACAGCTTGAAAGCCAATTTTTATTTGGCGCAAGCATACTTTGGCGAACGCCTCACCGAGAATGCGATTCCACATTATGAATTTGTGGTAGCCAAACCGCGCAACGAATATACCGAACAGGCCTTGGCGCGTTTGGGTGAAATTTACATCAAGAAATCGGATGCGGTTGCTGCAGCCATCGCTGCCTTAAAGCGATTGGAAGCCATCGCTGATTTTCCGCAAAATGTAGTGTTTGCGCAATCCAACTTGATGAAAATCTACTATGAACAAAAGCACTACGCCAATGCAGTGGTCTATGCTGAAAAAGTGTTGTCGAACCCCAAAATGGACAGCGCGGTAAAATCAGATGCGCAAATAATAGTAGCCCGTTCGGCATTTGAAGTAAACGACGAAGCCAAAGCCAGAGTGGCCTATGCCAAATTACTCAGTTTGGCCAAAGGCGAATTGGCTGCCGAGGCCTTGTATTATGATGCGTATTTTAAGAATAAAGACGGCCAATACGAGGCTTCCAATTTGGCGGTTCAGCAATATACCAAAGCCTATTCGGGCTATAAATATTTTGGAGCCAAAGCCTTGGTTGTAATGGCCAAGAATTTTTATGCCTTGAAAGACAGTTTTCAAGCCACCTATATTTTAGAAAGTATCACTAAAAATTTTGTGGCTTTCCCCAATGTAGTGCAAGAAGCCGAAAAGGAATTGGCTGCCATCAAATTGGCCGAAGCCCAAACCAATTCGTCGATAAAAAATTAATTCATCCCAAAATAAATCACATGAAAATATACGCTTATTTACTGGTTGTAATTTTAGTAGTTGTGGGATCTCATCCAATTTTTGCCCAAGAAAAAGACGGCATTGGCACCGAAGTAATCAGTGTGGTAAAACCCTATACGCCTACTATTTCTGATGCGTTTAAGGTGAAAGAAGTTCCGGTTGTGGAGGATGAGGAAACGGCCAAAAAAGTACCCATTCAGTACACTAATTTTTCGTTTCCGGTGGCGTCTACTTTTGTGCCCGCCAAAGGAAATGCGGTACAAGCAGATAAAGCGGCTCCAGAAAAACTGTTCGAAAATTTTGCGCGTGTAGGGTTTGGAAACTACGGTACCGTGCTTGCTGATTTGTATTTAACACACGACTTTGATTCGCATAATTTTATCAATGCAGCCCTCAAACACTTGTCTTCGGCAGGTGGAATCAAAGGATTGGAGTTGCCTGATTCTTATTTAAAATCCGGATTTGATGTGACCTACGGCAGCAAAAAACAAACCTACAGCTGGGATGCCAAGTTGGGGTATCAAGTACAAAAACAACATTGGTATGGAATTACAATGAGTCCCGAAACACCCATTAATTGGAACATTATCTCAAAGGATCGCTTAGCACAAGCCCAAACATTTCAACACATTGACATAGGGGGCAACCTCCGGCTTACCGATTTTATGCTCAAGCAAGTGGGCATTGATTACACTCGTTTTTGGGACTCCTACAATTCATCCGAAATTCAATTCAAAGTTCGACCAGATTTGGTTTTTATGCAAGCGGACAAAGAAATTAAAACAGCGCTTATTTTAGATCATGTGAATGGTTCCTTTGTTAAAAATTTTGATAATTCACCCTTACCAAGTTATTCGTCAACGAGTATAGGGGTTCAGCCGAGTTTTGCCATGCAGCAAGACGATTGGTCATTTTCGTTGGGCACTGCATTATTCTACAATACAACTACCCAAGCGACTGGGTCAAAATTCTTTTTCTACCCAAAAGTAGCTGCTTCCTTAAAAGTGGTGGGTGACCTGATGGTTTTCTATGCAGGTATCGATGGCGATTTACAGCAAAACACCTACCGCAGTTTTGCCCAAACTAATCCATTTGTGTCGCCTACCTTGTTGATTGCCCCCACCAACAAACAATTTGATTTGCATGCTGGGCTCAAAGGGAAATTGGCCAGTTACTTGAGCTATGATGTGAAAGCGGCACTTATTCAAGAAAACAACAAGGCGCTGTTTCGCAGTAATTATCTAAAAGTTTATGCGGCTGATAACGAAATTTACACTTTCGGAAATTCGTTTGACGTGGTGTACGACAACATCAAAACTGTTCAAGTTTCTGGAGGTTTGCGATCAGATCTCAGCAAAGACATTGCCGTGGGTGTGCAAGCTACGCTATCCAAGTATGTGCCATCCAATCAGTCGTATGCTTGGAATTTGCCGCAAATGGAATTGCAGGCCAATGCCGAAGTTACTTTTTTACCCAAATGGTCAGCCGGAACAGCTTTGTTTTTTGTGGGCGAACGAAAAGATTCCCAGGGCAACCAAATGATTATGCCCTGGAATTTGGTCCCCGTTGAATATATCCAAACTTTGAAAAGTTATGTAGACGCCAATTTTCATCTCAACTACAAACACAACGAGCGTTGGGGTGCTTTTCTAAAATTGAACAATGTGTTGAATCAAAACTACGAACGCTGGTTAAATTATCCGGTACAAGGATTTCAAGTTTTAGCGGGAGCTTCGTATAAATTTGATTTTTAATTGATGCTGACTGCCCATCTTATTCGAGCAACCCACTAATCATGGATTTAAAGCAAGAAATTCACTTTCGCTACACCCAACAAGTGCAAGATAAAATTGACGCCTGTAACGACTTTATTCGTGAGCTCACCGTTGATGCGCAAAATGATGCCAAAGGATCGGCCGGAGACAAGCACGAAACCGCCTTGTCTATGATGCACTTGGAACAAGAGAAAAGCAACCAAAAGTTACTGGAATTTTACACACAGAAAGCCATCTTGGCCAAGATAAACCCAACTGAAAACGCCAAACTTGTTAGCTTGGGGAGTGTGGTGCGCGTCAATCAATTGCTGTTGTTTATGGCAACGGCTTTGCCCAAGATCGTGGTGGAGCAAGAGACTGTTTTTGCCATTTCGCCACAATCACCACTGGGGACAAAAATTTACGGGAAAACTGCAGGGCATTGCTTCGAAATGGATGGAAAATCCTATACCATTCATGCTGTCGAATAAAGGCAATTTGGCGCTCAACTGCATTTAAACCACACTCATTGTCAGCGCATTAACTTTTCTCTTCAAAAAAATACATAAACACTTGATTTTCCTAGCGATTTGAAGTTGTTTCACTGTAAACAAAATGTTAATAACTTAGTGGTTTTCACTATGCTTTTTCTAGCATAATGAAACGGCATTTTTTATATTTGCCTGTTAGTCAAAAATTACATTTTTTACCTATAGAATTTATGAGCGAAGAAAATAAAAAGCATAATTATTCGGCCGATAGTATCCAGGCTTTAGAGGGAATGGAACACGTGAGAATGCGTCCTTCCATGTACATTGGGGATGTTGGCGTGCGTGGATTGCATCACTTGGTTTATGAGGTGGTGGATAACTCGATTGACGAGGCAATGGGCGGACATTGTGATACCATTGGCGTAGCCATCAACGAAGATGGATCAGTTACTGTAGAGGATAATGGTCGCGGAATTCCGGTTGATATGCACAAAAAAGAAGGCGTATCTGCTCTTGAAGTAGTTATGACTAAAATTGGAGCTGGTGGAAAATTTGACAAAGATTCCTATAAAGTTTCCGGTGGATTACACGGGGTAGGGGTTTCGGTAGTAAACGCCTTGTCGCGCCACATGAAATCAACCGTATTTAGAGACGGAAAAATCTACGAACAAGAATACGAGCGTGGAAAAGCGATGTATCCAGTGAAGCAAGTGGGAGAAACCACCAAGCGCGGTACCATGCAAACCTTTTATCCCGACGATGTAATTTTCACGCAAACCACCGAATTTACGTACGACACCTTGTCTGCGCGTATGCGAGAACTGTCCTACTTAAACAAAGGAATTACCATTACGTTTACCGACAAACGCGAGAAAGACGAAAAAGGAGAATTTATTTCTGAAGTTTTTCACTCTGACGAAGGACTCAAAGAATACATCCGGTACATAGATGGCAATCGTGAGCCTATTATATCGCACGTGATTTCTATGGACCACGAAAAAGGGGAAATCCCGGTTGAGGTGGCCTTGATTTACAACACCAGCTACAGCGAAAATATTTTCTCCTACGTAAACAACATTAATACTCACGAAGGAGGAACACACTTACAAGGATTTAGAACTGGATTAACCCGTTCCCTTAAAAAGTATGCCGATGCTTCGGGAATGCTCGATAAACTCAAATTTGAAATTGCTGGGGATGATTTCCGTGAAGGATTAACCGCAATTATTTCGGTAAAAGTAGCCGAGCCTCAGTTTGAAGGACAAACCAAAACCAAATTGGGTAACCGAGAGGTGGTTTCGCCAGTGAGTCAGGCGGTGAGTGAAATGATCGAGAATTATTTGGAAGAAAATCCAAATGACGCCCGCATCATCGTGCAAAAAGTTATTCTGGCTGCTCAAGCCCGTCACGCGGCCAAAAAAGCCCGTGAAATGGTGCAACGCAAAACCGTGTTAGGCGGCGGCGGATTACCGGGTAAATTATCCGATTGCTCCGAACAAGATCCAGCCAAATGCGAGGTGTATTTGGTAGAGGGAGATTCTGCAGGTGGAACAGCCAAACAAGGTCGTGACCGAAATTTTCAGGCGATTTTACCTTTGCGTGGTAAGATCTTGAACGTAGAAAAAGCCATGCACCACAAAGTGTTTGAGAACGAAGAGATTCGAAATATATTTACCGCTTTGGGTGTAACCATAGGAACAGCTGAGGACAGCAAAGCCTTGAATCTAGAAAAATTGCGTTACCACAAAGTAATTATCATGTGTGATGCCGACGTCGATGGTAGCCACATTGCTACTTTGATCCTAACCTTTTTCTTCCGTTTTATGCGCGAACTCATCGAAGAAGGTCACGTATATATTGCGGCACCACCCTTGTATTTGGTGAAAAAAGGAAACAAAAAAGAATACGCCTGGAACGACGACCAACGTGACATCGCCAATGAACGCATGGGCGGAAGCGCTGCGATTCAACGCTACAAAGGTTTGGGTGAGATGAATGCCGAGCAATTATGGGAAACCACTATGGATCCAAGCTACCGAACCTTACGCCAAGTAAATATTGATAGTTTGGCCGAAGCCGATCGCATCTTTTCGATGTTGATGGGGGATGAGGTTCCGCCGCGTAGAGAGTTTATTGAGAAAAATGCAGTCTATGCAAAAATCGATGCCTAATCTTATATTAAGTTAAAATCAAATTAAAATGAAAGTTACTATTGTTGGAGCGGGAAATGTTGGGGCTTCGTGTGCCGATGTTATTTCCTACAGAGGAATTGCTAGTGAAGTGGTGCTATTGGATATCAAAGAAGGATTTGCCGAAGGCAAGGCGATGGATATCTCCCAATGTGCCACAAACACAGGGTTTAATACTAAGATTTCGGGTGTAACCAATGATTACGCCAAAACAGCAAACAGCGATGTAGTCGTGATTACCTCGGGAATTCCTAGAAAACCAGGAATGACCCGCGAAGAATTAATTGGCATCAATGCTGGAATTGTAAAATCAGTAGTAGAAAATGTATTGATACATTCGCCCAATACTATCGTGGTTGTGGTTTCAAATCCTATGGATACCATGACATACTTGGCCTTAAAAGCGACTGGTTTACCAAAAAATCGCATCATCGGAATGGGTGGAGCGCTTGACAGTTCACGTTTCCGTTACTATTTATCCAAAGCTTTGGATGTTCCTTCTAATGATGTTTCGGCTATGGTAATTGGCGGTCACGGGGATACCACCATGATCCCATTGACGCGTTTGGCTTCCTACAACGGAATTCCAGTTTCGGAATTTTTATCTGCGGAAGCATTAGCAAAAGTAGCTGCTGACACCATGGTGGGCGGAGCAACCTTAACCGGTTTATTAGGTACTTCTGCGTGGTATGCGCCGGGAGCTTCTGTAGCGTATTTGGTGGACAGCATCTTAAACGACCAAAAGAAAATGATTGCGTGTTCAGTATTCCTAGAAGGAGAATATGGCCAAAGCGATATTTGCATCGGAGTGCCTTGTCTCATCGGAAAAAATGGGTTGGAATCTATTGTCGACATCAACTTGAACGACACAGAAAAAGCCTTGTTTGCCAAAAGTGCTGACGCTGTGCGCAACATGAATGCCGATTTAAAATCAGTATTGTAATAAATAGTGCATGAATACTCAAAAAGAGGCTGCTAACGTGCAGTCTTTTTTTGAGATTAATGACTAAATAAATTGGTTAATCATAAGGTAAATTATATATTTGCTCGTTTTAAAAATACCGCCTATACGCTGCTTTGCAATAAAAATCAGTATATTTTAGCAATTATATATTTTTTTAACAAAAAACCAAAACTAGTAAAACTAAAATTAATTAATAAGTAGTAATAATGCAGAATAGAGGATTAGTTAAATTTTTTGCAATTTTATTTGCATTGGTAAGTGTTTACCAACTTTCATTCACTTTTGTATCACAAGGCATTGAAAAAGATGCAAAAGAGTATGCAAAAGGAAACCCCGAAAAAGAAGTTAAATATTTAGATTCCATCGGGAAAGAAAAAGTTTTCAGTCTTGGATTTACTGATTTTACGTATAACGAAGTAAAAGACAAAAAAATAAACAAAGGACTTGACCTTGAGGGTGGTATCAATGTTCAATTACAAATTTCTGTAAAAGACATCGTGAAAGGATTGGCCAACAATTCTAAAAATCCAGTTTTTAATCAAGCATTAGCCGAGGCAACCAAAAACCGTCAAGGAAATCAAGATTATTTGGATGTTTTCTTTGCTGAGTTTGAGAAAGCAGCCAACGGAACCATAACATTAGCTTCTCCCGATATTTTTGCAAACAAAACACTAGGCGACGAGATCAACTTCAAAATGACGGATGCTCAAGCTAAAAAAGTAATCCGAAGAAAAGTAGACGAATCAATCGAATCGGCTTTTGAAGTTTTGAGAAAACGGATCGATAAATTTGGAGTTACACAACCGAACATTCAAAAATTAGGTCAATCCGGAAGAATCTTGGTAGAATTGCCAGGAGCAAAAGATGTAGACCGTATTAAAAAATTATTGCAAAGTACTGCCCAATTAGAATTTTGGGAAACCTACAAAATTGATGATTTAGGCAATTTCTTGATGGCTACTAATAATGCCTTAAAATTGACTGAGAAATCGCCAGCTGTTGCCAAAACAGAAACTAAATCGGCTGTATCAGATTCAATCAATAAATTATTAACCGACGATAAAGTAAAAGATTCAACGGCTGCCAAAAAAGGAGATAATCCTTTGTTAGATAAATTTGTATCTCAAGGTGGTGGTGCAATTTTAGCGATTGTTGATCCAAAAGATACAACATCTATCAACAGCTACTTTAAACGTCAAGATATTCGCAACTTGTTGCCAGCAGATAAACGTTACGCCAAATTTGTTTGGGGTAAACCTTCTATACGTGTAGACGAGAAAACAAAAAAATCAGTTGAAACCGTTGAGTTGTATGCCTTAAAAGGAAACAGAGACAACCAAGCCGCAATGAGTGGTGGAGTGGTTACCGATGCAAAAGATTCGTTTGATCAATTGGGTAAGCCTTCGGTAACCATGCAAATGAATGGCAAAGGAGCCAAAGATTGGGAAGAATTAACGGGTAAAGCCTACACCGAGAAAAGCAACATTGCCATAGTATTAGATGACATTGTATATTCTGCTCCGGGGGTTACTAGTGGACCAATTTCTGGCGGACGTTCAGAAATTTCAGGTGTATTTGACGTGAGCGAAACTAAAGATTTAGCCAATGTATTGCGTGCAGGTAAATTGCCTGCTGCAGCCGAGATTGTGCAATCAGAAGTGGTTGGGCCATCCTTGGGACAAGAAGCGATTGATAATGGAACTACTTCTGCATTAATCGGTTTATTAATCGTAGCACTATGGATGCTTGTATACTATGGCAAAGCCGGTTGGTTTGCCAATATTGCTCTGATCGTGAACTTGTTATTCTTATTTGGAATCTTAGCAAGTTTGGGTGCGGTATTGACCTTGCCTGGTATTGCTGGTATTGTATTAACCATGGGTACTGCGGTTGATGCGAACATTATTATCTACGAACGAGCCAAAGAAGAATTGCGTTCGGGTAAAACATTAGAAGATGCCGTGAAGACTTCATTTGGTTGGAAAGGCGCCATGCGCTCTATTGTTGATGCCAACGTAACACACGTATTAACAGGAGCGGTATTGTTAATTTTTGGAACAGGACCTATCCAAGGGTTTGCAACAACCTTATTAATAGGTATTGCGACTTCGTTATTTACTTCTATTTTCATCACCCGTATATTATTAGACTGGTCGGTATTCAGAGGAAATAAATTGACCTTTACCACTGGATTCTCTAAAAACTTCTTCACTAATTTCCACTTTGATTTCTTAGGGATTAAAAAATACACCTACATCTTTTCTTTACTCGTATGTATCGTAAGTGTAGTTTCATTGTCAACCAACGGATTAAACCAAGGTGTTGATTTTATTGGAGGAAGAACATTCCAAGTGCGTTTCCCTCAAACTATTTCAGCAGAAGTAGTGAGACAAGATTTATTGGCTGCTTTTGAGGGTAGTGCCGAAGCAAAAATCTTTGGAAAAGACAACCAACTTAAAATCACAACCAAATTTAAAGTCGCTGAACCAGGCACTGAAGCTGATCAAGAAGTAAACAAAATTTTGTTTGACAACTTGAAAAAACACTTTGATGCGTCAATGACTTACGAGAAATTTGTAAATAGCTACGACGGAAAAGAGTTAGGTATTCTACAAGCTTCAAAAGTAGGACCAACTGTAGCTGATGATATCAAAACCAATTCGTATTGGGCGGTTATCGGAGCGATGTTGATTGTAGGATTGTACTTAGTAGTAAGTTTCCGCAAATGGCAGTATTCACTTGGCGCTCTTGCAGCCGTTGCACACGACGTAATCTTTGTATTGGGTATCTACTCCTTATTATGGAAATACATGCCGTTTGGAATGGAAATTGACCAGCACTTCATTGCTGCGATTTTAACCGTGATTGGGTACTCGATGAACGATACCGTAATTGTATTTGACAGAGTTCGTGAATACTTGGGCGGTAAAGCAAAAGGAAACTTTAATTCTATTGTAAACCAATCGATTAATTCTACTATGTCAAGAACAATCAATACTTCCTTAACGATGATCTTGGTATTGTTAATCATGTTTGTCTTTGGAGGAGAATCAATTAGAGGTTTCATCTTCGCCATGTTAATTGGTATTGTTGTAGGAACCTATTCTTCCTTATTTATTGCGACTCCAGTATTGGTAGACACTATTTCAGCTGCTGAACACAAACGCATCGAAGAAGAGCACAACAAATCTTAATTTCCCTATATAATAGAGAAACCCGATAACAGTAGTTATCGGGTTTTTTTGTACTATTAATTCTGCAGCAAGATATCTTTGTACTTTTATTCTGTTTTGCTTAGTAGCCTTTACCTGTTGTTCGTGACTAGTTTGTAGGTCTTAAAAGTTGCCGTTTATATCGTCAAGTAGCTATTCATTAGCCAAAAGGAAGGATAAAATAATAGTCTAAATCTACTACTTTGTAGGCATAAAAAAAACCATCTCAATTGAAATGGTTTCTATTATCAAGTATGATTAACTAGTATTGTTTAACGGGTTTCTCGGCAGTAAATACAAAATAAATACCCACCAATATAAAAGGAATACTCAACCATTGACCGGTTGAGAATTGGCCCAAATAGGATTCAAATCCGCCTTGACTTTCTTTTATGTATTCTACCATAAAGCGTATAGACCACAATAAAATAAGGAATAGTCCGAATAAAAAGCCCAAACGTTCCCGAATGTTTGTTTTCCAATACAAGAAATACAATACTACAAAAACAGCTACATAACAAATTGATTCGTACAATTGTGCCGGGTGTTTGGCAGGAACTTGGGCCAATAACGAACTGAAATTGGGATCGGTACAAATGGCGTGATAGGCTTCTTTTACCGAGGGTTTTTGCGTGATACTCAACGCTTCTCTTGCGCTAAAATGATCGCGCACAAAACGAATTCCCAATGGGTTTGTAGTGGTGTTTCCTACTATTTCTGAATTAAAGAAGTTGCCTAAACGCACAAAAACTGCTCCACTAGCTACTGGAATTACGACACGGTCAAGCACCCAAAGCAAGGGACGTTTCATGATGTTTTTGCTAAAAAAATACATCGAAATAATGATGGCTATGGCTGCACCGTGACTGGCTAACCCTTGAAAACCAGTAAATTCAAAAACGGGATCAAAACGAAACGGCAACAAGATTTCAGATAGGTGGTTGCGGTAATATTCCCAATCATAAAAGAAAACATGTCCCAATCGGGCGCCAAGCAAGGTGCTTAGAACCGTCCAAATGAATAAGGAATCTAATTTCTCTAACGATTCATTTTCGCGTTCAAATATTTTTTTCATCAAATACCATCCAAGTCCAAAGGCAATTACAAACATGAGGCTGTAATACCGTATGACAAAAAATCCTAAATCAATACCTTCAGAAGGATTCCAAACAAAATTTGCAAGTGTACTCATAAGTAGGAGGGGTTATCGTGTCGTAAAAATAAACTTATTAGCGGATAAATATCACTTTTTTACACATCCTTTTTGGGCGGAACCGGATCGTAGCCACTTTTACCCCAAGGGTGGCAACTGCCTATCCGTTTGATAGCAAAATAGGATCCTTTCCAAAGCCCGTGTAATTGTAAGGCATGCAAGGCATAGGAAGAACAACTGGGTTCAAATCGACAACTGGCTGGCGTAAAAGGAGAAATGGCGCTTTTATAAAAACGAATAAGAAACACAAAAGGGGCTATAGCAATTTGTTGCAACATGAGGAAGGGTTAGGGCTAATAACTAAAAGTAGTGCCGTCTTTTCCGTCTTTCAACTGAATCCCCAAGGCCAGTAATTGGTCGCGAATTTGATCAGACAAAGCGAAATTTTTGGTTGTTCGTGCTTCGTTGCGCATCTGAATGAGAAGCGCTACGGTTCCGTCTAGTTTTTCGGAGGCAGTTACAGACGAATTTTCTTTTTCTATGCCCAATACCTCAAATACAAAACTTCTCAAGGTATTTTGTAATAATTGGACATCTTCAGCAGTGAGTTTTGCTTTGCCGTCGTTGACCAAGTTTACATATTTGGCACCTTCAAACAATTGTGCTATTAATATAGGTGTGTTAAAATCATCGTTCATGGCTTCGTAGCATTGGGCTACCCAGGCAGAAATATCAATTGAGCTAGTGCTTGCTGCGTTCAGTTGCGAAGTTAATTTTACGGCTTCCATCAAACGAGTAAATCCTTTTTCGCTGGCCAATAATGCATCATTTGATAAGTCAAGAACCGAACGGTAGTGCGCTTGCATAAAGCAAAAACGAATGATGCTCGGGTGAAAGGCTTTTTCAAAAAGAGCTGATGTGCCATCCATCAATTCATGGGGCAACACATAATTTCCACTCGATTTACTCATGCGTAAGCCGTTTAAGGTGAGCATATTGGCGTGCATCCAATACTTTACCGGAGCAATGCCATTGCAGCCTTTGCCTTGTGCAATCTCGCATTCATGGTGCGGAAATTTTAAATCCATTCCGCCGCCGTGGATGTCAAATTGCGTGCCTAAATATTTGGTACTCATGGCGGTACATTCCAAATGCCAACCGGGAAATCCTTCGCCCCAAGGCGAATTCCAACGCATGATGTGTGCTGGTGATGCGTTTTTCCACAAGGCAAAATCTTGTGGGTTTTTCTTTTCGTTTTGGCCATCTAAATCGCGGGTATTGGCCAATAATTCTTCTACATTTCGGTTATTGAGTTCGCCGTAATTGAGTCCTTTTTGGTTGTAGGCCGCTACATCAAAGTATACAGAGCCCTGACTTTCATAGGCCAATCCTAAATCAATTAATTTTTGAGCCAATTCAATTTGCTCAATGATGTGTCCCGTAGCTGTGGGTTCTATTGTAGGAGGCAATAAATTGAATTTCTCTAAGGTAGCGTGAAAGTAAATCGTATATTTTTGAACCACTTCCATGGGCTCCAACTTCTCTAAGCGCGATTGCTTCACAAAGCGATCATTCTCTACCGAACCGTCGTCTGTGAGGTGTCCGGCATCGGTAATATTGCGCACGTAGCGCACTTTGTAGTCCAGGTGATTTAAATATCGGTAAATCATGTCAAACGACATAAAGGTGCGCACATTCCCAAGATGTACATGGCTGTATACAGTTGGTCCACAAACATACATGCCAATCGATCCCGGATGTATGGGTGTAAAAATCTCCTTCTCTGCCGATAATGAATTGTATATTTTTAAGGTTTTTTTTTCGAGTAAAGGCATCTATTTTTTACTTAGTTAGAACTTGGTATTCAAATTAAGAAAAGTTAAAAATTCTTTTCTTTTGGCCTCGTTTTTAAATTGACCACCATATTCAGCTGTTACCGTGCTGCTTTCGATGTCCCGAATGCCTCTGGAATTAACACACAGGTGTTTGGCATCAATTACACAAGCCACATCTCCTGTGCCCAGTGCTTCTTGTAATTCTTGTACAATTTGCATGGTCAATCGTTCTTGAACCTGAGGACGTTTGGCGTAATAATTTACAATGCGGTTCATTTTTGATAATCCAATTACTCTACCATTTGAAATGTAAGCCACATGGGCTCTCCCAATAATGGGCAACAAGTGGTGCTCACAGGTTGAGTAAACGGTAATATTTTTTTCAACCAACATCTCTCCATAGTGGTAATTATTTTCGAAGGTAGATGCCTTTGGTTTTTTTGACGGATGTAAACCACCAAACATTTCGTTTACAAACATTTTGGCTACACGGTTTGGTGTGCCTTTGATGCTGTCGTCGGTAAGGTCCATCCCTATGGTTTGGAGGATTTGCTCAACATTCTTTTTAATTGAATCAATTTTTTCTTGATCTGACAGGACGAATGCGTCAGAACGTAGGGGGTTTTGGGCTACATTTCCGATGTGGTCGTTGCCAATTTGTTCTTCTAATTCTTCGTTGCTATTCATGGATTATCTAAAGTTATCTTTTTTTTAAATTAAGCGTCAAAGTTAAATAATAATAAGCAAATTCGTTTATTGAGAATTGATTAAAATAAATAAAATAATAGGCCTTTATTTTTTAAGAATTTTGTAATTTCCCACCCAAATTTTTGTTCTTATGATTAAAAAATACATTGTTGTTTTATCGATTTTATTTGCTGCTTTTGAGGCATTTAGCCAAGCTGCACCATTAGTTCAAGTAACTATTCCAACGCCCAATCCTGTCTGTAATGCAGGGGATTGTACGCAATTGCAAGCCAACTACAACACGATAAAGCAAACCAATGATTATTCGGTAACCCAGGTGGTGTATAATCCGAACTTTCCCTTTACCGGTGGAACCGTAATTCAAAACACTTCCGATGACAGTTGGACACAAATTGTAAACTTGCCGTTTACTTTTTGTTTTTATGGCCAATCCTACAACCAGTTATTAGTTGGGACAAATGGGGTAATTACGTTCAACACTTCTGGACCTGGTTATACGCCAGGTGGCTTATGTCGTTGGGCATATACTGCCACTATCCCCAATGCCGATGCCAATTTTATTCGCAATGCGATCTTTGGCGTTTACCAAGATACCGACATTTCTACGGGTGCCCTTTCAGATGACACGACCCCAAACAACATACAAAACGTAAACTATTATGTGCTAGACACGGGCCCAAATGCAGCACCCAATCGCGTATTTGTGGCCAACTTTAACGAATTGCCACAATTTTTATGTCATGCAGCATCAGGATTGCAGACCAGTCAAATTATTATTCACGAAACCACCAATATCATTGATGTTTTAATCAGTAAACGTTCTCCTTGTCTCAATTGGAATTCAGGAAGTGGTTTAGTAGGTATTCAAAATGCTGCCGGAACCTTAACCCGTGTTCCCCCAGGAAGAAATACCGGAACTTGGAGTACCACCAATGAGGCCTGGCGATTTACACCAAATGGAGCTATAACTGTTCCTTCGTCTATTCAGTGGTTTCTAGCGGATGGAGTTACTCCTGCTGCTGCAGTAAACGTAAATCCGATTACCGTTTGCCCTACTGGACCAGAAACCTACATAGCCAAAGTGACGTATACGATTTGTAACGGCCAACCGGCAATAGTGGGGGAATCTGTAAATATTGACGTGACGCAATTACCTGTCAATGATCCTGTTGATTTGGTAGTGTGTAGCGCAACACCTTTGCCTTGTGTTGATTTAGATCAGACCTTGTTTATGCAAACGGGACTTGCCAATCCTGCTTGGTATGATATTACTTTTTACGATGATTTAACCGCTGCTCAAAATGCCGCTGGACCACCAAATTTATTGTTGGGAGCAAACCTCACCAATTACTGTTTAACGTCCAATCCGCAAACTTTTTATGCCCGCATTGAAGATTTGGCTGTTACAGGCTGTGTACAAATTAGACCATTCACCGTATCAGTTTCTTCCTCTCCTTCGGGAGCGTTCACCTATGATCAAAGTCCGTATTGCAGTTCAATTACATTGGCGCAACCCAATACACCGGTTGGACTAACACCAGGAGGAACCTTTTCAGCTGTGCCAAACGGAACTACACCAACAACTAACGTATTATCAATTGATCCTACTACAGGTGCAATTACGCCTTCATTAAGTGGAATTGGAACCTATACCGTCACATACAATCTTGTGGCTTCAACCTCATGTCCGGCCTATACAACCTCAACTACAGTAGAAATTATTGCCTGTAGTTGTACCGTAACTGCCCCTTCCATCTCAGAAACAGCATGTATTGGATTTCCCATTAACGCTATGACATTCACTGTGAGTGGGGGCGGAGACAGTGGTGCAGTTACAGTTGGTACTTTACCAACGGGAATTAGTGCTTCGTTTGCTGCAGGAATCCTCACTATTTCAGGATCTTCCATGATTCCCGGAACCTATCCGTTCACGGTTTCAATTACAACAGGTACAGATGTTTGTACCACCAATGCACAAATTATCATCAACGGAAATCCATCTCAAGTTTTATCCTCTGCCGTGGGCACCGATAATCAATCCGTTTGTCCAACCACAGCAATTACGCCTATTTCCTATACGATCACTGGTGGAGGAACCGGTGCTTTTTCTGCTAACTTACCCACAGGAATAACAGGTGCATTTAGTGCGGGTGTGTATACAATTACCGGATCGGGAGCTACACCGGGCACTTACAATTATACTGTAACTACTACAGGTGGTTGTGCGCCAATTACCAATACGGGCACCATCATTATTTTAAATAATCACGCAATTGCTTTAAATTCTGCAGCAGCAACCGAAACGCAATCGGTTTGTGTGAATACGCCGATTACATCTATTACTTATACTTTAAGTGCTGGCGCAACGGCTGCGAATGTTACAGGCTTGCCAGCTGGAGTTAACTTCTCAGTTTCTGGAACCACCCTAACTATATCCGGTTCACCTTCTGCTTCAGGTACATTTACTTATACAATAACTACATCAGGTAACGCTTGTGCAGTTGCCACCGATGGTGGTTTCATAACAGTTAGCAACGGGCACACTTTGACACCAAGTTCAGCTCCTAATACCTTTGGTCAATCAGTGTGTATCAATACGCCAATGGCAACAGTAACCTACGCTTTAGGTGGCGGTGCAACGGGCGCGAATGTAACTGGATTACCAGCAGGAGTTTCAGCTTCTGTAACCGGAAGTACGTTGACTATTTTAGGAACACCAACTACTACAACTGGATCTCCTTTTGCCTATAGTATCACTACAACGGGTAATAGTTGTGCGGTAGCCTTGGGTGGAGATTCAATTATTGTTAATCCCGTTCATACAATTGCTTTAACCTCAGTTGCCTCAACCGAGGCCCAAATTCTTTGTGTAAACACAGCGATCACGCCCATCACCTATACGTTGGGTGGCGGCGCAACGGGAGCCAACCTAACGGGCTTACCAGCCGGAGTAAA
>CAMBOW010000011.1 GCA_945869365.1 Flavobacterium psychrophilum | reverse complement strand
GTTCTGATTCTCATCAGAACGGCTGTCAATTCAATATGTCTAGGAACGTGTTCTTCTTTTTAATATACGCTTTCATTCTCAAAGCGGGTGCAAAAGTAAGCATTCTTTTTACTTACACAAATCTTAATCAAACTATTTTTGAAATTATTATGTCAAAATATTGTGCCAGTAATTCTTAAGAACCTTTTCCCTTGTGCGGGGGGCAAATGTAAAACCTTTTTCCCAAATTCTAAACAAAAAAAACGCCTTTTTTAGTTCCGTTTTCTCTTGGCTAGTAGTCAGAGAGTTAAAAGTAGGAAGTGGGGAGTTGTTCGATGGTCGTTTAAAAGGGTTAAACGATTAAACGTTTAAACGCTTAAACCATTAAACAAAGAAATCGGAGAACGGAAAACAAAATTCAGGAAGTGGGAAGCGGGGAGTTGGAAGTTCTATAAGTATACTAAAACTAAAGTAACTATTGAAAGATTTAAAAATTGAATGATTTAAAGATTGGACGTAAGAGTAATAACCAATAAAAGAAAGATACAAGCTCTAAGAAAAAAAACAGACAACTGACAACCGACAACTGAGAACTGACAACAGACAACAGAAAACCGAGAACCCTACTTCACCTTCGCTTCCCAAAAATCAGACAACGCATCATAATCTATGGGAGTTGCCGCTTCTTGTTTAATGAGTCTACCGCGATTGAAGGCGCGATATAAAATGGTTTCAATTAAAAAATCTTCGTTGTCATCGTAGGGAACGTAGGGAGTTTTCAGATTAATATCAAACATTCTCGCGGTACCGTTTGACCAAAAAGCAGTCCAGCTGCTTTTAAAATCTTTAATCAAATCATAGGTGGTAGATCCGGTTTGTCTATTGATTAACTTGACCAAAATTTGGCCTTGTTTGCGTGATAATTTCTTTAAACGCTCTTTAAATTCGGTATTCATGTAGGTTTCTGCCATGGCAAAATACTGCTTACGTTCGCGTTTGTTCGTAATGTTAGCCAGATTTTTGTTGAGATATTGCAAACGTTCAGCGGCGATTTTGGCATAGGGATATACTTTGTACACCCGATTTTGCAACAACAAAAATTCCTTTTTAGCCACAGGATCTAAACGTTCTTTATATACCGTAATCTCTTCTAATTCAATTGGTTCTGATAAGGTATCGGTCTCCTTGAGTTGATACCCCATTTTTACAGTATCCTGCACAACCACTTGCGCTGATGCAGTAAAACAAAGTAAAAGAAACAATAAACTTACACGCAGCTTCATACCTATAGAAATTTGAGTTCAAAATTATACATTAATTACAAAACTGATAAATCAAATTTATATTTTAGCCAAAATAAAAAAAATCTACTTCATGAGCACGAATACCCTACTAAACAAGGCTTCTTTAACTTTTCTAGAAACCTACTTAAACAACCCCTCTCCTACCGGACACGAATCAGAAGGACAAAAATTGTGGATGGACTACCTTAAACCCTATGTAGATACCTTTATTACCGATGTGTATGGATCAGCTGTGGGCATAATAAATCCAGATGCTCCTTTTAAAGTAGTCATTGAAGGACATGCCGACGAGATTTCATGGTACGTGAACTACATTACCGATAACGGCTTAATTTACGTGATTCGCAATGGCGGTTCTGATCACCAGATTGCGCCATCTAAACGGGTAAATATCCACACCAAAAACGGAATTGTAAAAGGCGTATTTGGTTGGCCAGCGATCCATACACGAAACCGCGGCAAAGAAGAAAACGCCACGCTACATAACATATTTATTGACTGCGGCTGCAGCACCAAAGAAGAAGTAGAAAAATTAGGCATCCATGTGGGCTGTGTAATTACCTATCCGGATGAATTTATGATTCTTAACGAAAACAAATTTGTGTGTCGTGCTTTGGATAATCGCATGGGTGGATTTATGATTGCCGAAGTAGCCCGTTTGTTACACGAAAATAAGGTCAAGTTACCTTTTGGTTTATACATTGTCAATTCGGTGCAAGAAGAAATTGGCTTGCGTGGGGCCGAAATGATTACCCAAACCATCAAACCCAATGTAGCCATTGTAACCGATGTGTGCCACGACACCACTACCCCAATGATCGAAAAGAAAATTGAAGGCGACTTGCAAATGGGTAAAGGCCCTGTAATTGCCTATGCGCCTGCTACACAAAATATTTTACGCGAATTGATCGTATCTACCGCTGTAGAAAAAGAAATTCCGTTTCAGCGTCACGCCACTTCTCGAGTAACTGGTACCGACACCGATGCGTTTGCCTACAGCAATGGCGGTGTGGCTTCGGCTTTGATATCCTTATCCTTGCGTTATATGCACACTACGGTAGAAATGGTGCACCGCGACGACGTAGAAAATGTCATCAAACTGATTTACGAGAGTTTATTGAAGATTGAGAACAACCATAATTTCTCTTACTTCAAGTAAAACAAAAAGCCCCTGAAATAGGGGCTTTTTTATTGTTATTTGCTGAAGAAATTCAAGACGTTATGTTCAATCCGCTCATGGATATTCGAGATATCGGCCTTCACGAATTTTTCGCCCAATATGTTTTCGAATAATTCAATGTAGCGATCCGAAACCGTTTCAATATAAGCAGCTGTCATTTCTGGAATTTGCTGTCCTACTTTGCCTTGGAATCCGTTTTCGATGAGCCAACGGCGCACAAATTCTTTAGACAATTGCTTTTGCTCTTCGTTTTGATCCTGTCGATCTTGGTAACCCTGAGCATAAAAATAACGGGAAGAATCGGGCGTGTGGATTTCATCAATCAAAACGATTTGGCCGTCTTTGGTTTTGCCAAACTCATATTTGGTATCCACCAAAATTAAACCGCGCGAAGCCGCAATTTCGGTTCCGCGTTGGTAGAGGGCTCTGGTATATTTTTCTAACACCAAATAATCTTCTTCAGATACGATTTGGTTGACCAAAATGGCTTCGCGCGAAATATCTTCGTCGTGCGAACCATTATCAGCTTTGGTGGTTGGTGTAATGATTGGCGATGAAAATCGATCGTTTTCTTTTAATCCTTCTTCCATGGTCACCCCACAAATGGTTCTTTTTCCCAATGCATATTCGCGGGCCGCATGACCCGACAAATACCCTCGAATTACCATTTCTACTTTAAAAGGTTCACACAAATGGCCTACAGCTACATTTGGATCAGGCGTGGTAATCAACCAATTGGGTACAATATCAGCCGTCAATTCCATGAATTTGGTAGCAATTTGATTCAAAATTTGTCCTTTGTAGGGAATTCCTTTGGGCAACACCACATCAAAGGCCGACAAGCGATCGGTAGCAATCATGACCAACAAATCGTCATTGATGTTATACACTTCGCGCACTTTGCCGCGATAAACTGATTTTTGATTGGGAAATTGAAAATTGGTGGTAGTAATCGTAGAACTCATAGCTGCTGTTATTTAGTCGCAAAAGTAAGACGAAATGCCTGCTTTTTACAAATAAAACTGCCAGAAAAAACGACTTATTTTTTAATCAACTTGAAAACTTCTTGGCCTTGAGCTGTTTCAATCGACACAAAATAAATACCTACTTCAAGCATTGAACAACGTATCGTATTTGTGCTTTCGGCATTCAATTTTTGTGCTAGAACTTGCATTCCCATAGCAGAAAAAACACGAACGATTGACGAATCTGTCGGGATTTGATTCCAAGAAATAAAACAGTCTCCCGAAGTTGGATTGGGATAAATGGAACACAAATTCGCATTCGCCGAACTGGCTTGGACGCCTAAGAATTCCATGTTGCCGCCTGCTTGTTGGTACAAATCGGCAAAGGCCTGAAAATATTGATTGGCAATATTGGCATCGTGCACAATGAGCGTGTTTTCGTCGTTTTTGGTTTCGGCCGAATTGCTCCAGTTGTGCGAGCCTGTGAGAACCAAAGGATCTGAATTGGGATTAAAATTATCGGCTACCAAAAACTTGTGGTGCATGATGCCGCTCAGGCTAAACACCATAGCGTGGCCCAGTGGCAATCCCGCCTGAATGGCAGAAATTTGATTTCCCGTCGGATTTTGACTATCAACCAATAGATTTATATTCGTTAAACCCGCATTATATTTGGCGAGCAACGTGTTTTTTACATCGCTTCGGGTAATGAGCATGGTGGCGATTTCAAGGTCGGTATCGGCTGAATTTATGGCATCTATAATTTTGCCATTGGCGCCGTCGCTTGGACTAAAATAGGCATCAATCACCTTATTACCCACCACAAAATGATGCGGAGTATTATCAGATTTGTAAGGGCCAAACTTTGAATTTATTGGATTGGGAATCATCGAATTGCTTCCCCACATCTCATCAAATTCCATTTTGTAGGCCAAGGCCAGTGCTTGATCTTGTATCACTATGGCGTTGTTGCGATCGGGACCGTCAATTTGGGAAGCAGTCCAATTGGTTGATCCTGTCCACACAAACGGCTGATTGGGATCGGAACTTTCGGCATCAAAAATGACAAATTTATTGTGCATTATTCCGTAGGACGAACTACTGGGACTGGGCAAAATGGGAATTAACGGATTGAGCAACGGAATCATCAGGCTGCTGGTACTGCCGTCATAAATGAGGCGCACTTTCACACCGCGATCATAGGCTGCATTGATGGCTCCAGCAATTCCGGATGCCGCAGAGGTCGAATAGGAATTGTAAATGGCTATCGACAAATCGTTTTGACATTCGTTGATATAGGTGATTAATTTATCATCCAAAAGATTTCCCAAATTTAAGGCGGCTTGGGATTGGGCAAATGCGGTTGCTACGGTGTGGTTAAAGTAAACTTCTATGGCGCCCGAAGAAATAGAAGAATTGGCAATGTAACTGGACTGCCGTTGATGTTGGTTGTCGAGATAATTTATTTTAAGTATTTGGCTGGGCCTTAGCTGTAACAGTTTTATTTCTAATGGATTAGATGATTGTTCAAAGGATAATGTAGCAGATGAGAAAGCATCTTCTAAAACAACCGTTTGTGCAGCCAAGGAATCCAAAAATTGAATCGTTAATTGATTGGGGTAATACCGTAAGGTGTAGTCTTTTTCGTGAATTTGAATTTGACCAAACAGAGTTGAATATCCTGCTAATAATAGGACTACTACTACTTGTAATTTGCTTTTCATGTATTCGAATTTGAAGCAAATGTACAGATTTTTTAAAACTAACTCACTTTATCAAACAAGTGAAGCTAGTTGTCTGATCAATCCAAAAAAAATTAAGCAATTTTTATGAAAAGAATACGTTGGTATTGTAGTAATTTGCCACTCCATAAACAACTGCCATGAACCAAATACACATCCTTTGGGTTGACGACGAAATTGATTTATTAAAACCCCACATCCTTTTTTTGGAAATGAAGAATTACAAGCTCACTACTTGTAATAATGGACGAGATGCCATTGATCTTTTTGCGCAAGAAAATTTTGACATCGTGTTTTTGGATGAAAACATGCCCGGAATGAGTGGCCTGGAAACCTTGGCCGAAATGAAAGAAAAAAAATCGGCTACACCGGTAATTATGATTACCAAAAGTGAAGAGGAATACATTATGGAGGAAGCCATCGGTTCAAAAATTGCCGATTACCTCATAAAACCCGTCAATCCCAATCAAATTCTGTTGAGCTTAAAAAAGAACCTCGATCATTCGCGCTTGGTCTCCGAAAAAACTACCCTCGATTACCAGAAAGAATTTCGTAAGATTGCGATGGAAATGGCGCAAGTAAGCTCCTACGAAGACTGGGTTGATTTCTATAAAAAACTGCTTTATTGGGAATTAAAACTAGAAAACATTCAAGACCAAAGCATGATCGAAATATTGGAATCCCAAAAGGTGGAAGCCAATATGCAGTTTGGAAAATTCATCGAACGGAATTACGAAAAATGGTTCGAGCCCAAGGCCGACAAACCCATACAATCACATACTTTATTTCGCGAATTGGTAGTGCCCGAATTGGTCAAAAAAGACAGCCGAGGAGCCGCCGAATTGGGCAAAACAAAACCGGTGCTGTTTATCGTAATTGATAATTTGCGTTACGACCAATGGAAAACTATTGAAAAAATAGTGGGCGATTACTACCGCTTAGAAAAAGAAACGGCCTATTATGCGATGCTTCCTACCGCCACACAATATGCACGAAATGCCATATTTTCGGGCTTATTGCCGACAGAAATGGAGAAACAATTTCCGCAATATTGGAAAAATGATGTAGACGAAGGTGGAAAGAATTTATTTGAAGCTGAGTTTTTAACCGAGCATCTTAAACGTATAGGATTAAGTAGTTTAAAACAAGAATATTTTAAAATTACCAACTTAGCCAATGGAAAAAAATTGGCCGATAATTTCCGAGGTCTCAAAGACCACGATTTGGTTACCGTAGTATATAATTTTGTCGATATGCTCTCACATGCCAAAACCGAAATGGATGTGGTAAAAGAATTGGCTTCTGATGACAAAGCCTACCGTTCGCTCACCCGAACTTGGTTTAAAAATTCACCTTTGTTAGAAATTATCCAGCAAGGCCAAAAGCTCGGATTTAAATTGATCATCACCACCGATCATGGAACGATCAACGTGAAAAATCCATCCAAAGTAATTGGCGATAAAAACACCAGCTTAAACCTACGTTACAAAACCGGACGAAGCTTATCTTATGAAGACAAAGATGTTTTTGCTGTAAAGGATCCAAAAAAAATCGGATTGCCCAGCATCAGCATGAGCAGTTCGTTTATTTTTGCCAAAAATGATTTATTCTTGGCTTATGTGAATAATTACAATCATTACGTGAGTTATTACCGAAACACCTACCAGCACGGAGGTATTTCACTTGAAGAAGTAATAGTTCCCTTTTTAGTTTTTAACCCAAAATAACCGACTGTTTACTCCATGAAGCTCACTTATTCGCTCGAAGATATTCAATCTATTGCACAGCAACTATTAGCCAATAACCCAAAAAAAGTAATTCTCCTAGTTGGAGAAATGGGCGCAGGTAAAACCACGCTCATCAAAGCCTTGGTTGCTGCCTTGGGCGTTCAAAATGCAACCAGTAGCCCAACATTTTCGTTGGTGAATGAATACCACACTGAATCAAACGGGCCGGTGTACCACTTTGATGTCCATCGCATTAAAGACGAGACCGAAGCCTATGATTTTGGTATGGACGAATACTTGTATTCTGGGCATTGGTGTTTTGTAGAATGGCCCGAAAAAATTCCTACTTTGATTCCACAAGAACACAGTACAATCAAAATTAAAGCTTTGTCGGATACCACACGTGAACTGGAGATGTATTAATCAAGTGGAAACGTGATGGTAATCGCTTTTTTTTATAATTTAGGCACTTAATTTTCAGCAGTATGCCATGTCGTTAACTCCGTTTACCAAAGACCAATTGCTTCCACAGGAAGAAAAATTGGAAATTGCCCGCCAAAAAAGTGCGCTTTTTATTGGCATACCAAAGGAAACCAGTTACCAAGAGCGCCGCATTTGCCTCACGCCCGATGCAGTAAATAACCTTTGCTCGCAAGGTCATCGCGTTTTGCTGGAAGCAGGAGCCGGACTCAGCGCCAGTTATTCGGACGCAGAATACAGTGAAGCCGGTGCTGAAATTACCCAAGACACCAAAAAAATATTTTCTTGTCCGATCATCCTAAAAGTGGAACCCTTAACAGCACAAGAAATTGAAATTGTCAATCCGCAAACCATTGTGTTTTCGGCCTTACAAATTAAAACCCGAAACAAAGCCTATTTTGAAGCGTTAACCAAAAAGAAAATCACGGCTTTAGCATTCGAGTACATTAAAGATGTAGACGGCACCTACCCTGCAGTAAAATCACTGAGTGAAATTGCCGGAACGGCCTCTGTATTAATTGCTGCCGAATTGATGATTAACAACCAATTTGGAAAAGGACTGCTTTTTGGCAACATTACAGGCGTACCACCCACCGATGTAGTAATTATTGGTGCGGGTACGGTAGGCGAATTTGCAGCCAAAACAGCCCTGGGTTTGGGTGCGCAAATTAAAGTGTTTGATAATTCAATTACCAAATTGCGCCGTTTGCAAAACAATTTAAACCAACGCATTTATACTTCGACCATACAAGAAAAAGCATTGCTCAAATCGCTGCGCCGTTGCGATGTAGCCATTGGCGCAATGCGAGGCGTAGACCGTTGTCCAATTATCGTTTCTGAACACATGGTGAGCCATATGAAAAAAGGAGCGGTCATTGTAGATGTGAGTATTGATACCGGTGGTTGTTTTGAAACTTCTGAAGTGACCACGCACGAAAAACCCACTTTCATCAAACACGACGTCATTCATTATGGCGTGCCCAACATTCCCTCGCGGTATTCTAAAACGGCCTCGCTTTCTATTAGCAATTTTATCACACCCTACTTGATGCGCATTGCCGAAGAAGGTGGTTTAGAAAATGCCATTCGCAGCGAACATGGCTTGAAAAATGGCGTATATGTGTATCATGGAATCCTTACCAATAAATCGATTGCAGAGTGGTTTGATTTACCCGAAAACGACATCAATTTACTCGTTTTTTAATCCTAATCTTTCGCTTACATTTGCCAAAAAATTGACTTATGGGTTTAAAATATCGTTTTGCTTATTATTTAGTGGGTTTTATCATTGGTTGCTTTTTTGTCGCCTTGGTCTTTAGCGGAAAAGATACCCGCTGCAATTATTTTCCCAATGCACGCGTATTGAATGATTTGCGTTCAAAACCCTTTGTCTATTCGGCTAAAGCGCAGGGTATTTTAGACCAAAAATGGGTGACGGAAGCCGACATTAAAAATTGCTTAACCTATGGCGATGTTGATTTTGACCAAAGCAATCTTCCAGAACAAAAAGGTAAATTGTATGTCATTGAAGGGAAAACAGCCCAGAATCAAGCGATTGTATTAAAAGTTATCAATAATTCTGACAAAGCCGAATTGGTAGACATAATTAAAACCACAGAAAACTAAGTTTACTTGGCGTTTTTTCGGCGTTGACGTTCGGCCTGTATTAGCGATAATTCGCGATTGGTTTGTCCGGCTACCGAGGTGTTTTCTTCGGCTCTGCGAATCAAATACGGCATTACTTCCCGAACCGGTCCAAATGGTAAATATTTGGCCACATTATATCCTGCAGCGCCCAAATTGTAACTGATGTTGTCGCTCATGCCATACAACTGACCAAACCAAATTCGAGAATCAGTAGGCGGTATATTTTTTTCGGCTACTAAATCCATGACCAAATACGAACTATCCTCATTGTGCGTTCCGGCAAATACAGCCATCGTGTCGAGGTGCTCGAGCATATACTGCACGGCCGCATTGTAGTTTTGATCGGTTGCCTCTTTTGATTCGCAAATGGGTGATTGGTAATTTTTTTCTTGGGCACGAAGATTTTCTTTTTCCATGTAGGCGCCTCGCACCAGTTTCATTCCAATATGAAAGCCTTTGTTTTTGGCATATTCGTGCAGATTTTTGAGGTAATCCATTCGGTCCCAACGGTACAGTTGCAGTGTATTGAAAACCACCGCCTTGTGGGTGTTGTATTTCTCCATCATCAGGGTAACCAAGTCGTCGGCGGCAGTTTGCATCCAACTTTCTTCGGCATCGATCAACACCAATACATTGGCCTCATGAGCCGCTTTACATACCTGATCAAATCGAGCTTCTACACGTGCCCATTCGGCTTGTTCGTCAGCCGTTAGCGTTTGTTTGGCTCCCACTTTCTCATATAAATCGATCCGACCAAAACCGGTAGGTTTAAACACGGCAAATGGCAAGGCTTTTCTGGTTTTGGCAAACGAGATGATTTTTAAGGTCATGGCCAAGGCGCCGTCAAAATGCGCTTCGTCCTCTTTGCCTTCTACCGAATAATCCAACACCGAATACACCTGTTTGGCATAAATCTTATCCACCACCGGCAAGCAATCTTGTTCGCTCACCCCACCACAAAAATGATCAAAAACCGTAGCGCGAATGAGGCGATCGACGGGTAAATGAAATTTGAGCGCCAGCTGGGTAGCCGCAGTACCTATTTTTACCAAGGTATTATTAGAAATTAAACGAAATAAAAAATGAGCTCGTTGGAGTTCGGCATCCGATTTGAGTGCAAAAGCAACTTGGGTATTTTGGAATAATTTTGGCATGAGTACAAAGAAATTTCTATTGGAATTTTCACGCACAAAAATACCAAAAATTCTGCCGACGCGTGAAGCCAAAATGATAAAAAATCACTGTTTTATAATTAATCTGATATCTTGTTGAGTTATCTTTAAAAATTCACTTATTTTGCTTGATTTTTACTACCTAATATGACCAGACAACCCTTGCAAGCCAACGGCTACACCATACATTTTGGCGATTCAAAATACTCCGAATTAAATCAAGTAATTATAGACCATGCCTACTCTAAACTTTTCGTTTTAGTTGACACCCATACCAATACATATTGCTCCCCTACTTTTCTGCCCGAATTGGCCACACACATCCCTATTGAACTCATAGAAATTGAACCCGGTGAAGCACAAAAAAACATTGCTACCTGTGTAGAAATTTGGGAGATTTTAACCGAATTGGGTGCCGACAAAAAAAGCCTATTGATTGCTTTGGGCGGAGGAGTGTTGACTGACTTGGGTGGATTTGTTGCGGCTACTTATAAACGAGGAATTGATTTTATTGCCGTTCCTACTACCCTATTGGCTATGGTTGATGCCGCAATTGGCGGTAAAAACGGCGTAGATCTGGGGCATCTAAAAAACCAAATTGGCGTAATCGCAGTGCCCACAATGGTCCTTATTGATGAAAATTATTTAGACAGCTTACCCCAAGCTGAAATGCGCTCAGGATTGGCCGAAATGATTAAACACGGGCTCATCTACGACAAAGCCTATTGGGAATTATTCCAAGATTTGAGTCAGTTGGATAGCGACTATTTGGCGGTGCTTTTGGAGCGTTCTATCGAAATAAAGAACAGCATTGTCATTCAAGACCCTACCGAAAAAGGGCTGCGCAAAGCGCTCAATTTTGGGCATACCTTAGGACATGCAATAGAAAGTTATTTTCTGGAAAATCAAACTAAAACTCCCTTGCTTCACGGAGAAGCCGTAGCCATTGGCATGCAACTCGAAGCCTATTTGTCGGTGCAAAAAGGCCTGCTCGACTTCGGGAGTTACTTGGAAATAAAATCGACTTTGCAAGCGATATTTAACCCCATTGATTTTAACAAAAACGACATCGAAGCCATCGAAAAATTATTGATTCACGATAAAAAAAACGAAGGCGGAAAAGTGCTCTTTGTGCTCCTGACCGAAATTGGAAAAATTACCTTCAATCAAACCGTTGAAAAAGAATGGATTAGAGCCGCATTTTTAGATTATAAAACTTAATTATTTTTTATTTCAACTGTAGTGTATCACTTATTTATTTTTTTACATTTGCCTCAATGAATAGAAACCAAAATAACGCCAACACTGCTTGCTACCACAAGGATACTACTGCATTTTTCTGCAAAAAAGTTTGGCGGGTTTTGGCGGTATATTACAGTCAAAGTGCATTGACTAGTGTTTGCCAAGAAAAACTTCCGATTATTTATGCCAACATACGGGTTTGAACCTACAGAATACCTCGGTTTTCTAGTTTAACTTTAATCCACTTTGGCCATGAACACAAAATATTCCGATCTCATCAATCAAACTTATTACTTCCCTCAGGAAGAATTTACGCTCAACAAAGACAACCTTCAGTTTCATAACATTGATTTGATGAAATTGGTAGAACAATACGGTACGCCCCTCAAGTTTACCTATTTGCCGCAAATTTCGAGCAATATCAAACGTGCCAAAAACTGGTTTCGTTCGGCGATGGAGAAAAACAAATACGAGGGCAAATACTATTATTGTTATTGCACCAAAAGTTCGCATTTTGAATACATCATGAATGAGGCCTTTAAAAATAACATTCACATTGAAACCTCTTCGGCTTTTGATATTAATATCGTAGAGAATTTACTCGAAAATGGGAAGATCAACAAAAGCACCTATGTGATTTGCAATGGGTTTAAACGCGACCAATACATCAATAATATTGCCCGATTGATCAATAATGGACACAAAAACACCATTCCGATTATTGACAATTATGAAGAGTTAGATTTGTTGCAAGCCGAGATTAAAGGCAAGTTTAAAATTGGGATTCGAATTGCTGCCGAGGAAGAACCAAAATTTGAGTTTTACACTTCTCGTTTGGGAATTGGATACAAAAATATTGTACAATTTTACAAAAAACAGATTCAAGAAAACGACAAGTTAGAGCTCAAAATGCTTCACTTTTTCATCAATACTGGCATCAATGATAATGCCTATTATTGGAACGAATTGGTGAAATGTATCAAAGTATATATCGCACTAAAAAAAGAATGTCCTTCCCTAGACGGACTGAATATTGGCGGGGGTTTCCCGATAAAAAATTCATTGGCGTTTGAGTATGATTACCAATACATGATTGACGAAATTATCCACCAGATAAAAATTGCCTGCGAGGAAGCCGAAGTAGACATGCCCAATATTTTTACCGAATTTGGATCGTTCACCGTTGGCGAAAGCGGCGGAGCCATCTACCAAGTGTTGTACCAAAAACAACAAAATGATCGTGAAAAATGGAACATGATAGACAGTTCGTTCATTACGACCTTGCCCGATACTTGGGCGATAAATAAACGGTTCATCATGTTGGCTATAAACCGTTGGAATGAAACCTACGAACGGGTGCTTTTGGGCGGAATGACTTGCGATAGCGACGATTACTACAACTCGGAGCAAAACATGAATGCCATTTATTTGCCCAAATACAACAAAGAAAAACCACTTTATATCGGATTTTTTAATACAGGAGCCTACCAAGAAACAATTGGCGGCTATGGTGGGTTGCACCACTGTTTGATTCCGCAACCCAAACACATTTTGATTGATCGCGACGAAAACGGCATTTTGGCTACCGAAGTTTTCTCGGAACAACAAACATCTGATGAAGTATTAGAAATATTAGGTTATCGTAAAAAATAATTTATTTTTGAAAACCAAGATTAGGCATATAACAGCACAAAATACAAGTAAAAACCAAACAAAATGAGTAAAGGACCCATCAGTCAATTTATCGAAAAACACTATTTGCATTTCAACTCGGCGGCCTTAGTTGATGCAGCCAAAGCGTATGAACAACAATTGGCCAACGGAGCCAAAATGATGGTAACTATGGCTGGAGCTATGAGTACTGCCGAAATTGGTAAGATATTTGCCGAAATGATTCGCCAAGACAAACTCCAAATTATTTCGTGCACCGGCGCCAACTTGGAAGAAGATATTATGAATTTGGTGGCACATTCACACTATGAGCGCGTGCCCAACTACCGCGATTTAACTCCTCAAGAAGAATGGGATTTATTGGAACGTGGACTAAACCGAGTAACTGACACTTGTATACCCGAGCACGAAGCTTTCCGCAGATTGCAAAAACACATATACAAAATATGGAAAGATGCCGATGACAAAGGCGAACGTTATTTTCCGCATGAATTCATGTACAAAATGTTGTTGTCTGGCGTATTAGAAGAATACTACGAAATTGATTTGAAAGACAGTTGGATGTTTGCCGCTGCCGAAAAAAATATGACAATTATAGTTCCCGGTTGGGAAGACAGTACCATGGGGAATATTTTTGCTTCCTATGTTATTAAAGGCGAATTAAAAGCCTCGACCATGAAATCGGGTATAGAATACATGACCTATTTGGCCGATTGGTATTCCAAAAACAGCAGCAAGGGCGTAGGGTTCTTCCAAATTGGAGGAGGAATTGCAGGTGATTTTCCCATCTGTGTGGTGCCCATGTTATACCAAGATATGGAAATGCACGACGTGCCGTTTTGGAGTTATTTCTGTCAAATTTCTGATTCGACTACCAGCTACGGTTCCTATTCGGGAGCCGTTCCTAACGAAAAAATAACCTGGGGAAAATTGGATATTCATACACCAAAATTTATCATTGAATCAGACGCTACTATTGTTGCACCCTTAATTTTTGCCTACCTACTAGATTTATAATACGTTATGAAGAGAATTATTGTTGATTATTCCAAACTCACAAATGAAATTTTAAATTTGTTGGTTGACCGTTTTCCTGATGGCTATGACGATTCCAACATTATCCGATTTAGAAATACCCATAACGAGTTGGTCGAAGCCGTTGAAGTGCGCACCGAAGAAACCATTTATTTGGTAAAAGTGAGCACGAAATTGGCCAATCGTTTAGAAAAATTTGAAGACGAAGATTTAGAAGATATTGTAGTTCCAATAGATGCGATAAAAGGCATTGATGGTGAAATTGGCGATGAGGAGGAAGAGGAAGAAGAAACTGATTTATCTAAAGACCCTGCAGGCTCAGCTGATGATGATGATGAAGACGAGGATGACGAGGATGACAATCCCATAGACGAAGAGGACGAAGAAGAATAAAAAAAAGGAACTCCAAATAAAGAGTTCCTTTTTTTTATGCTTACAAATAGCGTGCTTCAAAAATATGCTGGTGGTGATTTTGATGCCCAATAATAATAAAACCAATGGCCCGAACCGAAGTAAAAGCCTGAGATGCAATCCCGCCTCTTTTCAGTTCATCGGCAGTGAGGGATTGAAATAATGCAATGCTCGATTGACGAATCAGGGTAAATTCGGTGAGCATTTCGGGCAACTTGCGGGTATTGGCTCGTGGATTTATATGAAAGGCAAAAGCATTTTCATCATATCCTGGCAATTCGGTTTTGTCGTTTCGGGCAAATCGCAAGGCGCGGTAGGCAAATATACGCTCCGCATCCATGAGGTGTTGTATGATTTCCTTGATGGTCCATTTGTCTTGGGCATAGCGGTAATCAAATTTGTCTAAGGGAATATTTTGCACAAATTTGATGAACCGATGAAGCGAAATTTCTAATTCTTCTACCAACGTATAATCCGAATGAACAGCTTGGATATACTGCTGATGTCTAGCCGCATATTCGGCAGTTGAAAGTTCATGAAGTTGCATAGGATCTAATACAAAAAAAATAGGATGCAAGCACATCCTATTCTAGGTTAACGCAGTAAACTTACTTACATATTTTTAAAAATCGTATGCATCAAACGTTTTTTATCGTTAATGCTCTCGTCAAGTGAGATCATGGTTTCTGTGCGATAAACTCCTTCAATGTCATCAATCATGAAAATCACATCTTTGGCATGCTTCGTGTCTTTGGCTCTAATTTTACAAAAGATATTAAACTTACCTGTTGTAACATGCGCAACCGTTACATAAGGAATTTCGCTGATGCGCTCTAAAACAAATTTAGTTTGCGAGGTGTTGTTTAAAAAAACACCCACATAGGCAATAAACGAATAGCCTAACTTTTCGTAATCCAAGGTTAACGAGGATCCCATGATGATTCCAGCATCTTCCATTTTCTTTACACGCACGTGCACAGTTCCGGCTGATATCAATAATTTTTTGGCTATATCGGTAAAAGGAATTCGGGTGTTATCGATCAACATATCTAAAATTTGGTGATCTACTTCATCTAATCGAAATTTGCTCATAACGTTTACTTAACTAAATTACTTTCCGTTTCAATACAAAACTTATTAAGTGAGGAGATTGCCATTTTCGAAATGAATTTGATCCTGAAGGGAAAATGTTGCTTCTTCTCCTTCAATAGGGATTGATTTCCCCTTAGCAAAAAATTCTTGCTCCTGACAATCGTAGGTGATATGACCAAAATAAGCATCCAATTGTCCCACTTTTGAAATATAAGCTTTAAACTGAATTTGATTATCTTCTAAAACCTCTTTGTATTGTGCGGCAAAATTGCTAATTATTTTGCTAGTATCACAATTAATTTTAATTTTTTTATAAACAAAATCATAAAAATTAGGAATATTATGAGGAATATTCATGTAATTCTCGATATTGTTGCGAACTATATCGTTTTCGTAAATAGATTGCAATCCAGAAAGTAGAGCTATAAAAATGTACTTCCGGGTTATTTCCCGCTGGTAATCTTGCGGAAAATGCCCTGCTTCAAACAAAATAGTCGGCACACCAAGTAATTGAAAGGTATCTCCAATACAATTGAAATTGAATCCGTCGTCAAAACGACCAACCTGGTTGGGAATGTATTGCTGCAATTCGGCATTCATAGCATTGATTACCGCAACCGCCTGCAAACGAGTATCGTTAAATTCGCGTTCGGCATTATAAGAAGGTGCCAAAAAAGATACTGTTGCTGGATTTCCTGTAGTTCCTGCTCCAAAAATACTGCGTTGGTCGTGCAGGTTAAAACAAAAGTGGGGTTTAAACGCATCAAAAGCGGTTCGCAATAGTTGGCTTTCTGGTTGGGTTCTGAGATTCGCATCGCGATTCAGATCAACGCCATTGGCATTTTCACGGGTATAAACTGAGGCTCCGTCGGGATTGACTAACGGCAGTAATAAAAAGGTAAACTGAGCAAGTAGCTCCTTTGCCAAAGCCGATTCTCCTTGTAAAAACCGAACAAAATCAACCAACGCTTTGGTGGTAGTGCTTTCGTTTCCATGCATTTGCGACCACATATATACCTTGGTTTTTCCTGTTCCCAACTGCAAAGCATAGATGGGTTGGTTTTGAACCGAATGCCCCAAAATGCGCATGCTATTGCTTGGCAATTCGAGAAAAAAATCAGCCAAATGCGACAGAGTAAGGTAACGTCCATGCAAGTACTGCGCTTTGTAATCTTGATGAAGTTGTTCGTCATTCATGAGAGCTGGTTTAGTATTATTAGTTTATGTGGTAATTGGTATTATACCTGAAAACTGTTTTGCGGCACTTTTCCTTCTACTCCTATAAAAAAAGGCAACAATTCGGCTAGATCTTGGGTGTAATCTCCGGTGGGAACAAATGGTTTTCCAAAAATGACACTGCGAGTTTTGAAATCAAATGCCAACGGAATAATGGGAACGCCCGCTTGTAGGGCAATGAAATAAAATCCGCTTTTTAGTTCGGTAACTTTCTTGCGGGTTCCTTCGGGCGAAATGGCCATACGAAATACTTCTTTCTGTTCAAAAATTTGGGCAATGGCCTCCACCCTATTTAAGCCACCAGTTCGATCTAATGGTGTGCCGCCCATCCAACGAAAAAAATAACCAAACGGAAAACGAAACAATTCTTTTTTTCCTACCCAATGCATGTCCAAGCCGAGGATTCCACGGGTAAATAATCCGAGAAAAAAATCATACCAACTGGTATGCGTGAGCACCATGAATACACATTTTTTTATGGCTGGATCTAAGGTGCCTTGTATTTTCCATCCAAATAGGTCAAAGAAAATCCAGCGGTATAGTTTTTGTTTCATGCTATTTATTTCAAGCCAAAATTAAGATTTATCTGCTATTTTTACGAAAAAATACACCCAATGTTTAAACGCCTTTTGAGTTTCCTGTTTCCTGTAAAAATCCACCAGGTGCATTCAAGCATTAGTCGGAATTTGGAAATAAGCTGGAACAATGGCCAACTGGTTCTAGATTCACCCAACACCAATTATTCGTACGGCAGCTTGCAACGCATTTTGCGCCAAGGACTCAAGGCAATTGGATTTACCCAAATACAAGCCATGAACCACATTTTGGTGTTGGGCGTGGGTGGCGGAAGTGTTGTAAAAACCTTGGTGAATGAAGTGGGATACAATGGAAAAATTACCGGAGTAGAATTGGATCCCGAAGTAATCAAATTGGCTCATGATTATTTTTTGGTTCAGGAGATTAAACAACTCAACCTCATACAGGGTGATGCCTTTGAATATGTTTTAAAAACAGCTTTTCAATTTGATTTGATTATTGTAGATATCTTTCAAGACACCAAAATGCCCAACTTTTTATTTGAGAAATTTTTTGCCGATCGCTTGGGAATATTGCTAAATGCTCCTGGCTATATATTATTTAATACGATGACATTGTCTACCGAACAACTTGAACGAAATAACAACTACTGTGTAAACTTCAACAACAAGCCCTATACTGTGATTCGTCTGCCTAAAGTTGAAACACACAACGAGTTAATTATTATTAAAAAGAGTAAGTCCTTTTAATTGGCCCGCAAAAATTCACGGGCTTTTTCTAGATCCTCGGGTGTGTCAATCCCAATGCTTTTGTGCGAGGTTTCAATCATTTTAATGCGTTTACCGTATTCTAAATACCGTAATTGTTCAAGCTTTTCTGTTGCTTCTAAACTTTTCATTGGCAAACTCGCAAAGGCCAATAAGGCTTCTTTTCGGAAGGCATAAATACCAATGTGCTGATAATACCGCAAGCTACTCTCTTCTAATCTGGGATACGGAATCACGGAGCGCGAGAAATACAAAGCAAATTGCGCCTGGTCAACCACCACCTTCACATTATTTGGGTTTTCAATTTCTTTTTGGTCGTGAATCTCAAAGTATAAGGAAGCCAAATCAACTTGCTTGGCCAAATCATCCCGAAAAACTTGAATCAGGTTGCGCAACGAAGCAACATCCAAAAAGGGTTCATCGCCTTGCACGTTTACCACCACATCTACTTCCCTATCAGCAATCGCTTCGGCAATGCGGTCACTACCCGATTCGTGTTCGTGGATGCTCATCACGGCTTTTCCGCCTTGGGAAACAATTTCATTGTATATGATTTCTGAATCGGTAACTACAAATACATCATCAAACAATTGGGTTTGTACGGCGGCTTCGTAGGTGCGTTGGATGACAGTTTTTCCGCACAAATCCTGCATGAGTTTGGCATGAAATCGCGTGGATGCAAAGCGGGCGGGAATTACGGCAATTACTTTCATAAGCAAATAAACATAGAGTTGCGGGTCAAAAGTACAAAGAATCCAAACCTATTGGTTGTGTTTTATTCCTGAAAATGATCGTCTTTAAATCCTATCAAATATAATTTTTCTTTGGCACGAGTGACCGCGGTATACAACCACCGAATATAGTCTTGATCAATTCCATCGGGCAAATACGGCTGCTCAATAAACACGGTATTCCATTGGCCACCCTGCGATTTATGACAAGTAATGGCGTAGGAAAACTTCACCTGCAAGGCATTGAAATACTCGTTTTCTTTTACTTTTTGAAACTTCTTGTATTTGGTGGTTTCTTGATCATAATCTTGCATTACCTCTTGGTACAAGCGGTTGGCATCGTCATAGGACAAAGAGGGAGATTCGCTGTTGAGCGTATCCAACAACAAAATGGTTTCTATCGGTCGCTGGTTGGGGTAATCGACCATGCGGATCTTAACCGAGGCAAACGTGAATCCATATAATTCTTTGATTGAGAATAATTCTAATACTTCAATAATATCGCCATTGGCAATAAAGCCTGCCTCATCGGTTTCTTGCAACCAAAAGTAATTGTTCTTCACCACCATGAGGTAATCGCCGGTGGCCAAAATGCTTTCTTTGTCTAAAATGCGTGAACGAATTTGCTGGTTATACAAATTGGCTCGTTTGTTTGATCGTACCAAAAACGCCGTGTCTTCGATACTGTATTTGCTATACGCTGACTGAATGGCATCTTGAATATCATAGCCGTCCACCAAGCGAATAATGTCTTTAAAGGGTTTAAGCTGAAACTGAAAACTGTCAAAAAAAGAGGTTTTCAATACCTCACGTAGGGCGGTTGCATTGTGTAATATGCCTGATTTTTCGGCCTGGCGCATTACCTCATCGAGCTCAATATGGGTTACTTCTTTATTGTAATGCAAGGACAAACTGTCTAAATCTAAAGCAGGTGAAATAGATAAATTTACCGGCGGAAGCTGCGCCGTATCGCCAATGAGCAGTAATTTGCAATCCTGGCCCGAATAGACGTAGAAAATCAAATCATCTAGCAGCGAACTTCCTTCCGAAAATTTAGAATCTGTACTCACATCTGAAATCATAGATGCCTCATCGACAATAAACAAGGTGTTTTTGTGCTTGTTTTGCTGTAAGGTAAATTGCAATCCACCTCCAGCTACTTTTTTGGGAAAATAAATTTTTTTATGAATCGTAAAGGCCGATTTGTGTGCATAATTGGCAATAACTTTGGCTGCTCGTCCAGTAGGCGCCAACAAAACTGATTTGCCGTTTATTTCGGGTAAGGCAGATACCAATGCGCTCACCAAAGTCGTTTTTCCTGTTCCTGCAAAACCCTTCAGCACAAAAATTTCGTCGGTGGCGGTGTTGGTCAAAAACTGCGCAATTAACTGAAAAAACACCTCTTGTTTGGGTGTAGGTGCAAAGGGAAAATAATGCACTAATTTTCGATAAAAGGCGGGTGCGTTCATGTTGCTGTAGTTCCCAGATGGGATATCAAATATACACAGGAATATCGCAGCATTGGCCTACTGATTGAAAAAAAATTGTAAGTTTGCTGCTGTCAAGTAGGAACAAAAATTGACTCCTTTTTTACTCCCATGCAACAAAATCAACGTACAATAACCGAAAAAACCTACCACAAGTTAACGCTCAAAATTGGGCTTACCGGTTTTTCTTATCGCGTTTGGGATACCCTTCAAAAATACATCGTGGCTTTTCAGGAGATTCATTTTGACCGCAACGACAAAACAAAAAAGGTAGAAGATTGGTACGAACATGCATTTTTTAATTCAACTGATTTACGCAAATCCTACGACGAAGTTCAGGTAATTCACGACAACAACCTGAATACCTTTGTTCCAAACGCCTTATTTGACGAGGCATATTTGGGAAGTTACTTGCAATACAACACCAAAGTGTTTGAGACTGATTTTTTTACGCACGACAGTCTGGAAGCCTACGGCATGCATAATGTATATATTCCGTATGTGCATCTCAATAATTTTTTAGTCGATAAATTTGGACAATTTGATTACCAACACGCTGCCAGTATTTTAGTTAGGCGCTTATTGGATTTATCAAAAAATGCCACCGAGAAAAAAATGTTTGTACACCTTGCAGCAACTCATTTTGAAATTATTGTGCTCCAAAATCAGCATGTATTGCTGTACAACTCGTTTGACTATAAAACACCCGAAGATTTATTGTATTATGTGTTGTTTACAGCCGAACAACTGCAACTCAATCCTGAACAATTTCCACTCGAATTTTTAGGCAATATAAGCACGGAATACCCTGTATTTCAATTGGTTTATGCCTATGTGCGCAATGTAAATTTATTTGACATGAGCCACTGCAAAACAAATAACAACTACTCCAACGCCCTAAATTCAGAACACTTTATCTTGTTTCAATCTTGAGAATAATATCCGGAAAATACAAAGGCCGTCGCATTTCACCCCCACGCAATTTACCGGTACGTCCCACCACCGACATGAGCAAAGAAGCGCTGTTTAACATCTTGAACAATCACTTCAATTTTGATGGACTCAAGGTGCTTGATTTGTTTGCAGGTACTGGAAACATTAGCTACGAATTTGCTTCTCGTGGGAGCAACAATATTACTTGCGTAGATGCCGATTTTGGCTGTGTGAAATTTATCAAGCAAACAGCTGCTGAATATGATTTTGCCATAGCAGGGATAAAAAGTGAAGTGTTTGGGTATATCGATAAATGCAATGTAGATTATGACCTAATTTTTGCCGACCCTCCTTATGGGTTAGATCAAACAACTTTTGAAAAATTGGTGACCAATTTGTTTGCAAAAAAACTACTTCGGCCGGATGGAATGTTGATTATTGAACACTCCAAACACACCAAATTGGCTCATTTGGATCATTATTCCTTTCAAAAAAATTATGGAGGTTCAACCTTTACTTTTTTTGAATTACCGGTAGTAATAACTGAAATCTAATTAAATAATAAGGACTGTAAACTGGAAGAAGTAAGCGGTTTATAGACGTATTGTGCAACGTATTTATTCTCTTCGGCACGGGCTTTGTCGTCTGGATTGATGGACGAACTTAGCACAAAAATTTTAGTGTTGAATTTTAGTTTGTCTTTTTGGTTTTCATATTCTTTGAGAAACCCCCAACCATCTAAAATCGGCATATTTAGGTCTAAAAACACCACCACTACATCTTTTGAAACCAAACTATGGTTGAGTTCAACTAATTTCTCGATGCCTTCTTGTCCGTTTTTGGCCACCTTCACGTCTGAACAAATTTCCGCTTTTGAAATTACACGTTGGTGTAAAAAGTTGGTCATGTTATCATCGTCAACTAATAATACTGTTTTCACAAGCTTTGACATAGTATGTTATACTGATTTTGAAATAGTAAAACTAAAGGCACTTCCTTGTCCTACTTGGGAATCAACCCACAAATCACCTTCGTGTAAATCTACAATTTTTTTACAATGAGACAAGCCAATTCCGTGTCCTTCGTATTGCTCTTGGTGATTTAATCGTTTAAAAATAGTAAAAATTTCTTCTTGGTGTTTTTTGCCAATACCAATTCCATTATCGGTAATGGTAAATAACCACTCCTCTTTGAGCTCAGAAAATTGAATATGCACTACTGGATCAACTCCGGGTTTGTTGAATTTGATCGCATTGCTAATAATATTTTGAAACAACAAACGCATGTAGGTAGAATATCCCTGTATTGTTGGCAGCTGATCAACCGTAATTTTGGCTTTGGTTTTTGTAATATTGGTGCTCAAATCTTCCAAAACATTTTCCAATAACTCGCGGCAATTTATTTCTTCTATCTTTTCTAATTTGCCAATACGCGCGTAATCCATGAGTCCTGAAACCAATGCCCGCATGCGTAGAGCCGATTTGTTTATAAACTCCACAAACAACTTTCCTTCGTCATTTAATTGCTCGCTGTGCTCCTCTATTAACAACTCCGAAAAACTCGTCAAAGTAAGCAACGGTTCTTGAAGATCGTGGGAAGCGATATAGGTGAACTGTTCCAACTGCTTGTTTTGAACGGTTAGTTTTCGGTTTTGATTTGAAATTTGTTTTTCTCTGTTTTTACGTATAGAAATATCTCGAATAAAGGCACAAAAAGCGAGGGAGTTGGTGTTGTCATCAATTGGAACAATTGTAAGCTCTACAGGAAATTCTGTACCCTCTTTGTTTATGGATATTAAATCTAAAACCTGGTTCATTATAGTTGATTTTCCTGTTGACAAAAACCTGTCCATACCAGATTGGTATGCAGATTTCATGCCTGAGGGAATGATAACCTCTGCAATATTTAAGCCAATTACTTCATCGGCCTTCCAACCAAAAATGGTTTCTGCTTGGGGATTCCAAAAGGTAATTATTCCTCTGCTATCGATCATTAAAATAGCATCCAAAGATGAATTTAGAATTAAGGTATTGCGTTGCTCGTTTTTTAGAATCAACTCTTCTGCACTTTTGAGCTCGGTTACATCTATTCCGTACCCAATTACATATTCAAGCTCCCCGTTGTGTTCATAAGGATAGAATCTACGAAAAACAAATTTTTTGGTTCCATTGTTTTCGTAGGTATCAATCCAATCAACCGATTTATTTTTGGCAATAGCCTCATTAAAATATTTCCGTCTTTTGTGGGCCGATGCAGGATTTGTTTTCTTGTATTCGCAGTAGTCAAAATCATTTTTACCAATCAACCATTTGCGGGTATCTTCATTGACAATTCCATTTGAATTTACAAATAAATAATTGTGGTGTTTGTCAAACACGGCAATATCAGCCGGTATATTGTTTAGAACACTGTCGTTAAATTGGCGTTTAAGTTCCAAATCTATTTCGGTTTCTTTTTTGCCCGTGACGTCTTGTATAATTCCGTTGTAGTATAAAATATTGTTTTGCTTGCTCGGCAAGGCATTTACTTCTATCCATTTTACTGTCCCATCATTGAGAAATAGTCGGCCAGAAAACTTAAATTCTTTATGCTCTAATCGAGCAACATTAAAGGCCTCATAATAGCGTATTGAATCGTCTGGGTGTAAATTTATTTTGGCATCCCAAGAAGGGTTATTAGTGGGTAGATTAAATCCTAGAATATCAACAATACGCTCGTTTATATAGGTAAGATAACTCTCTTTGTTTTCATTTAAAATTAATTGAAATAATACACCGGGTATGTTTTTAGTAAGCACCGTTAATTGATCTTCCTTTTCTTGAATGGTGTAATTGTTTTTTATTTTTTCGGATATATCTATCGCTTTAAAAATATAATAAATCTGAGACTCAATTTGTTTGACAACCAATTTGATTGAATAAAAATTGAGACTTCCGTCTATGGGATCTTCTTTGGTGTATTCGAAATCTATTGCCCGAGAATTCTCTAAAATTTGGGTGTATTCAAGCCAATCTTTTTTGGATGAAAATAACGTATTGAGTTCCCAAATTTTTATTTTCTTGAATTGCGATTTTTTGATGTTATAAAATTGCAGGGCTGTTTTGTTGGCATAAATGAGTTGACCTTCTTTATTGGCGATGTATACACCTTCTATAGTGGTGTCTAAAAACAAATCAAACAAACGCAAGCGATTCTTGTACAACTCAAATTTATCTTCTACTGAATCCTGAATAGAAGCTGCCGATAAAATTGTAAAATAAATGATGCCTTTAGTAGAAATTGACTCGAGGGCTTCGAAGCGAACTTTTGCCGATTGTTTTTGCTGGTTTGCTAAAGTAACATGCGTTTCAAATTCCTGTGATTTGTGTTGTAAAACCAATTGAAAATCTGGAAGTATAGTTTCTACGGGTTGGTGAATAACTTCAGACAAGTCAAACCCAATAATTGCTAATAAATTGGTGTTAATTTCAGTGATAGCATACGAATCATTTACAATTAAATAAGGTAAAGGAATCGTTTTTAAAATGGAACTATGCAGACTAGAAAATAGCATTTATTCTTTTTTTTCGTTTTTAAAGATACTATTTCAAATCATTAAATTAAAATAAAAATAAAAAAAGCAGACCTGTAAGCCGGATTCTGTTCATTTAAACCTGCCGAAACAAATTTAAAATACCTTATCATTTATCTAGCCCCGCTATTACTAACGGGATCAATCTTCCTACCCTTCGACATCGGGCGAGTAACCCTTTTCCCGAAAAACGGGAGCCGATATACTTGGAATTTCACCGCATAGAGTTTACCTGGTTTCACTACAGCCTTACCTGTACATACTTTCTGTTGCACTTGTCCTTGCAAGAGCCAAATTGCTCTGGCCAATACCGACGGGAGTTACCCGCTATGCTACTCTTTGGTGTCCGGACTTTCCTCCCCGATAAATCGGGACGATAAGGCGGTCTGCACTGCAAAGTAAGGGTATTTATTACAAGTTATTGAAATTTAAAATCTAAAATTTAAAATTTATAAATATTCAAACTATATTTGTTCGCCAAGCTAAATTTCATGGAACAATTTGTTGTATCAGCCCGTAAATACCGCCCACAAACCTTCAAGGATGTGGTGGGACAACAGGCTATTACCAACACCTTACTCAATGCCATAGAAACCAATCACTTGGCTTCAGCTTTGCTGTTTACTGGACCACGAGGTGTAGGGAAAACAACCTGTGCGCGTATTTTGGCCCGTAAAATTAATCAACCGGGTTATGATGATCCCAACGAGGATTTTGCTTTTAATGTGTTTGAATTGGATGCGGCCTCCAACAATTCAGTAGACGACATCAGAAACCTAATTGATCAGGTGCGAATTCCGCCTCAAACTGGGCAATACAAAGTATATATCATTGACGAGGTGCACATGTTGTCGGCATCCGCTTTTAATGCGTTTTTAAAAACCTTAGAAGAACCGCCCAAGCACGCCATATTTATTTTGGCTACTACCGAAAAACACAAAATCATCCCTACCATTTTATCGCGATGTCAAATTTTTGACTTCAAACGCATTACCGTAAAAGACGCCAAAGCACATCTAGCCGAAGTGGCCCAAAGCCAAGGCGTAGTTTTTGAAGATGATGCCCTACATATTATTGCTCAAAAAGCCGACGGCGCCATGCGCGATGCCTTATCCATATTTGATCGGGTAGTTTCCTATTGTGGCAACAATTTAACCCGCCAAGCGGTGACCGAAAATTTAAATGTGTTGGACTATGAAACCTACATTCAATTTACCGATTTACTGTTGACCAATAAAATCCCGGAAGTCTTGCTAGCCTACAATGATATTTTGGCCAAAGGATTTGATGGACATCACTTTGTGGCAGGATTGGCCTCGCATTTTAGAGATGTGTTGGTTTGTCAAACACCCGCTACAATTGCTTTATTAGAGGTAGGCGAACAAGCCCAAAAATTATATGCACAACAAGCGCAACAAACCCCGCACGCCTTTTTATTAAAAGGAATTGAGTTGGCCAATGATTGCGATTTAAAATACAAAGTATCTCAAAATCAACGCTTGTTGGTTGAACTTTGTTTAATGCAATTGGCCTCCATCACTTTTGATGGAGAAAAAAAAAAGTTAACGGATTTATAATCCCTGCAAATCATTTTTACGGACGCTTACTTGATATAGTTGTAGAAGCAATCACAGTAGAACCTGAGCCGGTTATCCCAGAAAAAGAACCTGTAGTAGAAATAGAGAAACCTATTCCGGTTGCTGCACCACTTACCAAACCCCAAGAAAACAAAGTATTACCACAAGGTACAGGAACTCCCGTATCAGCTTTTTCGTTGGGCAGTATTCGCGCCAAAAAAGAGTTGCAAGACCAAATGAGTCCCAGCATCAAAGAGGAAATTCAATTGCCGACGGAGTCGTTTACCGACACTGAACTGCTGTTGTATTGGACCAAATATGCACAGAAATTGGGCGACAAAGGATACAAAATCATAGAGTCCTTATTGCTCATTAATGATCCTGTTGTAAATGGCACCGAAGTAAACATCGAATTGCCCAACGAAGGATCTAAACTCGATTTTGAATCGGAAAAAAATGGACTATTGAGTTTTTTAAGAAGTCACTTACACAACCACGATATTACTATCGAAGTGCTTGTTAACGAAGCAGTTGAAAACAAATTTGCATTCACTCCACAAGATAAATACAACCGATTGAACGAACTCAATCCGGCCTTAGATTTGCTTCGAAAAACCTTTGAATTGGATATTTAATCATAATTTATTGTAATACATCGCTTTAATGATTCCATCTGAGAGTCCAATTTTAGGTACGTAGATGTGTTTGGCGCCACTCCATTTCATGGCGTTTAGGTAGATTTTGGTAGCCAACACGATTACGTCGGCACGGTCGGGGTTCAGTCCCAGATCACCAACTAAATCATTATAGGTTAATCCGCTTAACTGCTGGTAAATTTTATTTACATACTGATAGGACAAGGGTGTATCAATTGGTTTTTCTGACATCTTAAATAGTTTATTGATGTTGCCGCCAGATCCTATCAAACTTATAGCATCAAAAGCGGACGTATGCCCTTCTATCCAATCTTGTATTTCTTGCCAAATCGTTGCAGGCACCATCTGATTTAACAATCGAACGGTTCCAATTTTGAATGATTTGGAGGCTATAATTTTGCCAGCAGAAAACAGCGAAAATTCGGTGCTTCCTCCCCCAACATCCACAAACAAAAAAGTGTTTTCGGTATTGACTAGATGATTGATATTGGTTGAGGCGATAATTGCAGCCTCTTTTTTGCCGTCAATAATTTCTATACTAATTCCAGTATGTTTTTTTACTGCATCAATTACGGCTTGGCCATTTTTTGCTTCCCGCATCGCCGAGGTGGCTAAAGCCCTAAAATCTTGAACTTTATGCACCTTCATGAGCAATTTATAGGCCTGTATGCCGTCAATCATTCGGTTGATGTTTTCGTCAGAAATAATACCTGTAGTAAAGGCGTCTTGCCCCAAACGGATGGGCAATCGCACCAAGGAACTTTTATTAAACTGGGTTGGTTTTCCAGATTCTTCGACCACATTTGACACTAGCAATCGCATGGCATTTGAGCCAACATCAATGGCTGCATATTTTTTTATCGCAATCATGTTAGGTTTTTTGTGGTGGGGTATCTACAGCGACGGCCTGCGCATTTTCTGCCTTGATCTTATAGTAATTATAGGTTTCTAATTGTGCCCTAAACACCGGATTATCTCCTTTTAGTCGATATTTATTATCCAAGTACTGCGAATGGAAGCGAGCTTTTACATTTCCTTTCCATCCAATATCAAACACATCGATTAATTCTTGTTTGATCTCGGGATCATAAATAGGACAAGCCACTTCGACACGAGTATCTAAATTACGTGTCATAAAATCGGCCGATGAAATAAATATTTCAGATTCATTATTGTTGCCAAAAATATACACCCTGGTATGTTCCAAGTAGTTGTCTACAATACTGATGGCTTCAATGTTTTCGCTCATGCCTTCAATGCCAGGAATCAACGAGCAAATTCCACGCACTTGCAGTTTTATTTTCACACCTGCCCTACTGGCTTCGTACAACTTATCGACCATCTCAAAATCAGACAAGCTGTTCATTTTGAGGTGAATAAAGGCAGTAAAACCCATTTTGGCGTGCATAATTTCACGATCAATGAGTCGATAAAAACGAGATCGTGTGTAATGTGGCGAAACAATGAGGTGTTTGTAGCGGTGGATTCTAAAATTGACTTCAAAAAAGTCGAATATCTTGTCAATGTCTTTCAGAATTTTAGAATGACTGGTAAACAACGTAAAATCAGTATATGTTTTTGCTGTTGATTCGTTAAAATTTCCTGTTGAAATTAAACCATATCGCTTTATTTTATTGGCTTCTATGCGTTCGATTACACAAATTTTGCTGTGCACTTTTAGGCCTTTCACACCAAAAATTAATTGGATGCCTTCCATTTGCATTTTTTCCGAATACGAAATGTTACTGGCTTCGTCAAATCGGGCTTGTAACTCAATTTGGACTGTTACTTTTTTGCCGTTTTTGGCGGCATTAATCAAGGAACTAATTATTTGTGAATTCTTGGCCAAACGGTACAACGTAATTTTTATCGAAATAACTTTTGGATCAAGCGCCGCTTCCCGCAGAAACTTAACCAAATAGGAAAACGATTGATAGGGCGCGTGCACCAAATAGTCTTTTTTGCTTATTTTTTCTAAAATACTGCCTTCCAAACTCAAGCCTGGAACCTGTAACGGTTCATTTCGTTTGTATAATAAATCAAAAC
>CAMBOW010000010.1 GCA_945869365.1 Flavobacterium psychrophilum | reverse complement strand
CGCAAGTTTTGGCCCAGCAAAAAATCCAACCAATCGTGCGGTTCAGATTCCTGTGGTTGCCACTAACCCAGTGCCACGTCCAGCATCATCATCACAATAAATCCGCCGATAAATCCCAGTGTAGCAATATCCGTATTTTTGTCTTGTTGGGTTTCGGGAATCACTTCTTCCACTACAACGAATATCATCGCGCCAGCTGCAAAAGCCAAAGCGTAAGGTAAAATAGGAATAAAAAACAGCACGGCAACTGCGCCCAACACACCCGCTACAGGCTCGACCAAGGCCGAGGATTGTCCATACATAAAACTTTTCCAACGACTCATTCCCATTCGGCGTAAGGGCATAGAAACCGCAATGCCTTCAGGGAAATTTTGAATGCCAATTCCAATAGCCAAGGTGACCGCGCCTGCAATAGAGGCCTCTGGAATTCCGGCAGCAACACCACCAAAAAGTACCCCAACCGCCAAACCTTCTGGAATATTGTGTAACGTAATGGCCAAAACCAATAGCGTTGTGCGTTGCCAAGGTGATTTTACTCCTTCTGTTTCTTTAAAATTGATGTGTAAGTGAGGAAGAATTTTATCTAACCCAAAAATAAATAAAGCGCCCAAGGCAAATCCCACTGACGCGGGAATTACTTTAACAAAGCCTTCGCCTTTACTCATTTCAATGGCGGGTGCGAGCAAACTCCAAAAGCTGGCCGCGATCATCACTCCGCCAGTAAACCCAAGCATCCCGTCTAAGACTACTCGGTTCATGTTCTTAAAAAAGAAAACAAACGAAGCGCCCAAAGCCGTTAAAAACCACGTAAATAAAGTGGCGTATAAAGCGGCTAAAATAGGGTCAATGCTCTCAAAATAATCTAATATTGATTGAAACATAATTATTGAACGTATAAGTTATTCGCTGTTTTATTGGACATTGTCATCATTTTTGAATTTACTTCCACGGTTAAAGTGTCATCATAATTTTCTCTTTCTTTAACAATAAAAGTAGCACCCAACGCAATATTTTGTTTGTTCAAATATTGTAGAAAATCGGATGAAGAATTTTTTACGCCAATGCACAAGTATTCTTTATTCAAAGCTACTTCGGACAAGAGTAGTTTGTTGATTTTTTTAATTTCTCCCTTTTCATTGGGAATTGGATCACCGTGTGGATCGCATTCAGGAAAACCCAAAAATTGATCCAATCGATTGACCAACGTTTCTGATTTAATATGTTCTAATTCTTCGGCAATTTCATGTACTTCATCCCAAGAAAAATCAAGTTTTTCTACTAAAAAAACTTCCCATAATCGGTGTTTTCTAACGATCATTTTTGCCGCATGAAATCCCTTATTGGTCAGGCTCACTCCTTGGTATTTTTGATAGGCAACGAGTTCTTTATCAGAAAGTTTTTTTAACATATCGGTTACCGACGAGGCCTTTGTCTCTAACATGCCGGCAATTGCGTTTGTATTCACCCCTTTGGGCGAAACGTGGGACAAATGGTAGATAACTTTGATGTAATTTTCTTCGGAAATGGTCATGGGCGTATTTTCAATCAGTCAAAAGTAAAAACAAATTTGATTTAAATAAAATAATTTTTAGTTTTGTCTAAAATATATTTTCATGAAACTAAAATTAATGGCCGCTTTCCTCTTATTCTCGGGCTTTGGATTTGCTCAGGAATTAGAACCGATTCAAACCGATAGACCAGACCAAACAGAAACCCCCGCGCTGACGCCCAAAGGAATGTTTCAAGTAGAAACCGGTTTTTCAGTTCAGAAAAATGACGAAAATAGCCAAACCAACCTTTTGCCATCTACCCTTTGGAAATATGGCGTAAATGAGAACTTTGAGTTGCGGATCATCACAGAACTACTCTCCGAAAAGTATAATACTGAAAGTAGTTTTGGTTTAAACCCGATTTTAATTGGTTCCAAAATAAAAATTGCAGAAGAGAAAGGAATTTGGCCCAAAACGTCTTTTATCAGTCACATTTCTCTACCAAATACGGCGTCAACAGAATATAAAACCAAATTCTATGCCCCTGAATTCCGCTTTGTAATGCAACATTCATTGTGTAAGAATATGTCATTCAGTTACAATCTTGGCGCAGAATGGGATGGATTTAACGCAGACCCTACGTTTATTTATACCGTAGCGTCTGGCTTCACAATTACCGAAAAATTTGGTTCTTATATTGAGTTTTTTGGTTTTGCCCCCCAAAACGACAGAGCGAATCACAGTTTTGATGGAGGTATAACTTATTTGGTTAACAACAATTTTATGCTAGATTTGTCTTCAGGAATAGGAATTTCCGATAATGCCCCAGAACAGTATGTGGCCTTTGGTTTCTCATTCCGGATCTAAATGAAACAATACTATTATATTTTTGCCGGAACAGGACTGGCCGCCTTAATGACGCTCTATGAGCTGCTTCAACGCGATTATTTTAAATCGCACCGCATATTATTGCTCGACTCCGAAACCAAAAACAATAACGACCGCACCTGGTGTTTTTGGGACCAGGCTGATACGTTTTCTGAAATTGCCTCGCACAATTGGCATTCCATTCGGTTTACCAATTCCAAGTTTACCCAAGAAATGGACATCGTTCCCTTCCAGTACCGTCAAATTCGCAGTAAGGACTTTTATGCGTTTGTATTTGATTTGATTTCCCAACACAGTCAAGTTGACGTCTTGCAAGAAAAAGTAATCTCCATTACCGAAACAGAATCAGCTGCAGTTGTTCAAACTGAATCCAATCAATACCAAGGCAAGCTGGTTTTCAATTCGATTTTAGATTGGAAATTAATGCAGCAGCAATCCAAGTATCCGCTTTTGCAACAGCATTTTGTGGGTTGGTTTATCCAATCGAAAGAAGCTGTTTTCAATCCCAAACAGGCAATCTTCATGGATTTTTCTGTCGAGCAAAAAGGAAACACACGATTTATGTATGTACTTCCTACTTCTTCATCTGAAGCTTTAGTAGAATATACGTTGTTTTCAAAAGAGCTGTTGCCCAAAGAAGAATATGAATCTGAAATTCAAACGTATATTCAAAAATTGGGAATTTCAGACTATAAAATCGTTGAACGCGAACAAGGAAATATACCGATGACGTCGTATCCTTTTTGGAAACACAACACAAAAAACTGCATCAACATTGGTTCTGTTGGCGGATGGACCAAGGCCAGCACCGGATTTACCTTTAAAAACACCACAAAAAAAGCCAAGCAATTGGCCGATTATTTGGAAAATAAAACACCAAATCCCCTTCAACTCAATCGAAAATTTTGGCTTTATGACTTGTTGTTGTTGGATATTCTTCACGACGACAACGCCCAAGGCAGCCGCATTTTTTCTAGTATTTTTTCTAGCGCCAATCCCCAATTGATTTTGCGATTTTTGGACGAAGAAACCACCATTTGGGAAGATTTACAACTCATTTGGCATTGCCCCAAACGCTTGTTTGTGCGGGCAATATTAAAACGTATTTTGAGGGTGTTCTAGATTAAAAAAACCAACTTGCTACCGCAATCGCAGTCAACACACAGATGACATCTACGAGTAACATGGCGCCTAAGGTATAGCGGGTGTTTTTTACATTAATCGAGCCAAAATACACCGCAATTACATAAAAAGTAGTTTCGGCGCTGCACTGAAAAATACAGCTCAGGCGGCCGGTAAACGAGTCTGGACCAAATTGGCGCATGGCATCAATCATAAAGCCACGGGATCCGCCCGAACTAAACGGACGCAGCATGGCCACCGGAAGCGAATCGGTAATTTGTTTGCTCACGCCAATGTGCGAAAACACAAATGAAAGTCCCTGGCTGATCAGCTCAAACAAACCGCTATTTCTGAAGAACGAGATGGCAACCAACATGCCCAATACATAAGGAAAAATGGTCACTCCAGTTTTTAATCCGTTGTTGGCACCCGTAACAAAGGCGTCAAAAATGGTGGTGTTTTTTTCGGTGAATTTGGCTTCGTTTTTCCAAGAAAACAGCAGCGTAAACAAAATAATTCCAATGAGTAAAATGCTCGATAAATGCGACGTAAATAGCGTTTTACCAATTAAATCGAGTTGGTTTACATAAAATAAAAACCCGATGATGGCCGCAATTATTGCAAATAAACTGGTGACCAATGCGGCACTTTTGAAATTTATTTTTTGTTTGATGCCCACCAACAAAAATGCGGCAATGGTACCCACAAAAGAGGTAATGATGCACGGCAACATCACGTCGGCGGGATTGGTGGCGCTTTCTGCCGCCCGGTAGCCAATGATCGAGGTGGGAATCAAGGTAAGTCCAGCCGCGTGCAAACACATGAACATGATTTGGGCGTCGCTGGCCTTGTCTTTGTCGGGGTTTAATTCTTGTAGACTTTGCATGGCCTTGAGCCCAAAGGGTGTCGCTGCCGAGTCTAAGCCCAAGAAATTGGCTGCAAAATTCAAGGTCATGTACGAAATCGATTCGTGGTTTTTGGGAATAGTCGGAAAGACTTTGGTAAAAATGGGACTCATTTTTTTGGCCAGTTTTTCAGCCGCCCCCGATTCGATGAGCAGTTGCATCAACCCACAGAAAAACGCCAAATAGGCAATCAAGGGCAGGATCAAATCAAGCAAACTGTTTTTGCACGTAGGCAACAAACCGTCCGATTTTTGCATGCCCGAGTATACTTTTATAGTTTGGTTTTTGTACACATAGGTGGTGTCGGGATTGGTGGTTACAGCATCGCGCACCAGGGTTTGATCGGGCGCTTTGGTTATGCTGTCTTGCACAAATGCCGGCAGTTGGTTCAGGTATTTTTCGGCCACAAGAATGGGCTCGTCTTTTTGTCCATTTAGGATGTAATCTAAGGTGTAGTGTGAGCCACTGGCCAAGCCAATGAGCACAAAGAGAATCGAAGACACTAAAATGGCGAGCCAAAATCTACTGAGAACCATACGCTTGTTTTTGGTAAAAGTAAAAACTTAAACAGATATTTCACAAAACGCCCGAATTATTATTTGCGGCGGCTTAGACGTGCAAAATTTCTTCCTCGATTAAGAGGTCTTCCCGTCGAAAGCGCAAAAACAACTGGGCCACCGCAATGGTGTCTTTTTCGCAATAGGTCACAATGCGGTCAATGTCTTTTTCTACGTAATACACCTGGGCCACTTGGCTGCCGTCAATGTCTCCTTTGGGCGAGGGAATGCCCAATATTTTGGTGAGTAATTTCAAGGAAGTAAAGTGCTTGTAATCGCCAAATTTCCACAACTCCAAGGTGTCTAAGTGTGGAATTTCCCAGGGCTTTTTGCCAAATAAATTCAATTTAGCAGGCAAGGCCACTTGGTGAATGATCATGCGGCGCGCGATAAAGGGGATGTCAAATTCTTTGGCATTGTGCCCACACAAGAGGTGTTGCGCTTGGCCAAAGTGGTTGTTTAACAGATTAGCAAAGTCGAGCAGTATTTTTTTCTCTTCCCCAAAAAACGAGGTGACGCGAAAGTTGCGGATGTCGCCTTTCAGGGTAAAATAGCCCACCGAAATGCAGACAATTTTGCCAAATTCGGCCCAAATGCCGGCGCGTTCGTAAAAGGTTTCGGGGTCAATCTCGTCTTTGCGTTGGTACTGCGTTTTGGTTTCCCAAAGTCCCTGCAGTTCGGCATCGAGTGCGTGGTAATGTTCGTGTTCGGGCACCGTTTCGATGTCCAGAAACAAAATGTGGTCGAGTCTCAATTTTTCAATCATGGCGTGTAAATGAGTTAAGGTTAGTATGGGATAAAAATAGGGTTTTAATTAATAATGAAAAATTAATAATTAATATTTTGGGGAGTATACTAAGAACGGCTGTTGGAATAGAGCGGGGAGTGGGAAGTTGGGAGTTGGAAGATTTTCAAAATATACTATGAACAACTGATTATAAATCCCAATCCCGAGGCTTCGGGACCAAACTGCGGCTTTGATACTGAATTTTTCAATCATTCAATTTTTCAATCATTCAATCTTCTATACCAATTTTCAAATCTCCAAATTTTCATCCCGAAACTTCGGGATCAAATCCCAAAATCAACTGCGCTTTCCCTATCTTTATACCCCATGAAACTACGCCCAATACACCAAGGTCCTTTGTTGGAATTTTACGCCCCCGATTATTCGACGGCGCTTGATTTGCCCTATATTGACGCGGGCTTGCGGGCGGGATTTCCCTCTCCAGCCGATGATTTTATTGAGCTGCGCATAGACATCAACAAAGAATACATCAAAAACCGGGACACTACTTTTTTTGCGCGAGTAAAAGGAAATTCCATGGTGAATGCAGGCATTTTTGACGGCGATTTGCTCATCATCGACAAAAGTTTGGAGCCGCAAAACAACAAAATTGCCGTGTGCCAAATAGACGGCGCCTTTACCGTCAAACGCATCAAAATTGAGCAAGATGTGGTTTGGCTCATTGCCGAAAATGAAAATTACCAACCCATTAAGGTTACGCCCGAGAACGAACTCATGATCTGGGGAATCGTAACTGCTTCGATAAAGAAATTTTAATGTTTGCCCTGGTTGATTGCAATAACTTTTATGCCTCGTGCCAACGCGTGTTCGAGCCGCACTTGTTGGGAAAGCCCGTAGTGATTCTTTCCAACAACGACGGCTGTGTGATTGCCCGATCCAACGAAGCCAAAGCGCTAGGCATTCCCATGGGCGCGCCCGCTTTTGAGTACAAAAAGTTGTTCGAAGAGCAGCAGGTGTTTGTCTATTCGTCCAATTATGCGCTCTATGGCGACATGAGTAGCCGCGTGATGAATTTATTGGCCAACTTTTCGCCCGAAATTGAGGTCTACAGCATAGACGAAGCCTTTTTGAAATTTAAAGGGTTTGAGCACTATGATTTGGAATCCTACGGCAAACAAATGCAACGCACCGTCACCAAAGGCACGGGAATCCCCATCAGTGTAGGGTTTGCACCCACCAAAGCGCTGGCCAAAGTTGCCAATAAAATTGCCAAGAAATTTCCCGATCGCACGCAAAGCGTTTATGTGATCGACACCGAAGACAAGCGCATCAAGGCCCTGAAGTGGACCAAAATAGAAGACGTTTGGGGCATCGGACGGCGGCATGCCAAACGACTCAGACGCTTAAACATTACCAATGCCTACCAATTTACGGAGTTGCCCGACGCCTGGGTGCGCAAAGAAATGGCGGTGGTAGGGCTGCGACTCAAACGCGAATTAGAAGGTAAACCGTCGCTTGATTTAGAGAAAATAAGCGTCAAAAAAACAATTGCCACCACCCGTTCGTTTGAAAAAATGCACAGCAAATTGCCCGACATTGCCGAGCGCGTGGCTACATTTACCGCCGCCTGTGCCGAGAAATTGCGCCGACAAAACAGCCATTGCAACCTGATTATGGTGTTTATTCACACCAACGGTTTTCGGCAAGACCAGCCGCAGTATTCGCGCAACATTGTAATCCAAACCGATTTCCCCACCAACTCAACCATTGAGCTCAATCACTACGCGCAAATTGGGCTGAAGGCCATTTTTAAGGAAGGCTATCAGTACAAAAAGGCCGGCGTGGTGGTTATGGGACTCACGCCCAATGCGCAAACGCAGCTGTCTTTGTTTGACGCGGCCAACCCCAAACATTTGCCGTTGATGGCGGTGGTGGATAAACTCAACCGAAGTTATGGAACCAATAAAGTAAAGTTTGCTTCCCAGTCGCTGGGCCGACAATGGAAAATGCGCCAAGAAAAACTCTCGCCGCGCTACACCACTTCATTTACTGAAATCATTCAAATTAAGCTGTAGGCTTTTCGCCACGAATACACGGATTAGAAATTCCAATCCCGAAGCTTCGGGACCAATTTTCAGTTGTATACCAAGAACGGCTGTTAAGCGAGAAGTGGGAAGATGGGAGAGGGGAGTTTGTGAAGTATACCAAGAACGGCTGATTGCTGATAGCTGTTTGCTGAAAGTTTTTAGCCACGAATGCACGAATATTTTTAGATGAGAGATTAAAAGAGGAGAGAAAAGAGACGGTTCTAAGAAAGCTAACCGAAAACAGACAACCGAAAACAGACAACCGAGAATCGAGAACAGAATAAATCTGTATCTTGCAGCCCCAATACGTTACTAGCTTTATGTTTTTTAATTCCTTGGCGTTTGCGCTTTTTTTACCGCCGGTTTTTGCCTTGTATTGGTGGCTGTGCGCCAAATCGGTGGCCAAGCAAAATGCCCTTTTATTGCTCGCCAGCTATGTGTTTTATGCCTGCTGGGATTGGCGATTTCTCTTCCTGCTCTTGTTCTCCACTTTTTTGGATTATTTCACGGGTTTGCAAATACACCAAACCGAAAGCACCGCCAAAAAACGATTTTGGTTTTGGCTCAGTGTGGGCATCAATTTAGGCTTCTTGGGCCTATTTAAATACTACGATTTTTTTGCGGTTTCCTTTGCCGAATTGTTCCAAGGATTTGGATTGCAAGTGAGTCCCTATTTATTAAAATGGGTTTTGCCTGTAGGGATTTCGTTTTATACTTTTCACGGTTTATCGTATGTGATTGATATTTATAAAGGCCGGATTCTCGCCGAGAAAAACCCAATCGATTACGCCTTATTTGTGAGTTATTTTCCGCTCTTGGTGGCAGGCCCTATCGAGCGCGCCACGCATTTGTTGCCGCAAATCAAACAAGCCCGCAAATTTTCGTTTTCCCAAGCCCAAGAAGGCGTGTACTTGATTGTCTGGGGATTGGTCAAAAAAGTGGTCATCGCCGATACCTGCGCCACCTATGCCAATGCCATTTTTGATCATGCCGATACGGTCAATTCTCAATCTTTGGTGTTGGGAGCGGTGTATTTTGCCTTTCAGATTTACGGCGATTTTTCAGGCTATTCAGACATGGCCATTGGGGTCTCGAAACTGTTTGGCTTAGAATTGTTGCGCAATTTTAACTACCCCTATTTTTCCCGCGACATCGCTGAGTTTTGGCGCCGTTGGCACATTTCGTTGTCGAGTTGGTTTCGCGATTATGTATACATTCCGTTGGGTGGAAGCCAGGGCGGCAAATGGATGCAGCTGCGCAATGTATTTGCCATATTTATCCTGAGCGGATTTTGGCACGGCGCCAACTACACCTATTTGTTTTGGGGATTTTTGAATGCGCTGTACTTTTTGCCTTTGTTGTGGCAACAAAAAAACCGCGCCAATCTAGAAAGCAGCAAAGTGCCTTGGAACCTGAATGGCCTGCGCATTGTGCTCAACATACTGGCCACATTTCTACTTACCTGTATTGCTTGGGTGTTTTTTCGAGCTAAATCGATGGAGGCTGCTTGGGACTATTTGCTCCGCATTTTTACCAACGGACATTGGAGTGCCGAGTTCTTAAGTAATCGCCGTTACAATTTTGAATTGCTTTCCTTAATTGTGTTGTTTGTGGCTGTCGAATGGCATCACCGCAACCAAATGCAGCCCATTTCGGGAAAATACGCCTGGCTCAAACTGGGCTTGTGCTTTGCAGCCTTGTTGGCCTTGGGCACTTATTCTGATTACAAATCATTTATATATTTCCAGTTCTAATGAAGTCCTTTTTGCGCTATATTGGTTTTGCGTTGTTGCTGCTTTTGGGTATTGCTGTGCTCTTGGACGTGGTGTATACCGATATTTATTCCCGGGCTAAAGACCGCTGGAAGATGGAATACGTGCTGCATACTCCGGCACAACAGTATGACGTAGTGATTTTGGGTTCCTCCCGGGCCAATAATCATTTTGTGCCTGAACTGTTTGAAAAACACGGACTCAAAACCTTCAATTTTGGCATGAGCGGCTCGCATTTGTTTGAAGATGCCTTGCTGCTGCAACTCTTGCTCGACCAAAAAAACAGCATCAACTATGTGCTTTTGGAAGCCGATTTAAATTTGAGTAACGAAAAAAGAGATGACGGAACCACCGCACGATTTTTGCCCTATTTACATAGCAATTCTACCATCCGCTCGCATTACCAAAACGAACCTGAATTTCCGTACTGGTATTACCTGCCTTTTTACCGCTATACGGCTTTCGAATCGCAAATTGGTTTGCTTGAATTGATGAAAACAATCGCCCACGAACCCAGCACCACATTGGCTAATCGTGGATATTATCCGCTGCCCACGAACAAAAAAGGCAATATGAAAAACGACTACCGCGCGCTTAAATTGCGGCCCAATCGTTACTACGAACAGATCAAAAAATTGTGTACGCAACACCACATTCGGCTCATTACAGTCACCACGCCGGTATGTGAAAACGTGAAAGGCATGGCGTATTTTGAGAAAGTAACTCAATTGTATCCCGAAATACACAACTGCGAAGATTTTGTGAATCAAGACCGTTATTTTTCTTCCTGTGGCCACCTCAATGATGCGGGGGCTCGCTTGTTTACGCAAAAAATTATCAGCAAATTCTTCCCTAAAAAACAGTTGTCAAGTCACACAAATACGGGAAACGCAATTCGCAGCCACTAAGCCATTTATTTTCTTATGTTTGCCCTTTAATTTATCCCATGGAGAAAATTATTTCCTATCCCTTGTCGCTTGTGGCGATGGTTTTATTTCTCATCACCTTGCTGGTTTTTCATCCTCTACAATGGATCTGCCTGAACGTGTTTGGCTACCAAGCGCACAAAAAAAGCGTCGATTACTTGAATTTTTTATTGCTGCGCATTGCCCATTTGTTGGGCACGCGATATAAAATTGAAAACAGGGAATTGTTGCCCAAAGGGGTGCCACTCATCTTTGTAGCCAATCACCAAAGTTTATACGACATTATTGGACTCATCTGGTTCACGCGCCGTTTTCACCCCAAATTTGTGAGCAAAAAAGAATTGGCCAAAGGCATTCCGAGCGTGTCGTTCAATTTGCGTCATGGCGGCTCCGCAGTTATCGATCGCAAAGACCCGAAACAAGCCATTCCCGAGATTAAAAAATTGGGCGAATACATCGAAAAACACCATCGAACAGCCGTTATTTTCCCCGAAGGCACGCGCAGCAAAACGGGAGTTCCCAAAGAATTTGCCCAAAGCGGCTTGAAAATTTTGTGCAAATATGCGCCTTCAGCCTTTGTGGTTCCCATCAGCATCAACAACTCGTGGAAATTTGTAAAATATGGATTTTTCCCTTTTGGTTTGGGAAATCGTATTATCTTTACCCTCCACGAGCCAATTCCTGTAAAAGATTATTTGTTTGAGGAACTCATGGGTCGCATTGAAAGCACCATTAAAAACAGAATAAACGAAGTAAAGATTTAAAGCCAAGCGCAAAATTTTTACCAAAAAAACGCAAGCATGTCTATAAAAAACATCCGTCTGGAAGTGATGCAATTTCTAGAAAACAAAGTCGAAGGATTCATGGATCAATACTTGATTCCCGTAGAAAAAATATGGCAACCGTCTGACTTTTTACCCAATTCTGAAAGCGAAACCTTCTTTGAAGAAGTGAAAGAATTGCGCGAATTGGCCAAAGATTTACCCTACGATTTTTGGGTAGCTATGGTGGGTGACACCATTACCGAGGAAGCCCTTCCTACCTACGAATCTTGGTTAATGGACGTGGATGGCGTAGACAATGTGGAACGCAACGGCTGGGCAAAATGGGTGCGCCAATGGACCGGCGAAGAAAACCGCCACGGCGATATGCTCAACAAATACCTTTATCTTTCTGGACGTGTTAACATGCGCGAAGTAGAAATGACTTCCCAACACCTCATCAACGATGGTTTTGATATTGGAACCGGACGTGATCCGTATAAAAACTTTGTATACACCTCGTTTCAAGAATTGGCTACCTATGTGTCGCACAACCGCGTGTCGCAAATTGCCAAAAGCTATGGCGACCACAAATTATCCAAAATGTGTAAAATGATTGCTGGCGATGAAATGCGTCACCATCATGCGTACTCGGAGTTTGTGACGCAAATTTTCAAAGTAGACCCAAGCGAAATGATGATGGCTTTTCTGTACATGATGAAACTCAAAATCACCATGCCTGCCGTGTTTTTACGTGAATCGGGGGAAGCCATGGGATCGGCTTTTGAGCAATTCTCGAATTCAGCCCAACGCATTGGCGTATATACCTCACAAGATTATGTAGAGATTTTACAAAAACTCATCGAAAAATGGGAAATTGATAAAATGACAGGCCTTACCGACGAAGCCGAAAAAGCCCGTGATTACTTGATGAAATTACCCGATCGTATGGCTAGAATTGCCGAACGCTTGGTGATTCCGCCCGATCCATTTGTATTCAAATGGGTGCAGCCGGCCATCATTGGTTAATTGTGATTCAACCTAATTATTCTATAAATGTTGCTCGTTGATTGTATTCAATTGGCAACATTTTTTACTTCTAACTATATCCGATGATGGACTCAAACTTGGTGAATACGACCATTCGTTTTGTAAAAAAACAACTCGAAGCTGCCGAAGGCGGACACGATTGGTTCCATATTGAGCGCGTGTACAAATTGGCCCTGCGCATTGCCCAGAACGAGGCCGATGTAGATATTTTGGTGGTTCAATTGGCTGCTTTGCTGCACGACATCGCAGATAGTAAATTTCACGACGGAGACGAAACGATTGGCCCGCGATTAGCCCGCGAATTTCTTATCACACAACAATTGCCTGAGGCCCAATTGGAGCAAGTAATTGTCATCATCGAAAACATCTCTTTTAAAGGCGGCAACCAAGCGCAAACGTATTTCTCAAAAGAACTAGCGGTGGTGCAAGATGCCGATCGATTGGATGCCATTGGCGCCATTGGTATTGCCCGCACCTTCAATTACGGCGGATTCAAAAACCGGGCCTTGTATGACCCTGCCATTCCACCTGATTTACAGCTAAGCAAGGAAGCATATAAAAAAAGCACGGCACCCACTTTGAATCATTTTTACGAAAAATTGTTGCGCCTCAAAGACTTAATGCACACCGAAACCGCGCGTGAACTAGCGGCCGAACGCCACCAGTTTATGGAACAATTTCTCTCCCGATTTTATGCCGAATGGGAGGGTGAAGCATAAAAAAAGAGGACCACAAGTCCTCTTTTTTATTTCTGTTCGTTTGGTTACAAACTAATTTTCAACAATTGTTTTTTCTTCCCTTTTCTACCAATGAAAAACACGGAGTCTTTGGTTAAGGCACCGTCAGATTCCATGTAAAGGGTTTAAAATAAATAATGGATTAATTTCCCTGAAAATCAGGTTTTCTTTTTTCTAAAAAGGCCGTCGTGCCTTCTTTAAAATCGGCAGAGCCAAAGCAGCTGCCAAATGAGGCAATCTCGGCGGCAAAACCATTGCGCTCTTTTGCAAAATTTGCATTCACCGCTTGTATGGCATAGCCAATGGCAACAGGAGAGTTTTTAGCAATTTTTGCAGCCAAGGCATGGGCAAGTTCCAACAATTGATCTACAGGAACCACGTGGTTTACTAAACCACAAGCAAGTGCTTCTTGGCCTGTGAGCATATTTGCTGTTAGAATCAATTCCATCGCGCGGCCTTTGCCTACCAATTGCGGTAAACGTTGGGTTCCGCCATACCCGGGAATTACACCCAAAGTCACTTCGGGCAAGCCCATTTTGGCGTTGTCTGAGGCAATTCGAAAATGACAAGACATGGCCAATTCTAATCCGCCTCCCAAGGCAAAGCCATTAATAGCGGCAATTACGGGCGTAGTTAAATTTTGGATAAAATCAAAGACCAATTCCTGACCTTGTGCAGCCAATTCACTTCCTTGGGCTACAGAAAAATCAGCAAACTCTGAGATGTCAGCACCCGCAACAAAGGCTTTTTCACCAGACCCTGTAAGGATGATTACGCGTACGGTTTTCTCTAGCTCTAATGCCTTGAATGCTTCGTGCAATTCGTGTAAGGTTGCTTTGTTGAGCGCATTCAATTTGGTAGGACGATTAATCGTAACTACGGCTATTGAATCGGTTTGTGTAACTAAGATGTTTTCGAATAACATATTTAGAAATTAGGTATTTAGAATAGGCAAGGAGACCGTGAAAGAAGTTCCGCTACCCAATTTTGAGGCAAAAGTAATTGTTCCTTTGTAATTTTCAATGATGTTTTTAATAATTCCTAGGCCTAATCCCATTCCGCTGCTTTTAGTAGTAAACTTGGGCTCAAAAATATAGGGAATGTTTTGCTCTTCGATGCCTACTCCGTTGTCTGTTACCGTAATTTCAACAGTAGTTCCTTGGCGGGATACGGTAACCACTACCCATTTTTCTTCTTGAAATTCAGGAATTGATTGGATGGCATTTTTTACCAAATTGGTCAAGATTCTGATGAGCTGGGTTCGGTCAATTTTGGCGATAATTTCCTTTTCTGAGCAGGCAAACTGCAGGTATTCTTCATTAAAAATATCTAGAGCCAATTCCACTACTTCGACCACATTTAAGGTTTCGTTTTGTTGGGCCGGCATCGAAGCAAAGTTGGAGAAAGCTGAAGCTACTGCACTCATGGTGTCAATTTGCTGAATCAAAGTCTCGGAATAATCGCGCACTTTTTGGCGCAACTCAGGGTCGTTGGGATCAAATTTGCGCTGAAAACTTTGTACGGTGAGCCGCATGGGCGTGAGCGGATTTTTGATTTCATGGGCCACTTGTTTGGCCATTTCACGCCACGCATCTTCGCGTTCGCTTTGGGCCAATTTTACCGCACTTTCTTCCAGTTCGTCGACCATGCCGTTGTAGGCCCGAATGAGCAAATTGATTTCTTTGCTGTTGGCCTCCAATACAATTTTCTCGTTTTTTTGGGTGAGGCTGGTTTCGCTCAATTTATCGGAAATCGTTTTTAAGGATTGGGTGATGTAGGTCGATAAAAAATAGGCCAGTCCAAAGGCAATCACCAACATAAAGGCATACACTTGGCCCAATTTGATGAGGAAATTTTGCAGTTCGCGCTCATAAAAACCGTCGTCTTCTACATACGGAATATTCAAAATCCCCAAAGGCTTGAATTTGGCATCTTTGATTTGGCTGTAGGACGATCGGTTTTTCACTCCGTTGATGCTCTTAATGTCTACATAGCGTTTGTCTATTGAAGACTGCACCAGTTTGATGATGTATTTGGGAATAGGTGGCGCGTCTTTATCTACCGAAAAGGAAGCCTTAGATGATTTGAGCAATTTGCCGTTCAGGCTATAAATGTTGATTTCGAGGTTGTGAATTTGGGCCAACTCATGGATCTTATCTTTAAAGATATACCGAAGATTACCAGTATTTAAGGCATATTTGGTGTTGGCCAACACATAATTGATGTGTTCTTTAATCGCCGATTCTTTGCGCTCCAAACGCTCTTGGTGGTACTCTTTAGCTTCATTTTTAAACTGAATGATCGAGATGGAGGCCATTAAAATAGAGGCAATCAAAATCAATACAATCATGGACAGAAAGATCCGCAACTGCAAAGAAACCCGCTCTAGTTTAAAAAATCCCGCCATAATTTAGTGAGAATTTCGTGTTCTTATTTTTTTGTAAAACCGAAAGCCCAGCATGATGAGCACCGAAAACAAGATAATTCCAACTACGCCATAGATCCAATTGACTGCATTTTTCAGGATTACCAAAAACACCACGGCAAATAAAATAATCGTGGCGCCTTCGTTCCACAGGCGCATAAAATTAGAACTAAATTTTACTTCGCCTCTTTGCAATTGCAGGTAATACCGATGACAAATGAAGTGGTATATATACAACAACAGCACAAAGCCCAATTTGACATGCATCCAAGGTTGTGTGAGCCAAGCTTTTCCTAAATTGGTAAAAAACAACATCCAATAGGCAAAAATACTGGCCAAAATGGCGCTTGGCCACGTTATGATGTACCACAGCCGGTATTCCATGAGTTGGTATTGTTTGCTCAAGATTTCGCGTTCGGGAGATGGCTTATCTTGGGCTTCGGCGTGATAAACAAACAAACGAACAATATAAAACAAGCCCGCAAACCAGGTGATGACAAAGATGAGGTGCAATGATTTGAGGTAGTTGTAGAGTTCCATGTGGTTTCAAGTTTCAAGTTTATTTCGCTATGCTCCATCTGTTCGTCCCGAAGTTTCGGGACTCGAGTCAGGTTTATTTTGCTATTTGGCCCAATCGGTGATCCAGTTGGCCACTACTTGGCACCACTCTTCTTCGTCGTTGAGGCAAGGAACGGCCATGAACTCTTCGCCGCCATGGTGTAAAAACTGTTCATTGGCCTCCATGGCAATTTCTTCTAAGGTCTCCAAGCAATCGCTCACAAAAGCGGGGGTGACTACCGCCAATTTCTTGATGCCTTGTTCGGGCATTTTGTTGATTTCGACATCGGTATAGGGCGTGAGCCATTTGTCACCGGCCAAGCGCGATTGAAAGGTTTGGCTGTATTTGTCTTCGGGGATACCCAATAATTCTACAACTTGTTTGGTGGTTTCATAACATTGGTGGCTGTAACAAAATTCGTGAGCCGGCGAAGGCGTAGCGCAACACGTCCGGTCCATTTTGCAATGGGATTTAGTCACATCGGTTTTGCGAATGTGTCGTTTGGGAATACCGTGGTAGGAAAACAACAAGTGGTCGTACTCAAAACCTTTTAAGTGGTTTTGAATGGAAGTAGCCAAGGCCTGAATGTAATCGGGTTTGTTGTAAAAAGCCGGAACGATGGTAAAGGTCATTTCAGGAAAATATTCCTTGCGTAATTCTTCGGCCAATACCAAAATAGTGGTGGTAGACGCCATGGCGTGTTGCGGATACAGCGGAAAAAGCATCACTTCGGTTACGCCTTTATCTTTCAGTTCTTGCAAACCTTTTTTGATGGTGATGGTGCCGTAACGCATGGCTAAGGCAACAGGAATATCAACTTTGGCGGCTACTTTTTGGTGCATTTTTTTGGAAATCACAATCAGCGGAGACCCTTGATCGGTCCAAATGCGGGCGTAAGCCTCGGCGGATTTTTTGGGACGGGTATTCAAAATAATGCCGCGCACCAACAAAGCACGGAACAAATACGGCACGTCAATCACGTATTTATCCATTAGAAATTCATCCAAATAAGGTTTTACATCCTTGGCAGTGGGGCTTTCGGGCGAACCCAGATTGACTAATAGTACTCCTTTCATGTGTATAATTTTTGTTAGCTAACCGCGTTTGCTATACGGTTACGTTGATTGATAATATATATTTTTTGGGTGTGGTGCCAAATTTTTTTTTGAAGGCCGCAATAAAATGACTGCCTGTGCTGTAGCCTATTTTTAGGCCCACTTCGTTTACATTATACGAACCCGAATCTAATAATCGGCGGGCGTAATCCATTTTGTAATCAAACAAAAAGCCATAGACCGTGTCGCCATATATTTGTTTGAAGCCCATTTTGAGTTTTTTCAAATTTAAGCCTATCTGATCAGCAAGTTCTTGTAATCCGGGCGGTTCGGCTAAGTTGGCCAAAATAATTTCCTTGGCTTTGCGTATTTTAAGCACGTTTTCTTCGTCAATTAAAAACGGACATTGTTCGGCATCGGGATCTTCCGACCGATTAAAATACAAACTCAACAACTCGTACCCTTTACCTTTATAGTACAAACTTTTGATCGATGGGTTTAAGTTATAATGAAACAACTGACTGAGTACAATGGCCATCGAAGGACTGATGTCGCTCTCGGTATAGTATTTTTTATCTTTGTTTTCTTCGCTCAAAAAAGGAATGTAGTCGGCCTCACTCGAAAACAAGGCGTGAAATTTTTTAATGGAGATAACCACCGAAATCACCCAAGACGAAGGCGCAATTTCTAAGTGCAACGGGAGTTCCTTTTGCGGATTATACAACAACAACGCTTTTTCATCTTTGAGATTTAGCGCGTAGTTGCCGCTATTAAAAATAAACTTGGCCTTGCCTTTAATGCCAAAATGAAACTGGATTAAGCCCTGTTTAATTTCCCGTTCAACATGATATACTTCATCTGAATCATTTTGAAATCGGATGAGGGTAAAATCATTTTCGATGGCAATTACTTCTTGTGAACCCATAGCGATATATTTTTTTTAAAGCGCAAAACCTTGATTCGTTCTTTTATTTAGAGTTGTTCTATATAACCTGCCCGAAACAGTCTTATTTGCTTGCAAATTTAAAAGAAAATGTGAGCTATTGTTCAATTGTCTCCAAAATTTCCCACAGCGTTCTAAAAAGTACTTTGAGCGTTGTTTTTATCAAAAGGCTAGCCCTAATTTTGTTGAAGTATTTTGATTAAATGATTTATGGAAGATATACACCAAACAAAATTTACTACTTTTTACGCGGTTGGATTGAGCTACAAAAAAGCAGATGCAGAAACTAGAGGGAAATTTAGTTTAGACGCCCAAGCCAAAGAACTACTTTTACTACAAGCTAAAAAGGAAGGAATTGAAGCCCTTATTGTAACATCTACCTGCAACAGAACCGAAATCTACGGATTTGCCCAACACCCCTTTCAACTCATCAAATTACTTTGCGAAAACAGCCACGGCACGGTCGAAGATTTCCAAAAAGTAGCGTTTGTATATAAAAATCAAGAAGCAGTCAATCATATGTTTCGCGTAGGAACCGGATTGGACAGCCAAATTTTGGGTGACTTTGAGATCATCAGCCAACTCAAAATTGCTTTTTCAGAGAGTAAATCCATCAGTTTGGCCAACGCCTATTTGGAGCGATTGGTGAATGCCGTGATTCAAGCCAGCAAAAAAATTAAAACCGATACCGAGATTTCTTCGGGCGCCACTTCGGTTTCGTTTGCCTCTGTGCAATATATTATTAAAAATGTAGCCGACATTGGTTCAAAAAACATATTGCTATTTGGGACGGGTAAAATAGGTCGAAACACCTGCGAAAACTTGGTTAAACACACCAAACACCAGCAAATTACCTTAATCAACAGAACAAAAGACAAAGCCGAACGCTTGGCCCGCAAACTGAATGTAATTGTAAAAGATTATGCCGATTTGCAATTGGAATTGCAAAAAGCTGACGTGGTCGTTGTGGCCACAGGCGCTCAAAATCCTACCATTGACAAGGCTATTCTCAACCTGAAAAAACCCTTGTTGATTTTGGATTTATCGATACCAAAAAATGTACATGAAAATGTACAAGAATTGCCTGAAGTTCGCTTGGTACACATGGATCATTTGTCACAAATGACCGACGAAACACTAGAAAACAGAAAACTTTACATTCCCGCAGCCGAGGCTATTATCGAAGAAATCAAAAGCGAATTTCTAGATTGGACCAAGCAACGCAAATTTGCTCCAACTATACACGCGTTAAAGAAAAAATTGAATTCAATCAAAGAAGGGGAGTTGAACGTGCAACGCAAAAAATTGGACAATTTTAACGAAGATCATGCCGAGTTAATTAGTACACGCATTATCCAAAAAATCACCAATCATTTTGCCAATCACTTAAAAGACGACGATACTTTGGTCGATCAAAGCATCGAGTGGATTGAACGCATTTTTCAACTCGAATCAGATTCAAAATAACAGACTGCACAGCAGCTACAAGGGCAAAAGATGGCGGATAAAATTATACGAATAGCAACGCGAGACAGTGAATTGGCATTATGGCAAGCGCATACCGTACAACAACAACTTCACGATTTAGGTTATAAAACTGAAATTGTCGCGGTTAAATCTCAGGGAGACATTCTCTTGGACAAACCCCTTTACGAATTAGGCATCACCGGAATTTTCACCAAAACCTTAGACATTGCAATGCTCAACGGACAGGTAGACATTGCCGTACATTCCATGAAAGACGTGCCTACTGCCTTGCCTATTGGCATTGTGCAAGCCGCCGTTTTGGAACGCGGCAATGTAGCCGACATTTTGGTGCACAAAGGCGATCGCACTCTTTTGGGACAATCCGCTATTATTGCTACCGGAAGTTTGCGTCGGCAGGCGCAGTGGCTCAATAAATACCCGAATCACACCGTAGTCGATTTGCGCGGCAATGTGAATACGCGCTTACAAAAACTTACAGACAATGAGTGGAACGGGGCTGTTTTTGCGGCTGCAGGATTGGAACGTTTGGGATTTATCAGCGATAAAACTATTAAAGGCCCAACTTTTGAAGGGATTGGGGAGGCTTTAGATTGGATGATTCCTGCTCCTGCACAAGGTGCCATGGTTGTCCTGGCAATGGCAGATGATGCTTTTGTCTTAGACGCTTTGTCGCAGCTCAACCACATTGAAACCGAGATTTGCACCTATATTGAACGTCAATTTTTGCGCACCTTAGAAGGCGGTTGTACGGCTCCCATTGGCGCTATAGCTACCTACAACGAAGAGGCGGATAGCTTTAATTTTACGGGAGTTTTATTGTCGATTGATGGCCAACAAAAATTGGAAATCCATAAAACAGTTGATGTTTCCCAATGGAAAAAATTGGGCTACGAGTTGGCTCAAGAAATTTTAGACCAAGGTGGAACAGCATTGATGGCTGAAATCAAGAAATCGTTGCAAAAATAATTCGAGCATTCGTGGCAAAAACACCCTACATACTATCAACCAAATCCCTTTTCCCAGAGCAAAAGCAAATCTTGCTCGATGCCAATATGGCCGTAGATGATTTTGATTTTATTGCAACCAATGCTAAGAAATTTGAATTAGACCAAGTGTATGACAACTTGATTTTTACCTCTAAAAACACCGTGCAAGCGGTGTTACAGCATCCCAATTTCGACCAACTAAAAAGCAAAAAGGTGTTTGCTGTGGGGATGAAAACCAAAAGTCTCTTAACAGAAAACGGATTTAATGTAGTGGCCTATACCGGATACGCCGCCGATTTAGCTGAAATTATTTCACTGGTTTACAGCAAAGAAAGCTATACGTTTTTTTGTGGAAACCTGCGGCGAGATGAATTGCCCAACACCTTGAAAGAAAACGGCATTTTATTTAACGAAATTGAGACATACGAAACGGCCCTCACGCCCCAAAAAATAAAACAGCAGCCCGATGGTATACTTTTTTTTAGCCCTTCGGCAGTTGAGAGTTACTTGAAATTGAATTCAATAAATGACGAATTGTGTTTTTGCATTGGTGAAACCACCGCAGAAGCGCTAGTCCCGAAGCTTCGGGAGAATAAAATAAAAAACAGGATCATCGCTGAAAAACCTGCTATTGAGCAGCTAATCCAAGAGGTGATCGCCTATTATAATCGACCCCTAGTCCCCAAAGGGAATAAGGAAGGTTCAAAATAAAAAAAATGGAAAATATAGACATGCAAATTCCCCCTTTGGGGGCTAGGGGGCTCAAAAACGATTTATTCCTTAGAGCCCTAAACAACCAAACCGTAGAACGTCCACCCGTTTGGATGATGCGCCAAGCCGGCCGCTATTTGCCCGAATTTAGAGCGTTGCGCGACAAATATGATTTTTTCACGCGTTGCGAAACACCCGAATTGGCGGCTGAAATCACGGTGCAACCCATCAGAATTGTACAGCCCGATGCGGCGATTTTATTCTCGGATATTTTGGTGGTTCCCAGAGCCATGGGCATACATGTAGAATTGAAAGACAATTTGGGGCCGATAATTCCGAATCCCATTCGCACGATGGAACAAGTGAACCAAGTGTTTGTTCCTGATGTAGATGAAACTTTGGGTTATGTGTTTGACGCCATCAAATTGACCAAGGAAATGCTCAATGATGAGGTGCCCTTAATTGGTTTTGCCGGCTCGCCATGGACCATTTATTGTTATGCGGTAGAAGGAAAAGGCTCCAAAAGTTTTGATACCGCCAAAGGATTTTGTTTTTCCAATCCAGTAGCGGCACATACGTTGCTGCAAAAAATTACCGACACCACGATTTTGTACTTGAAAGAAAAAGTAAAAGCAGGCTGTAACGCCATACAGATTTTTGATTCGTGGGGCGGCATGCTTTCGCCAGTAGATTACCAAGAATTCTCTTGGAGATACATCAACCAAATTGTAGAAGCCTTGGCTCCTCATACCAAAGTAATTGTGTTCGGGAAAGGCTGCTGGTTTGCGTTGAATGACATGGCCAAATCAAAAGCATCGGCATTGGGTGTAGATTGGACCTGTTCGCCTAGAAATGCCCGTTATTTATCCGGCGGAAATATTACCCTACAAGGAAATTTTGACCCTTCTCGTTTGCTTTCGCCCATCCCAACCATCAAAAAAATGGTACATCAAATGATTGATGAATTTGGTGCAGCCAATTACATAGTAAACTTAGGTCACGGCATTTTACCCAATATTCCAGTAGATCACGCCAAGGCATTTGTAGATGCGGTGAAGGAGTATCAGAAATAAGCTGACAGCTGACAGCTATTAGCTAAAAGCTTTAAAAAATGAAAGACAAATTCTACACCTACATACAAAATCTCCAAGACCAAATCTGTGCAGGTTTGGAAGCTGCCGATGGCATCGCCAAATTTCGTGAAGATCTTTGGGACAGACCCGAAGGCGGAGGTGGACGTTCGCGCGTGATAGAAAATGGTCCCGAAGGGTCGGGAGTTTTTGAAAAAGGCGGCGTGAACATTTCGGCCGTGCACGGAAAATTACCGGATTCCATGCAGAAACTATTCAACGTGGGCGAAGCCGATTTCTTTGCCTGCGGATTGAGTTTGGTAATTCACCCCAAAAACCCGATGGTGCCCACCGCGCATGCCAATTGGCGTTATTTTGAAATGTATGATGATCACGGAAACGTAATCAACAGTTGGTTTGGTGGCGGACAAGATTTGACTCCTTATTATTTGTTTGAAGAAGATGCGAAACATTTTCATCAAACCTGTAAAACCGCTTGCGACAAACATTCCCGAAGCGTCGGGACGGACTTCTATCCAAAATTTAAACAACAGTGCGATACCTATTTTTGGAATGCCCATAGAAACGAAGCCCGTGGAATTGGGGGTTTGTTTTTTGATTATTGCAAAGCAACTGAGCAAATGGCAATGGAAGATTGGTACAATTTCGTAACCGAAGTGGGGAACAGTTTTCTAGAAGCCTACGTGCCCATTGTAGAAAAAAGAAAAAATTTAGCCTACACACCCGCCCAACGCACGTGGCAAGAAATTCGCCGCGGGCGTTATGTAGAATTCAATTTGGTGCACGACAAAGGAACACTATTTGGGCTTAAAACCAACGGTAGAATTGAAAGCATTTTGATGTCGTTGCCGCCACGTGTGCAGTGGCATTATGATCATCAGCCTGTTGCTGGAAGTGCCGAAGAAAAATTAATTCAAGTATTAGAAAAACCAAAAAATTGGGTAGCCCACTAACCCCCGAAGGGGGAACTTCGCATGAAGGCAAAGGAGTTTAAAAAATGTATTAACTAAAAACCTATTGACCCCTAATAGGTATTCCCCCACTGGGGGTTAGGGGCTGATTATGTATCCATTACAAAGAGGCCGTCGTTTACGCGTAAACGAATCTATCAGAAGTTTAGTTCGAGAAACGACTTTAAGTCCAAGTGATTTTATGTTTCCGATGTTTATCACAGAAGGAGAAAAATATCAATCGGAAATTTCCTCGATGCCCGGAATTTTTCGTCGATCGATAGATTTAACCGTCAACGAAGTACAAGAATTATTTGCCTTGGGTATTCGCGCGGTAAATATTTATGTAAAAGTAGATGAGTCGCTCAAAGACAATACTGGAAAAGAAGCCTGGAATCCCAATGGACTAATGCAACGCGCCATCAAAGCGATCAAAACGGCCTGTCCCGAGATGATTGTGATGCCCGATGTGGCTTTAGATCCGTATTCGATGTACGGGCACGACGGGATCATCCAAAACGGTGATGTAGCCAACGATGCCACCAACGATGCACTGGTAAAAATGGCCGTTTCGCATGCCCAAGCCGGTGCCGATTTTGTGGCACCCAGCGACATGATGGACGGACGCGTCTTGCGTTTGCGACAAGGATTGGACGCCGCAGGATTTGAAAACGTGGGCATTATGAGTTATTCGGCCAAGTATGCTTCGGCATTTTATGGTCCGTTTCGCGATGCCTTAGACAGTGCGCCACGAGAAGCCGATGTAGTAGTTCCGAAAGACAAAAAAACCTACCAAATGGATTATGCCAATCGTCTAGAGGCCATCAAAGAAGCCTTGATGGACGTAGAAGAAGGCGCTGACATGGTGATGGTGAAACCCGGAATTGCCTACTTGGATATTGTGCGCGAAGTAAAAAATGCAGTAAACGTGCCCGTAACCGTTTTTCATGTTTCGGGCGAATACGCGATGATCAAAGCGGCTGCCGAAAGAGGCTGGCTGGATCACGACAAGATCATGATGGAACAACTCATGTGCATCAAGCGCGCGGGAGCCAGTTTAATCTCGACCTATTTTGCTAAAGAAGCGGCGATTTTGCTGAATTCTTCTACAGCGCTGTGAGCGGCGCATTGTAGATTGAACGTTCTCCCATTTTATATGCGTACTTCCAACTTTTTGGTCTGCTTTTTTTTATAAAAATGTATCGTATCACACTTCTTTTTTAATCAACACGCCCTAGTATTTTGGCGTGCTGAGTTATGGAACTTCAATTATTTTGTTGTTAACCAAATGTAAATTTATCTTCAAATAGGCTGCAAAACAATTGAAATTTAAAAATTTAGCCATTATTTGATAGCATTAAATGTGCTTTAAAACTAAAAAGTATAGCAAAATTTGTGAGATAAACAAGGTTCGAAAATAAGCGCAAATAAAACAACCTTTGAGATCATTTTTTGTTTGAATTGCATCTCGAAACCGAGCAAAATAAGGCATGAAACAATTCTTTTTAGCGCTCAATACATGCGAAAAAACCTTACTCTTTATTGTTCTTGTAATCTACTGTCATAATTTATTTATCGACATCATGATTGTTGATGCGGCGCAGTATGCCTCGATTGCACTTGAGATGTACGCTACAAATTCCTATTTAGCTATTTATGATTTAGGGTTTGATTATTTAGACAAGCCCCCTTTGTTGTTTTGGATTAGCAGTTTGTTTTTCAAAGCATTTGGTGTACACACACTAACCTATAAATTGGGTAGTTTTTTCATGTTGTTGTTAGCGGTCTATAGTACGTATAAATTTACATTGCTTTATTATACCCAATCAATAGCTAAAAACGCCGCACTTTTACTGGCTACTTGTCAAGCTTTTTTTCTCATGACCAATGATGTGCGCACTGACGGCTTGCTGCTCTCGAGTGTCATCACTGCAATTTGGTTGATTTCAAATTACCTCATAACAAAAAAAATAAATTACCTAGTGCTAGGGGCGGTTTTTACTGCTTTAGCCATGTTAGCCAAAGGACCAATCGGAATTATTGCCGTACTTATGCCCATTGGAGTACAGTTGCTGTATAAAAAAAAGGCAGTAGAAATCATTAGCTATAACTGGCTCATTTATTTAGTAATTGTAGCGGCAATTTTATTGCCCATGTCCTATGGATTGTACACGCAATTTGATTTGCATCCGGAAAAAATTATTGGCGGAAAACTCAATCAAAGCGGGCTGTATTTTTATTATTGGCAACAAAGTTTTGGAAGAATTACCGGCGAAAGTTTTTGGGACAACGGCTTGCCTTGGCATTTTTTTATCGGTTCAATTGTTTGGGATTATTTTCCCTGGATATTTCTACTTTATTTCGGATTATTTATGCAGGCAAAAAAACTTTTGCAAAAACAGGAAGTGCCCGAATTGATCAGTTTGAGTGGTTTTTTATTGTTGTTTATCATGTTGTCGATGTCAAAGTACAAATTGCCCCATTATATTTTTGTAACGTTTCCATTTGCAGCCATCCTGAGCGCCAATTACATGGAGACGATATCCTATAATCAGGCAAAAAATTGGATTAGATTTTACCGCTTTTTAGGCATTCTGGTATTGGGAATTTTAATGGCATACCGTTTATTCTTTTTCAAGGAGATAAATGGCATAGTGGCGTTCTTGGGGATTTTGCAAGTCTATATTTTGTTTCGAAGCGCCAACTCAAACACCCCGTTTTTGCCCAAGATACTCAGTCTGGTTATCGTACTGAATTTGTTTTTAAGTTTTGTGTTTTATCCTAAATTACTCACGTACCAAGCTGATTCTATGGCAGGAAAATGGATCAGTAATTCCCATCCTTCGGCCAAAATATATGTACTCGACGAGCCCGCCCGCGCGTTTAATTTTTACACCAATAACCCGTTTCAACACGTTGTTAAAAACCCAAATTTAGACACGATTCAATTTCCTTATTGGTTGTATGTTCAGGAAAAAGACCTTCCTCGACTTGAGCAAAATTATATGGTAACAACCAAAAAGAGTTTTCCTAACTACCACATCACCCAGATTAAATTACCTTTTTTAATACAAGAAAGTCGGCCAAAATGTCTAGAATATAAGTACCTCATTCAACTCGTAAACAAAAAACCAAAACAATGAATCGATTATCCATTGTCATTCCGGCTTATAATGAAGGCAGAACAATTCACTTTATTTTAGATAAAATTAAACAAGTAACTTTACTAGACAACCTAGAAAAAGAAATTATTTTGGTTAATGATTGTTCTACCGACTCGACCGAAGATTCCATTTTGTCCTATATAGCACAAAATCCATCCCTCACGATTCAATACGTGAAACACCAAGTCAATAAAGGAAAAGGGGCTGCATTGCACACTGGAATAGCACACGCAACAGGTGAAATTATCGTGATACAAGATGCCGATTTAGAATATGATCCCGCCGAATACAACATTCTGTTGAAACCCATCCTTGACGGTTTTGCCGATGTGGTGTATGGGTCTAGATTTATGGGAGGAAAGCCGCATCGCATTCTCTTTTTCTGGCACACGATTGGCAATAAATTACTCACGTTTGCCTCAAACCTATTTTCGAATCTGAATTTATCAGACATGGAAACCTGTTACAAGATGTTTAAATCGGATGTAATAAAGCAACTAAAACTCCATGAAAAACGCTTTGGTTTTGAACCAGAAGTTACTGCGAAAATCGCCCGTATTCCTGCAGTTAGAATCTATGAAGTGGGAATTTCCTATTACGGCCGAACCTATGAGGAGGGCAAAAAAATTGGCTGGAAAGACGGTTTTAGGGCTTTGTTTTGCATCGTGAAATACGGCTTACTGAAGTTCTAAATCGTATCTTTCTAAAGTTTTCAGACCTTCATACTAATACAAAAAGACCTCACATTGCTGTGAAGGCTTTTTGTTGCGCTGCTATTTATAGTTAATTAACTCAACGACCAATTCATTTCGTCTATTGAGCACTTCAAATGGCGGGTTGTACCCCAGAAAAATAAATTTAGGGATATAATTTAATTTCTCTTTGTCCAATTCAGCCCGTAAAATAGACTTGTATTTTTCAATCTTTTCATCATCTGCCCATCCATCAAACCGAACAGCGGCCATGATTTTTTCTTCCTGTTTTTCAAAAAGGATTTTACCATTTTTAGGAGTTGGTAAATTTTTCAACGTATAACTTTTTGGGACCATAAACCTCATTTTTGAAGTATCTCCCAATTCCATCACAACAGGTGAAGTCATGGCAATTTTTTCGTTGGTTTCATTGTCTCCAAATATATATCCGGCCAGTATACTAAACCCTTCACTCGCACTTTCTTTATAGCCTTTTTTGTTGAGTTTTACACTCGAAAATAAGGCGGCCTCATATTTTCTAATCTCAAATTTGTCAAACTGCTTAATGACCTTGTACCCGTGTTGTTCAGTTTGTTGCGTGCTTCTGGATATATAAATTTGTCCTATTCCGATCAATGCTAAAATGGAACTAATAATGAGTACTACTTTCATGGGATGAAAATTTTAAGATAATGAGCAAATGTAACCAACTTAGCGGGAATGGTTACTTCGCTAGTGAATAGCAAGTGTCTTTTAGATTTTGTTGTGCTAGCCTATTGGAGAATAGATAGGAATTTGATGTGATGATTTCTTAATTATTAGAAAATCAAGGACATAGATAGTATTAATTTTTTTAAATATATTTACAATTAAAAAAAATTATGAAAAAAATTACACTCCTAATTATTTCAGTATTTTTAATTACTCAAACTATCAATGCACAAGTTGTATTAGATACAAACTTAATTACCATTAAATGGACGGGCACATCAGTTCCGTCACCCTACTTTATCCAAGCAAACCCAAGAGGAACAGGAATGGAATGGTTTGCTATTGTAAATAATTCAACTACTAGTAATATTACTAATTATGCCAATAATATTCCTTTTGGCATAAATTATTTTACACCTCCAGGCAGTACAACACCAATTCCATTTGATAATATTGTAACGACTCTTGTAACTAATACGACTAATTTGTTTTATCAAGCAGTTACTTTCAACCAACCAATTGAGTCTTGGGACGTGAGTAATGTAACCGATATGAGTTCTATGTTTGAAAATGCTAATGCTTTTAATCAATCTATTAGTTCTTGGAATGTTGGTAATGTGACTAATATGTTTAATATGTTTAGTAACGCTACTTCCTTTAACCAAAATATTGGTTCTTGGAATGTTAGCAATGTGAATACTATGTATACTATGTTTCATCAAGCTAATGCCTTTAACCAAAATATTGGTTCTTGGAATGTTAGCAATGTGAACAGTATGAATGGTATGTTTTCAGGCGCTACTTCCTATAACCAAACTATTGGGGCTTGGAATGTTAGCAATGTGCTTGATATGAGTGGTATGTTTAGTCAAGCTACTTCCTTTAACCAAAATATTGGTTCTTGGGATGTTAGCAATGTGTACAATATGAATGGTATGTTTTTGCAAGCTATTATCTTTAACCAAAATATAGGAGCTTGGAATGTTGGCAATGTAACTGATATGGGTAGTATGTTTAGTAACGCTCCCGCCTTTAACCAAAATATTGGTTCTTGGGATGTTAGCAATGTGACTGATATGAGTGGTATGTTTGTAGGCGCTATTTCCTTTAACCAAAATATTGGTTCTTGGAATGTTGGCAATGTGACTACTATGGGTTATATGTTTTTTCAAGCTATTATCTTTAATCAAAATATTGGGGCTTGGAATGTTAGCAATGTGAATACTATGCTTTCTATGTTTGAAAACGCTACTTCCTTTAACCAAAATATTGGTTCTTGGGATGTTGGCAATGTGACTAATATGAGTTCTATGTTTTCAAGCGCTATTTCCTTTAACCAACCTATTGGTTCTTGGAATGTTAGCAATGTGACTAATATGAGTGCTATGTTTGATCAAGCTATTGTATTTAACCAACCTATTGGTTCTTGGAATGTTAGCAATGTGATTTACGGGCAGTATATGTTTAGGCAAGCTATTGTCTTTAACCAACCTATTGGCTCCTGGAATGTGAGTAGTGTGACCAACATGTCTAATATGTTTAGTAACGCTTCCGCCTTTAACCAGCCTATTGACTCTTGGAATGTAAGTAGTGTTATCGATATGGATTCTATGTTTTTTAATGATCCTGTGTTTTTTGGGCCTTCCTCATTTGACCAACCTATTGGATCATGGAATGTTGGTAATGTAACTAATATGTCATCTATGTTTACAGGAGCACAACTTTCTATAAATAATTATGATGCGCTACTAATAGGTTGGTCAACAATAGCACCAAATGAGAATCCTTTAGAACCAAATGTTGTTTTTTCAGGAGGCAATTCTTATTATTGTAATGGCGAACCAGCAAGAACTTCTATACTTAATAC
>CAMBOW010000009.1 GCA_945869365.1 Flavobacterium psychrophilum | reverse complement strand
AACCCAGCGAACTTTCTGGAGGCGAACAACAACGCGTAGCCGTAGCCCGTGCCTTGATTAATAAACCGGCCATTATTTTTGCCGATGAACCTTCGGGAAATTTGGATACCGCCTCGGCTGAAAACCTACACCAATTGTTTTTTCAATTGCGCGCTGATTTTGGCCAAACCTTTGTGATCGTGACCCACAACGAAGACTTGGCCAATATGGCCGATCGCAAATTGGTGATGGTGGATGGGAAAATAAGCCACTAATGCACACACTTGACCTCCAATCCTTCCTCGACGAAAAGGCATACTATTATAACCAGCCCGTATTTATCGAAACGGATCCGTTGCAAATTCCGCATCAATTTTCTTTGAAAGAAGACATCGAAATTGCGGGTTTATTGAGTGCAACCATTGCCTGGGGCAATCGAAAAATGATCATCCAAAATGCCCAACGGATGATGAATCTGATGGGCAATTCTCCCTATGACTTTGTGCGTTCCCACACCGATGATCAACTGAAACCGCTCGAGAATTTTGTGCACCGCACCTTCAATGGGGTTGATTTTATTTGCTTTATCAAAGGCTTACAACACATATACACCAATTGTGGCGGGCTCGAAGCCGTTTTTGCCCAACACCAACAAGATAATTACTTGCACCACAGCATCCACGTGTTTAAAAATAAACTATTCGAAGTTCCGCACGCCACACGCAGCCACAAACACGTGGCTGATCCCTTGGCCGGTTCGGCAGCCAAACGACTGCACTTGTTTTTACGTTGGATGGTGCGCAACGACCACAAAGGTGTTGATTTTGGTATTTGGAAAAGTATTCCCAGCTCCTCCCTATCCTGCCCACTTGACGTGCATTCTGGTAAAGTTGCTCGTAAATTGGGTTTGCTAACCCGAACCCAAAATGACTTTAAAGCGGTACAAGAACTCGATGGAAATCTGCGCAAATTAGACCCGCTTGATCCAGTAAAATATGACTTTGCCTTGTTTGGATTGGGTGTTTTTGAGGGCTTTTAGCTATTCGAAATAAGTGTAGCAATAACCCCTAGAATGGGTTACCTTTGCCCAAAAATTAGTACATGCGCACCTTTGAGCAGTTTCAATTACCCAAATCGGTACAAAAGGCTTTAGACGAATTGGGGTATTTGACTCCCACTCCTATTCAAGAAAAATCATTTTCGGTCATTATGTCGGGCCGGGACATGATGGGAATTGCCCAAACCGGAACAGGAAAAACTTTTGCCTATTTACTGCCTTTACTTAAATTATACACCTTTACGCCTACCCATATCCCCAAAATTGTCATTCTGGTTCCCACCCGAGAATTGGTGGTGCAAGTGGTTGAAGAAGTCGAGAAACTTACACAATACATGTCGGTGCGCACGCTGGGAATTTATGGCGGCGTGAATATCAATACCCAAAAAACTGCGGTGTATCAAGGTATTGACATATTGGTAGGAACGCCCGGTAGAACCATGGATTTGGCTTTGGATAATGTGATCCGATTTGACGAAACCCGAAAATTGGTCATTGACGAATTTGATGAAATGCTCAACTTGGGATTCCGAACACAGCTCACCGCCATTTTGGCCATGATGCGCATCAAACGGCAAAATATTTTGTTCTCGGCCACCATGACCGATGAAGTGGATGCTGTACTGAACGATTTCTTTGATTTTCCTGAAGAAGTAAGTTTGGCAGCCTCGGGCACGCCGCTAGAAAACATTGAGCAATTGAGTTATGCTGTGCCCAATTTTCACACAAAGATCAATTTGTTTAAACAATTATTAGCTACCAATGACTCAATCACTAGGGTACTTTTGTTTGTGAACAATAAAAAAATTGCCGACTTACTACACGAACATATTGAGGCCGATTTCCCCGATCAATTTGGGGTAATTCACTCCAATAAATCACAAAATTATAGATTGAATACCATGGCCAACTTTCAGCAAGGCGAGTTGAGAGGAATCATTACCACTGATATTATGGCACGTGGACTCGACATTTCTGACATTACCCACGTGATCAATTTTGAGATGCCCGAACTGCCCGAATTGTATATGCACCGCATTGGTCGCACCGGCCGTGCAGATGCCAAAGGAACTGCCATTAGCTTGTTTACGCCGCGTGAGGAAGAAATGAAGTTTATCATCGAAGTGCTGATGGAACGCGAAATTGATATCTTGGAACTTCCCGATACAGTAGAAATTTCGACCAAATTGATTGGTCCAGAAAAAGACAAACAGGCCTTTAAGTTTTTGCTAAAAAAACCAAAATTAGACGGCGACGGGGCGTTTCATGAAAAGGTAAAAAAGAACACCAAAGTAAATTTGGGTGGGCCTTCTAAAACAAAAAAGAAAACATCGGGTTCGGTAAATCGGAATCTGTTAAAAACGCAAGCACAAAAAAGACAAAAGAAGAAATAATTGAAAAATCATTGTCTTTATTTGCAGTGGATTAGTACTTTTGAAACACGCAAAAAACCTTAAAAAACAATAGGTATTCCAAATAAAAATGCATTTTAAACAGCCCGAAATTCTGTACTTTTTGTTTGCATTGGTACTGCCAATTTTGGTGCATTTGTTTCAGTTGCGCCGTTTTAAAACAGCCTATTTCACGAATGTTCGTTTCCTAAAAGACATCAGTACCCAAACCCGAAAAAGCTCCATAATAAAAAAATGGCTGCTTTTGGCAACCCGCTTGCTGCTACTCACTTGCATCATTTTGGCCTTTGCGCAACCGTATTTTCCAGCTAGCACACCCAAAAAATCCCAACACGAAACCTACATCATTCTGGATAATTCCTACAGCATGCAAGCCAAAGGCAATAAAGGCGAGTTGCTAAAGAGAAGCATCGAAGAACTATTGACGCAGCTCCCCGAAAATCAAGTGTTTTCATTGGTTACGGCCACGGAATCCTATTGGAATGTGACCACAAAATCCACACGAAAAGAGCTGCAACACCTTTCATACAGCGCGATTCCATTTGAATTAGATCGGGCATTGGCACAAATAAATACCCAAACTTCGGCCCGAAAAAAAAACATCTTGCTCATAACCGACGGGCTAAACGTGCAAAGCAAAACGCTTGAAAAAACGGCGAAAGAGAATCAAGTGGCAGTAGTGATTCCAAAAGCAGAAAGTGATAAAAATGTGTCCATCGATACGGTAGTAGTAACCGATCAAAGCGGGGATTTTTATAAAATTGACGTCCGAATAAGCCAAGTAGGACACACAACAGTAGCTGTTCCTGTGGCGATTTATAACGCAGACAAAGTAGTGGCCAAAACAATTGTAACCCTTAATTCAGCCTTCAAAAACACTGTATTTACACTACCCAAGCAGCCGTTTCATGGCAGTGTACGCATTACAGATAAAGGCTTAGATTATGACAACAGCTTGTATTTCACTTTGTCTCAGGACGAATTTATCAAGGTAATGAGCATTGGTGAAATGGCGAAGAGTAATTTTTTGCGTCGCATATACACCCCAGCGGAGTTTCAGTACCAAAACCAAGAGTTGGCCAAATTGGATTACCATGAACTAGAAAAACAAGATGTGATTGTAATCAATGAATTGCAGCAACTCCCGCAGGCCTTGAAAACCAGCTTAAAAGCCTTTTCAAATCTAGGCGGAACACTCATTGTAATTCCAGCAGTTGAACCCAATTTGCAAGCCAATTACAGCGAATTCATCAACCTATTTGGGGCTTTTCAGTTGGGTTCAATGCAGCAAAATCCGCAACTCATTACACAAATAGCGTTTACCCATCCCCTATACAAAAACGCCTTTGAAAAAAGCATCAGCAATTTTGATTATCCCAAAGTTGATAGTGGTTATATCCTACAATCGGCCTACCCTAAGGTACTGAGTTTTGCCAATCAGCAGCCTTTTTTGGTGGCGGTACCAACAGCCAATGCTGCGGTATATGTGTTTAGTTCGAGTATTAATACCACGAATTCAAATTTTCAACAATCGCCACTCATTGTACCCACCTTTTATTCGATGGCTGCCTTGCATCAAAAAACGACGCAACCGTATTACACCATTGGTGAGGCCAAACAACTATTGGTTGAAACTGAATTGGGAAAAGAGGAGTTGTTGACAATAAAAAATCAAAAGACGCAGTTTATCCCTATTCAACAACTACAAGGTCGTAAAGTAAAATTAGATTGTGCCGACTACCCTGCACAAGCTGGTAATTATGGTCTATACAATCGTGCCGAAAAAATAGAAAACATCAGCTTTAATTATACGCGCAGCGAGAGTGAGGGGTCGGCTTCAACCCTATCGCTAGAACAACTCCAACAAGCCAGTTCTATTGAATCTGTGCTCGATGCATGGAAATCAAACGCAAACGAATCGGATTTAGCCAAATGGTTTGTACTTTTGGCCTTGATGTTTTTACTGCTTGAAGTGTTTATTCAAAAATTTGTCTCATGAAAATTGTACTCAAAAACGCCCAAATTGTTGATCCAACTAGTTCGTTTCACCAACAAAATGTAGATGTAGAAATCACCAACGGCATCATTACCCAAATGGGAAATTCATTGGCCATAGACGCCTCTACGAAGGTAGTAGAATTGGACAATTTACACCTTTCACCGGGCTGGTTTGATAGCAGTGTTTCCTTGGGTGAACCCGGGTTTGAAGACCGCGAGACCATTGCTAATGGACTCGATGTAGCAGCAAAAAGTGGGTTTACCGCCATTGCCTTGCAACCCAATACTTTTCCCGTGCTCGACAACCAAGCACAAATTCAGTTCGTAAAAAACAAAGTCCAAGGGCATGCAACCGCTTTGCATCCTATTGCTGCCTTTACCAAAGAAAGCGCCGGCAAAGACATGGCCGAATTGTTTGACATGAAAAACGCCGGAGCGATTGCCTTTGGCGATTATGCAAAAAATATAGACCAGGCCAACATCCTAAAAATTGGCATGCAATACCTACAAGATATTGACGGTTTGCTGTTGTTGTTTTGCCAAGATCCCAGCTTAAAAGGCCAAGGTATTGCCAACGAGGGCATTCACGCTACCCGATTGGGCATGAAAGGAATTCCGAATTTGTCCGAGGATATACAAGTAGCCCGTGCCCTATTTATTGCCGAATACACCGGGGGTAAAATTCATATTCCTACGCTATCCTCAGCCAAATCGGTGGAATTGATACAAGAAGCCAAGGCCAAAGGAATTCGCGTAAGCTGCAGTGTTGCAGTGCATCAGTTGGTCTTAAACGACAGCTGTTTGGAACAGTTTGACAGCCGTTATAAAGTGAGTCCGCCCTTGCGATCAGAAGCCGATCGATTGGCCTTGATTGAAGGCGTGTTAAACGGCAGCATCGATTGCATTACCAGCGACCACAACCCCATTGACATCGAACACAAAAATGTAGAATTTGATCTGGCCAAAGACGGGACTATTGGTTTAGAAAGTGCTTTCTCGGCCTTGCAAACAGTATTGCCACTAGCGGTCGTAATCGAAAAACTAACGGCTGGAAAAGTCCTATTTGGATTGGCATCCTCACACATAAAAGTGGGTGCGCCGGCAGAACTCACCATGTTTAATCCTGAAGGAAACTGGGTTTTTGACCACGAGCACATCCGTTCTAAATCTAAAAATTCAGCTTTTATTGGACAAGCCATGAAAGGAACTGTCTATGGAATTTTTAACCAAGGTAGCTTGCATCAAGCATGAATAAGACAATAGAAGAGGGCAAAACAGCCGCAATTACCAGTTATATTTTACTCGTTGGGGTACTCATTGCCTTGTCGATGAATTCGGATTCCAAAAATTCATTTGCCTCGTTTCATATTCGGCAAGCACTAGGGCTTTCGGTTACCTTTATTTCCCTGGGCTTATTGGTGAGTAATTTTGACAACTACATGATTAGTTCGGCCATGTGGATATTCGTTTCGGTACTTTGGGGATATGGTATTTTTAGTGCGATAAAAGGTGAAACTACTCCAATTCCTTTACTGGGTAAACTGTTCCAGTCGGCGTTTAAATCAATCGGCTAATGACTGCAATTTCTACCTATTTAGTTAGACCACCCAAGTTGATTGTAGATAAAAATCCGCTGCTCTTGTTGTTGCACGGCTATGGTAGTAACGAAGCCGATTTGTTTTCGTTTGCTGCTGAACTTCCCGACGAATATTACGTAATCTCCTTGCAAGCGCCCCACGATATGCAGTACGGCAGTTATGCGTGGTATTCCATCAATTTTGATGCAGATGCCAATAAATTCTCAGATTTGGATGAGGCACGTACTTCCCGTGATCTCGTGCTCTCCACCTTGGATGATTTGCAAAAAAAATATGCCATTGATGACCAAGCGGTTGCCTTAATCGGATTTAGTCAGGGTGCTATATTGAGTTACGCCATTGCCCTATCCTATCCGGATCGCATTCAGCGTGTGGCGGCGTTGAGCGGCTATTTGAATACCGAAATTGCCGCTGAAGGTTTTGAAAAAAACAAGTTAGCAAACCTACAAATCTATGCCTCACATGGCACCGTTGACCAAGTAATTCCAGTAGAATGGGCACGTAAATCTCCGGAAATTTTAACGAATTTGGGTGTGCGAGTTCAATTTAAAGAATACCCCATAGGTCACGGCGTATCTCCTCAAAATTTTTATGATTTGCGTGAGTGGTTAGTCGCTACCCGGGTTGGATAAACGACACTTTCCCTTTATAAATTAGTTTGGCTAATTTGTGTTGCGTCTGCAACTCCCAATCTCCATTGGTATATTTCCCTGTTGACAGTTGTGTCAGGATGAGCGGTTGTTTTTCGAGCAAGGTGAATAATTCTGCTCGTTTGGCAGAAGCATCCATCACTACAAAAGCACTCATGCCATTGGGTTCAACGGGATCTAATCGCATACCCACTTCAAAAATGCGCACACATTCCTCACGGAGCGCCGACCAGGTATAGCCAGCAGATGTTTTACAACCGTGGGAATCTTCATCCGATCCAACAGCTTTTGGAACGAATGTTTTTGTTTCAATTGTTTCAGGTGCTAGGGTTTCGGCTTTTTGATTGCAAGACCAAATTAGCCATAGGCTGAGCAAAAAGGCAAACTTTTTCATCTTATTTTTGGTAGATAACCGATTGAATTATTTCAAACGAAATGCTTTCGTCTTCGTTCACAAAATACTTGAGCAACACTTCTCCCCAATACTGTCCATCGTTGTAATCGGCAATAATCCAACGGTGGTTCAAAATTTTCACCTTATTGATAATGAATTTTTGGGCGCCTATTTGGTCTTGTCCGGTGTAGGGATTTCCTTTTGGATCTTGGTTAAAATCGAATAATTTTTCGGTGACATAAGGAATTAGTTTCTCGTAGGCAATGAACTTTTCGTTTTGCGTGCCCTCAAAATAGTTTTGGGCATTGTCGTTGTGTGCTAATGAAAAATAATTGGCGTCGGCCAACTGGGATTTCATCGTACTGATACTATCTTGGTAACGCTTGGTGTATGTATTGTTTTGGGCTTTTGTAAATGTCAATTCTTTTGAATAATACATGTATGTATATACAGAAAGTAAAACCGAAATGATCGTTGCGTATAACAGAAATGATTTTTGCATAATATATTAAATTGTGATTTCTAAGTTGTCGTATGCAACATAAACGTTGGGGGGCAACTTTTGTTGTATAGCATCGTGAAAACCAAACGCATGGCTAATGTGCGTGAGGTAGGTTTTTTTGGGATCAAGCAACGAAATAAATTGCAAGACCTCTGCTAGATTAAAGTGCGAATGATGCGGTTCTTCTCGCAAGCAATTCACCACCAAAACGGAAAGTCCTTTGAGTTTGGCAATTTCTTCAAGCTCTATGGTTTTGATATCGGTGAGGTAGGCAAAATCATCTATGCGATAGCCAAAAACTTGCAGGCCTGCATGATCGGCATTAATTGGAATTGCAATTTTGTTGCCTAAGGCAAACGGAACATGGGCATCAACAGGATGCGGAATTACAGAAGGTGCGCCCGGGTACTTGTCTTCCGTTTCAAAAATATAATCAAATCGGCGGGCTAAGTTGGCCAAAACCCTGGCATGTGCATAGATAGGTACACCACTGGTTTTGAAACTAAAGGGGCGAATATCGTCTAAGCCAGCTGTATGGTCGGAATGCTCATGGGTATAGAGGATGCCGTTTAAACTCGGGCAGTTGGACGCCAGCATTTGTTGGCGAAAATCCGGTCCACAATCAATGACATACGAATACGAATCCCAATGAATCCAAACCGACACACGCAATCGTTTGTCATTTGAATCGGTACTAAGTGATACAGGATGTGTGCTCCCTATTACGGGAATTCCTTGTGAAGTGCCAGTACCTAAAAAATAGACTTTCAACGGATATATTTTTCACAAAAATAGTATTAATTCGCTTTTAGCAACTCGCTATTTTGTTAACTTTGCAGCAGATTTACTAAAAATAAAAATGGGAACTGAAATAATTTTAAAAGGCGACAAAGTAATCGAACAAATTCCTTCGATAAAAGACAAAACGCTTCGCATCAATCTCAACGAAAACATCTACGGAACATTTGCTGAGATTGGCGCTGGTCAAGAAACCGTTCGTCATTTTTTTAGATCAGGGGGATCATCCGGCACCATTGCCAAAGCGATGTCTGCCTATGACAAAGACTTTAGTGATGCAATTTATGGGATAGAAGGCGATGGACGCTACGTAACCGAAAGCCGTCTTAAAAAAATGCTGACCCACGAAGTTGATTTGATTGAGAGTCGCTTGAGCAGAGAAAAACACCCCAACAAAATGTTTTTTAGTTACGCCAATACAGTAGCTACAATTGATTTTGCCAAACAATTTAAAGGCCATGGTTGGGTAGGTATTAAATACCAAATTGATCCCGAAGAAGGCTATAACGAAATTATTTTACACATTCGCTTCAAGGAAACCGATGCCAAACTGCAACAAGAAACCTTAGGGATACTAGGTGTAAACCTTATTTATGGCGCCTATTACAAATACAACGATCCCAAAAAAATGTTGCGGTATCTATATGATCACCTCGATAAAGACCAATTGGAGATTGACACCATCAACTTCTCTGGTCCTCGTTTTGCCGAAGTGGATAACCGATTGATGAGTTTACAATTGGTAAAAAATGGCATGACCGATGCGGTGATGTTTAATCCCGAAGGCCATAACATTTTGCCAGCGTCTATTTTATACAAAAAAAACATATTAACTCTGCGGGGAAGCTTTCGTCCGGTGACTTTGGTCAACATGGACATGTATAAAAATGCCCATAAGATGTTCTTGGAGGAAAACAAAGTTGACAAGGACAACACCTTGGTTATTGTTGAGATAACCTTGTCAAACTTGCGATCTGAAGGCGAAATTGACGAACGAGATTTTATAGACCGTGCCAATTTACTTTGTTCGTTAGGGCAAACTGTAATGATCTCGAATTTCCAAGAATACTACAAAGTAGTTGAATACTTCTCGAATTATACCAAAGCCAGAATGGGATTGGCTATGGGCGTAAATAACCTGGTTGATATTTTTGACGAAAAATACTACCGTCATTTGAGTGGCGGAATATTAGAAGCTTTTGGAAAATTGTTTTACCGCGATTTAAAAGTGTTTTTATATCCCATGCTTGACGAGGATGGAGTAACGATCATAAATTCTGAAACCCTTAAAGTACATCCGCGCATGAAGGAACTCTATAAGTTCTTTAAATTTAACGGAAAAGTGGTGGATATTGAAGATTACGACAAAGGCAACTTAAAAATTATGTCCCGCGAGGTATTAAAAATGATTGGAAAAGGACAAAGTGGATGGGAAAGTATGTTGCCACCTGGTATTGCTGAATTAATTAAAGAAGATCGCTTATTTGGCTATGATCCAGCCAATTTTTAAATCCTAATTAGTATCAACTATATATAAAAAGCCAAGTGATCTACTTGGCTTTTTTATTGTTATTTTAATATCTGACTGGCATGTGTTTTGGTTTTTACCTCTGAAATCACTTCATCAATTAGGCCTTGTTCATCAATTACAAAAGTGGTACGGTGTATGCCATCGTATTCCTTACCCATAAATTTTTTGTGACCCCAAACCCCAAAGGCTTGAATAACGGCTTTGTCTTCGTCGGCCAGTAAGGGAAAAGGAAATTCAAATTTGTTTCTAAAATTAGCTTGTGCTTTTGCATTGTCGGCACTCACGCCCAACAGGGCATAATTGTTGGTTTCAAATTGCGCAAAATTGTCGCGCAAATCACAGGCTTCAGCGGTACATCCTGGTGTATTGGCTTTAGGATAAAAAAATACTACTAATTTTTTTCCTGCATAATCGGACAATTGGTGTCGGGTTCCGTCTTGATCTAAAGCCGAAAATTGTGGTGCCTGATCTCCTTTTTTTAATGTTGTCATAGTATATGATGTGGTTAAATTGTGCGTAAATGCTTAATTTTACAGAGCTAAAAATACAAAAATGACCAAAGCCGAACGGATAACATTTGTTATAAATACGTTAAAAGCCCATTACCCTACTATCCCAATTCCCTTGGATCACAAAGATCCTTACACCCTATTGATTGCCGTTTTACTGAGTGCACAATGCACCGATGTACGGGTAAATCAGATTACTCCTTTGCTTTTTGCCAAAGCCGATAATCCGTATGACATGATTAAATTGAGTGTCGAAGAAATCCAAAATATCATTCGTCCTTGTGGCTTATCGCCCATGAAATCAAAAGGAATTTATGGTCTTTCTCATATTTTGATTGACAAACACAACGGAAATGTACCGGCCAATTTTGAAGACCTAGAAGCCCTTCCGGCTGTGGGACATAAAACGGCTAGCGTAGTGATGTCCCAGGCTTTTGGTGTTGCAGCTTTTCCGGTAGACACGCATATTCACCGACTTTTGTATCGTTGGAATTTCAGTAACGGAAGCTCAGTGGTACGAACAGAGAAAGATGCCAAGCGCTTGTTTCCAGAAGCCTTATGGAACGAATTGCACTTGCAAATAATTTGGTACGGCCGTGAATATTGCCAAGCGAGAGGTTGGGATTTGAGCAAAGATCTCATTACCCAAACCATTGGAAGAAAATCGGTGTTGCAAGCCTATCATAAAAAAACATCCCGATAAAAACCGGGATGTATTACGTTAGTTTGCAATCAATTCGAAGCTATGTTTACCAACTTGGATAAAGCGAAGTGCTTTGGAGTAGTTTAATAAAAAAGAAATTGTTTCTTTTTTGGGTTTCATAGGGATTGCTGCACGCATTTCTTTAGAGTAAATTTTCGCCATAGACTAATTTTAAAATTATATAGTACTACAACGACAAATTTTACTTTATAGTATCAATTTGTTAAAATAATTTGATGTTTATCAATTACTTTACGCATATTGAGCAACGCATAACGCATTCTACCTAGCGCCGTATTGATACTCACGCCTGTTAATTCGGCAATTTCTTTAAAGCTCAAATCTTGGTACATGCGCATCATCACTACTTCGCGCTGGTCGGCAGGCAATTCTTGGATGATTCGTTTCAAATCTTGTTCTACTTGCTCGGTAATCAACTGATTTTCTATCGTTAACGATTGATCAGACATAATCGAAAAAATAGAGAACTCTTCGGTTTCACGAAACATTGGCATTTTCTTATTTCTGCGAAAATGATCAATAATTAAATTATGAGCGATACGCATTACCCAAGGTAGAAATTTCCCTTCTTCGTTATAGGAATTAGATTTTAGGGTTTTAATGACCTTGATAAAAGTGTCTTGAAAAATATCGTCGGTTAAATCTCGATCGCCTACTTTCGAATAAATAAAACCATACAATTTTGATTGGTGACGGTTAATTAATACAGCCAAGGCGTTTTCGTCGCCTGCTATATAGCTTTTAACCAATAATGCATCAGGGGTGGGAACATTAGCCATACAATTACTTTTTAAGATTAATTAAATACGAATTAAATCGGTGTAAAAGTAATTTTCGGGTATAGGCAAATGGGTATTTAAAATTATTGAGTCAAAAATAAGGTATAACAAAAGAAATATCCAAACAATCTTGTAATTATTAAATATATTTTATCTTTTTAACATATTAGTAGAATTATATGTTAGTATTTTAACAAATTAATTAAACATATGTCATTAAGAAATAATTGAAGAGTGCTTTTTGAATGGAATTATTGGTATATTTTGATGTAATCAATGGCAAACTGTTGAGGAAAAATAGCGTCATCAACTTCAGGACCGCCAAATTTGCCACCAATAGCCATATTAACAATCACATAAAATGGCTGAGCAAAAGGCCAATTATTTTCATTTTGACTGGTTGGTTTGTAGACATATACTTGTTGGTTGTCTACAGAAAAAGCAATTTGATTAACATCCCATTCAATGGCATAGACGTGAAATCCCTCTTCTATAGTAGGAAAAAGGGTTTTCATGGTATTGATAGTTTCCCCGTGACTTTCTTGTGTGTGTATCGATGTAAAAACCTGATGAGGCGCTTTCCCGATGAATTCTAAAATATCAATTTCCCCGCATTTGGGCCAACCCACTTGTTTGATATTTGATCCCAACATCCAAAAAGCTGGCCAAATTCCTTGCCCGATAGGCAATTTGGCGCGGGCTTCGATTCGTCCGTATTGAAATTCTTTTTTGCCTGCGGTAGTAATGCGTGTAGAAGTGTAACGATCTCCGTCTTTACGTGCGGTAATGATGAGCTTACCGTCTACGATTGTGTGATTGGTTTTGGTGTATTCTTGGCGTTCTTCGTTGCCCCAACCACATAAATTTGGGCAACCGTTGCCTAATTCAAAATTCCAATCGTTTTCGTTAAGCAGTTGGGACGAAAAATTTTCTTCCCATAGCAGTGTACGTTTTTGGGTTTGTGCATACGTATGAGATCCTACGCCACACATTAAGAGCAGTAAAAATATATTTTTCCTCATTAGTTTTGATACTGAAAGGATGCTTCTTGTGTCTCTGCCGAATTTGTTCCGATGTACACCTTAAATTCGCCAGCTTCGGTTTCCCATTTTCTGTTTACAGTAAAAAATTGCAGCATTTTTTCGTTTAGGGTAAATGTAACCAGCTTGCTTTCGTTGGGCTGTAACTCAATCATTTCAAATCCCTTTAGCTCTTTGGTTGGACGCGTGGTACTTCCTACCAAATCTTGAATATACAATTGCACTACTTCTTTTCCTACTCGAGAGCTGCTGTTTTTTACGGTAACTGTAGCTGTTATTGCACCCGTTTTGGATAACGAATTTGAACTTAACACCACGGGCGAATACTCAAATTTGGCATAACTCAATCCAAATCCAAAGGGGAATTGCGGACTGTTTTTCTCGTCCATATAATGGGACCAAAATACACTGCTTGGATCGTTTGTAGAAGGTCTTCCCGTATTTTTACGTGCATAATACAAGGGGATTTGCCCTTCACTTCTCGGGAACGTCATGGGTAATTTACCACTAGGGTTGTAATCTCCATATAAAACTTGGGTAATCGCATTCCCACTTTGTGTACCCAAATGCCAAGCTTCTACAATAGCAGGAATATGCTCGGCTGCCCAAGGAATTACTAAGGGACGACCATTTTGTAATACTAAAACAATTTTGGGATTTACTTGATAGACTGCTTCCAACAAGGCTTGTTGCACGCCCGGTAAATCTAATTTTGAACGAGAACGGCCTTCACCTGATTGCAAACCGTGTTCGCCCAAGACCATAATTACCACATCGGATTGTTTGGCCAAAGCAATAGCTTCATCAAAGCCAGTGGTGTCGGTTTCGTTAATATTAGTTTTTGAACCAAATTCAATTTTACCATACGCCACTTCTGCTCCTTTTGCATAAGCAATTTGGTTGCCTGGAATGGATTTTAATCCCTCTAAAACTGACACAGCCGTATTTTCATCTGCAGCAATTCGCCAGCTTCCTAATGGGCTGGTTTTATCATTGGCTAAGGCGCCAATTACGGCAATTCGTTTGCCTGTTTTGGGCAAAGGCAAAATGTCTTTGTCATTTTTTAATAACACGATCGATTTTTTGGCTACATCCAATACGCCTTCTTGAAATGCAGGTTTACCAACTGTAGCTTTCTCATAGGCTTCGTCGCAGTATTTATAAGGATTTACAAATAAACCCATCTCAAATTTTAATCGGAGTATACGCGAAGCAGCATCGTCTATTAGTGATTCTTGCACTTTACCTTCGCGAACCAATTGCGGCAATTCGGCCACATAAATGTAAGATTCCATGTCCATATCTGACCCAGCTTGAATGGCAGCCAAAGCCGCTTCTTTTTCGTTGGCCACATAGCCATGCGAAATCATTTCACGCACCGAGCTCCAGTCTGAAACCACCATGCCTTTGAAATTCCAGTCGCCTTTCAAAATGTCGCGTTGCAAATATTTACTAGCAGTAGCTGGAATACCATTCAACTCATTGAAGGAATTCATAAAGGTTCTGGCACCCGCGTCAACTGCTGCTTTAAATGGAGGAAAAATTATATTTTGCAACACGGTTTCAGAAACATCAACCGTATTGTAATCTCTGCCTGCTTCTGCAAAACCGTAGCCTGCAAAATGTTTAGCACAAGCCAAAATAGTTTTATTAGAATTAAAATTATCCCCTTGAAACCCGTGTACACGAGCTTCGGCAATTTTACTGCCCAGATACGGGTCTTCACCAGCGCCTTCCATCACTCTTCCCCATCGAGGATCACGAGCAATATCAACCATTGGTGCAAACGTCCAATTGATACCCACAGCTGCTGCTTCTTCGGCTGCAATAGCCGCCGATTTTTGAATGGCTTGCAAATCCCAACTTGCCGCTTCGGCCAACGGAATTGGACTGATGGTTTTGTATCCGTGAATAATATCAAAGCCAAACAAAAGTGGAATGTGTAATCGTGATCCTTCAACCGCCATTTGCTGAATTTTGCGCACATTTTCGGCACCTTTGATGTTGAGCATAGAACCCACCCAGCCTTTCTTTAAGTGTTCCAGTTTTAATGCAGCCTGACCCTCTGAAGGTGTTGGCCCAGTTAAATCCCAAAAACCATTGTATTGGTTTAATTGTCCTATTTTTTCTTCCAATGTCATCAACTTCAAAATAGAATCCACTTTAACATCTATGGGGTTTACAGGCGCGTGAGCCAACATTGGATTGGGCGCATTACAACTCCATAAGACAAGAAGACTTAATACTAAAATAGATGTGTGTTTAAGCTGATTCATTGCAATACTTGTGATAAACAAATTATTTATAAGGACTATTGATACACTCTGATGTAATCAATTTCCATACTAGACTCATTAAAATTTGGATCAATAGCACCACCAAAAGTACCTCCCATTGCTACGTTTAAGATTAAAAAGAAATCACTGTTAAACGGCACAGATCCACTATTTGCAAATGAATGAAACAACGTATTATCAACATAAAATTTCACAGAAGCAGGAGTCCAAAGTACTTTGTAAACATGGAATTGACTAGATACATTTGAAATTACAGTGGTATTGGTATTGGGATTTCCACCAAAATTACCCGGGTAATGCAACGAACCATGAATACGATTTGGGTCATAGCCACGGTGCTCCATAATATCTATCTCTCCACAGGCTGGCCAAATATTGGATGCATAATTTTGTCCCAACAACCAAATGGCAGGCCAGGTTCCGGCGCCTACAGGTAGTTTTGCTCTACACTCTACTTTACCATAGGTGAATTCAAATTTATTTTCTGATTTTAAACGGGCTGAGGTGTAATTAGAACCTCCAACACTTTGGGCTTTTGCAGTAATTTTAAGCGTGCCATCTGATACAATTGAGTTGCCACTGTTATTGGTATAGGTTTGCGACTCGTTGTTACCCCAACCACCGGCACCAAGGTCGTAACTCCATTTGGTAGGATCTGGTGCTCCCGGTGTATTAAACTCGTCACCCCAAACTTGGTTGGTATAATCGGTAACCGGATCTTCAACTGGTTTGATTGTGGTAAAAATATGATACCATGCAGTTGATAGTGGCTCTCCTGCAGGAGTAAAGCCTTCCTGAACGGTACGTACAACCATTCGAGAAGGTGTGATCGACATGATTTCGTATGAACTTTGTCCTACGTAAAAGCCCATAAATCCTCCATCAGAAAAGGTCATTACTGAACCTCTTTTTTCGGCCGGATTTGCCAAAGTCTCAGAGGGTGTCAATGTTACATTTTTTATACCTGTCACCTCTGGTCCGCTGTATAAAAAGCATTCATCAACGTAATCATTACTATTCGGAAGACCAACTATTTCTCTAAATCTTCTATTGATAAATGTTGTACCATTGTTACGCAACTCATAGTTCAAGCCGTTTCCTACTTTGGTAAACACCAATTCATCATCGTATAGACAGTTACTTACTTGGTTGAAAGGAACCGATTCATACCAATAGGAATAATAATTTGTGGTGTTATCGGTACTGTTTGGTCCAACACCCAAATGGCCGCGCTCTGAAGCAGACCAATACCAAATTTGGGAAGTGCCGCCAGTAAGGTATTCAACCGCTTCATCATCGGTAAAATTAAACAATACCGTAACTTCTAAAGTAGTGTTTGTCGTAACACCGCCACGACCCGAAGCCAAAACTGTTACCGTGTAGGTATGCAATCCTGGTTTTGTAAATCGTTTTTGATAAATGCCACTTGGTTGGTTTCTTTCGGAACCATCACTGAATACGTATTTGTAAGAAATAGCATTATCGGCTGTAGCAGTTAGCGTAACTAAACCAGAACCATCACCGTTTGGATTAGCGGCATCTTGGCCTTGCACAACGACGGCTACTTGCAGATTAGTTGGTGAATTAATATCTCCAAAACCCAAATCGCTTTCTTGGCAATTACTTAATACAAGAGCAAATAATAAGGGACAACAGAATTTAAAAAATTGTTTCATTGTAAAAAAGTTAATTGTGAAAGTAAATATTATCTATATAAACTGTGCCCTGTCCGGAAGGATTACCTGAAAAGATAAGCTGAGCTATATGGTTTCTTGTAATTAAACCCGCAAAATTGGAAAGGGGAATATCTAAGGTATTCCATCCACTTTGTGTAGGGACAAAAGACAATTCATGTTCAACGTCATCACCACCAGCAAAGGATGCATTTGCACCAAAATCGACTAATTTCACACGAAAAGCAGTCATGTTTGGCGTCCAGTAATCCACATGAAAATGAGTCATCGTGCTTACATTAATTTGGTTGGCTACGGTTTCAATTCCTACGTAATTTAATGAAGAATATTTTTTTGTAGCATTTCCTGAAATAAGAACATCTGTTAATGTTGCAGCTGACCACGAAGTTCTCCAGGTGTCTACGGGTACATTATTGTACGTACCAGAAAATAATGAGATTACATTTGATTGTGCAAACGTAGGTGTTGGCGCAGCGCTTATTGGAAAGGCACTGCTAATCTGAACATTTTCTGTGTATTCTAGTGAAACGGACCCACCATTTTTGGCTACCACTTTCACTACGTAGGTACCTAATGCCGTGTAATCATGTGAAATGGTTTCTCCTTCGTTAAATAATACAGGAACTTCATTGCTCACGTCACCAAAATAAACTTCAAAATAAGTCTCTAAATCAGCTGTAGCGGCAACCGTTACCGTAAGATCTGTTTTTACAATGGTTGCAACTAAATTGGCAGGAGGCAAGAAGGAGATCGTTAAATCTTGGGTAACTTCTGTCCGTTTTCCGTTTAAGGAAATACCGATAATTCTCACGGTAAAATTACCTTCTGAAAGATAGGTATGAATAACCGATTGACCCGGAGACACCACAGCAGGTTCTGTAGTCGAGTCACCAAAAAACACTTCGTATTGAGCAACACCTTGACCTCGCGGAGTAATGGTAACTTTTCCGGAATTGTCTTGTGCAATAGTCATCAAGGCCGATATATTTTCAGGCGCATTGATTCCAGCTAAATCTACATCCTTGTTTTCAAGGGTACAATTGGTCAAAAGACCAAGTGCAATAATTGTAAGAAATATTTTTTTCATTTTATTTATTTATAATAGTTAGATAGAACTAAATCAGGAATTAATACCCAGGATTTTGTTGCCAATTTCCATTTGAAAATTGAATTTCTTCTATAGGTAAAGGAAAGATTTCATTTTTTCCTGCACTAAATCCTTCAATCTCAGCAGCTGCTTTTCCAGTTCGCACCAAATCAAAGAAACGGTGCCCCTCGCCTACAAGTTCAACACGGCGTTCGGTAAGAATCAACTCGGTAAGGTTTGATCCTGTTACCAGAGGAGTATCGTGATTGGTATCACCAAATGCTCTGCGTCGCACATTATTCAGATAGGTACGTGCTTTTGTATCGTCAATACCACCTCGGTTTAAAGCCTCAGCAGCCATCAACAAAACATCGGCATAACGAATCGCACGGTAATTGTTTGGGTTGGTTAAGTTTTGGTCACCAATATTGGCATCACCTGCACGTGGTATGTATTTTCTGTTGAAATAACCCGTGTGTTTATAACCCACACCATAAGAGGCATTATTTGCCGCAGCCCAAGACACGATATCAAGTATAGCGACATCTTTACGACGGTCGCCCAACTCAAACGCATCAACTACTTCTTGACGAGGAACGTTAAAGCTATATCCAGACTCAAACAATGGACCCGAATAGTTACGAATGCCATTAAATCCTACAGCCACATTTCCTTCACTACACTGCAAACAATCAAAACTTGCTCCTTCTTGATCAGTGTATTGTACTTCAAATACAGACTCATTGTTATTTTCACCGTTGCTTTCGAAAATTGAGTTGTAATCGGATTCTAAACCGTAACTGCCTGATGAAATTAAGTCTTCCAATACATTAGCCGCATCTACATATTTTTCTTGGTACAAATATACTTTACCCAACAAGGCCTGAGCAGCTCCTTTGGTCGCTCTCCCTTTGATTGGATTTTCGGCTTTGGTTTTTAAATTGGCAACGGCATAAACTAAATCAGCTTCGATGCTGGCATAAACATCTTGCACAGAAGCACGCGGTACTCGAGTTACGTCTTCTGTAGAAAAACGTTTGTCACCATTTAAGGGTATTCCACCAAACCATTTTACCAATTCAAAATGGTAGTAGGCACGTAAGAAACGGGTTTCTGCTAGCACTTGTGGTTTGTTGGTAAAATCGGTTTTGTCTTTAAACTCCATGATGTAGTTGCAACGTTGAACGCCAGCAAACATCCAGTCCCACACATTTTTCAATTGTGGATTGGCTGGTGTATGTATCATGTCGTCAATTTGTTGAATTCCAATTACGTCGATGGCGCTTTCGCCACCAGAAGCGGTGTTGTCAGAGGCAATTTCGCCCATCATGACATTCAAATAAGTAGAATGCAACATGTCATAGGCACCTATCAAGGCTTGGTTGTAATCGGATTCAGAATTGAAATAATTTTCGGAATCAATAGAATAAGGTGCTTTTCTGTCCACAAATTCGTCCGAACAGGAAACCACTACAGCAGAACTAACTGCAAATAAAATAAGGGTATAAATACTGTATTTTTTCATCGTCTTGTAGATTAAAAGTTAAGATTAAGTCCCAAAATAAATACTTGAGGAGACGGATAAAATCCATAATCAATACCTCCGCCAATAGCTGCTCCATTTGAACCTGTTGGGTCAAATCCACGGTATTTTGTAAATGTAAATGGATTTAACATGCTAGTATATAAACGCAATTTAGAAATACCCACTTGTTGCGTAACTGAATTGGCAAGGGTGTAGCCCAATTGTATGTTTTGAATGCGCCAAAAAGAAGCATCCTCTACAAAATAATCAGAGAATAAATTATTGGTAGTGGCCTCTGTAGTAACCCTTGGCACCACATTGCTTGTACCTTCTCCGGTCCAACGACCCAAGTTGTAATTCATCTTATTCAGATCCGAAACAGAACGCTCGTAGTTACGCACCATGTCGTTTCCTAAGGACGCATAAGAATAGGCAGCAAAATCAAAGTTTTTATAGTTCATACTTAGGTTGAAACCCATTGTATAATCAGCTAACGGACTACCTACTTTGGTACGGTCATTTAAATTAATTACCCCGTCTCCGTTCACATCTTTGAATCGAATGTCTCCTGGTTGAGCCACCGCTCCTAAAGCAAGTTGTGAAGGATGTGCATCAACTTGTGCTTGGTTTTGAAAAATTCCATCGGTTTGTAAACCATAGAAATACCCAATAGAGTAACCTTTTTCCATACGAGCAATAGGCTGTTGGCCTATTCCAAACGAGCCACTTTGCAACACACCAGTACCATTATTAACATTGGTTACCATATTGGCAATAGTTGTTACGTTGTAATTCACACTAAACGAAAAGTCGTTGCCAATTTTTTGGTTCCAACCCAACGACATCTCATGTCCAACGTTGCGGGTAGATCCAGCATTTACGGTTGGTGGATATCCTCCGGGACCGCCTACACCTGTAATACCAGAAACAGGTAATCCAGCAATTAAGAGGTCTTCACGTGTTTCAATAAAATAATCGTAGGTAACATCTAATTTGTTGCTGAAAAATTTCAAATCAACTCCCACGTCAAATTTACGGGCATTCTCCCATTTCAAACTAGGATTAGCCAAAGCGCCAATGGCAACTCCAGTAGTAATGGTATTATCAAACACATAAACGCCTTCGCCATTTAAATACCCTACATAGCCATTGGATGGAATTTTATCATTCCCTAACACACCATAACTGGCACGAACTTTCATGAAATTGATGGATTTAAAATTATCCATGAAGCCTTCTTTTGAAGCAATCCATCCAGCGGTTGCTGATGGAAAATAGGCCACTGCATTATCAGGTCCAAATTTAGTAGAAGAGTCACGACGCAACATCCCAGAAAACAGGTATTTCCCACTGTAATCATATTGCATACGTACAAAGTAAGAATTCAATCGGTCATCATAGGTATATGATCCTACATCGCGGGTAGTTGTTGCACCTGTTGCCAAACTGATGTCGGCAAAATCCCATGAATTATTAGGAATGTCATATCCGGTAGCAAACAAACCGTTCCCCCATACTTTTGAGTTTGACGTTCCAAATACTGCCGTTACATTGTGGTTGTCTAGGAACACTTTTTTGTACGTTAAATACATATCAAACACATAACTGTTGTCGTTGATGGCATTTTGGTTCACCGAGCTTCGGGTTACGTCAAATACCTTACCACCATAGTTCACAATTTTATTGAACGTTTTACCTTCTGAGTTAAAGGTATTGGCTCCAATTCGTGTAGTAAGGTTAAAGTCTTTTAAAAAGGCATAATCCAAGGTGCTCACGCCACTAATTCGTTTTCCGTTGTAGTCGTTGTAGGTATTGTCTATTTGAGCCAATGGATTAATTACCTCAATACCAAAACCTGGTGTACTTGGCACCAAAGTAAAGTTGCTATTTTCATCTCTTGGACTTAAGGTTGCTGGTGTATTAACTGCATTAAACAATACCGACCCTAATCCGTTTTCATTTAATGATTTACGGTTTACGAATACGTAATTTACAGTTGTTTGCAGCTTTAATTTGTCATTCAAATCAGCATTGATCGACATCATTAAAGTATTTCGTTTAAAACCTGATTTGTCAGAACCTACAATTCCACTTTGGGTCAAATCAGAACCACTTAACGCATAATTGATCTTTTCAGAACCACCCGACACACTAATATCGTGACTTTGCATTGGTGCAGCAGAGTCAAATACTTCATTTTGCCAATCGGTTCCTGAACCTATTCCATTTACATTGGGGTAAGGCAATGGTCTTCCTCCATTGGCATAACTTTCATTTAACAACAACGCATATTCTGTAGCATTCAATAAGGATAATTTCTTGGTGGTGCTTTGCGAACCACTGTAGGAATTGTAGCTAAACGCAGTTTTTGAGTTACGCTTACCCATTTTGGTTTTAATGATCACTACTCCATTTGCACCACGAACACCATAGATGGCTGCTTGTGCATCTTTTAACACCGTAATCGATTCGATGTCGCTCGGATTTAATATACTTGGATCGGAAATATTTCCGTCAACTATATATAAAGGTGAATTATCTAAGTTACTTTGCACACCACGAATTCGAATATCCAAACCAGCTCCTGGCGCACCCGACTGAGATGTAACGGTAACTCCCGCTAAAGTTCCAGTAAGTGCTTGTTCTATCTTAATGGGTTTAAGTTTATCAATGGTCTTAGAATCCACAAACCCAACGGCTCCTGTAACGTCTTTCTTCTTTTGTGAGCCATACCCAATTACAACAACTTGTTCTAGCGATTGCACATCTGATTTGAGTGCGATAACCAAATTGGTATTTGATTTGTTTATTTTAATACTGCTATCCTTGTACCCTAAATAGGAAAAAACAAGGGTTGATCCTGCTGGAACTCCATTTAAAACAAAGGTTCCATTCAGGTCAGTACTGGCCGATTTGCCTCCGGAGGAAACTATATTTACTCCTGGTATTACTGCACCCGATTCAGCATCTTTAACTGTTCCACCCACATCATAGTTTTGGGAGTAACCCAAAGCTGAGATAAGCAAAACGAAATACAATACAATTTTTGACTTCATGTTTTTATTAATTTGTGAATTTTAAAAGTAGTATAGTTTATATTGGATTCTTCTTATTTAACCACAACAAAAAACATACACGTATTAATTTATTTTTAATCCCACTACAACACGACTAAAACAACCTTAATCATTTGTTATTACTAGGATAATGCTTATTCTACTTCTTCTTTACAACAGGTAAATTTCATTTTTATTCGGTATTTTGTTGTGGTATTGTATAGTTTAACATTGGAATATTAAATAGACAAAATGTATTCAACCAATCCTTGCTCGTGCGGCAATTCCATTTTTTTGCGCAAACGATATCGTTTTATCTCAATACTTCGAACAGATATATTCAATAAGGGGGCAATTTCTTTGGAGGACAAATTCAAACGCAAATAGGCACACAAACGTAAATCATTTGGGGTTAGGGAAGCATGGGCTTGTTTTACTTTCTTCAAAAAGTCCTTGTCGGCAGTATCAAACGCCTCTTTAAATACATTCCAGGTATCCTCTTCCGAAATGTTTTTGGTAATGGTCGAAATCACCGACTTCAAACTACGGCTGCCATCTTCTGAGGTTTTTTTCAAATCCTCTTTAATCACGGCAAGTAATTCGTTTTTCTTGATGAGGCTCATGGTTGAAACTGCCAATTCACGACTTTTGGTGTCAACATCATGTGACAACTGTTCGTTGCGCAACTTCATGAGCTGTTGCTCGTTTTCTAGTTCTTTAATTTCCAGCAATAAATTATTTTCTTCAATGAGTTTTTCCCGTTGCTTTTGATAGAATTTTTGGTAGGCTCGGTTGATGAAATGCGCAATTACAAAGGCAATTAACAAATACAAAATCATAGCAAAATTGGTGGCATACCAAGGTTTTGCAATCGAAAACTTGTACTCGGCAATGTTGTCTGGAGACGAGTTGGCAATTTTAGCCCGCACCCGAAACACATAATCCCCTGCTGCTAAGTTTTTGAAATTAACCGTTGGTTTGGCACTCCACTCACTCCACTCGTCTTGAATTCCCTCGAGTGCATATTGGTATTCGGCATTGATGTACTTGTTGTATTCGGGCACCGTATAGCTAAAAGTGATGTTGTTTTCTTTGGCATTAAAATCCCCTTCCTCGGCTATCGAACAATTGATACTATTCTCATTGAGTTGGTTGATGGCCACATTGGCTAGAGAAACACTGTAATTCTTGAAACTCAGATCGTTAATATTGATGGTGTAGTAGCCGTCGGTGGTGCCAATCAAATAGACTGAATTGTATAGCTGTGAAATATTCTCATAGCCAGACATCGAATTGGTGAGTGATGACGGAATTGGAATGGCATTTTGCTTGAGGTTGTAACTCAATTTGTTGAGTGTGAAATAATGAATGTAATTTTTAGAAAACAACCATATTTTGTTCGATTGATCGACAATCATATTGCCAGATGTAAATTCATCTTTTTCAAAAATTGCACTCAATTGCTTGTCTTTTTCAAATTGCTTGGATTGCTGATTGAGCTTTAGAATCCCGTCTTTGTAGGCATAATAAATGGTATTATTAAATTGGGTTAAACAGGCGTTTTTGCCCTTACTCGGTGTTTTGTAGGTATAAAATGCAGTGGCTTTGTGCAGTGTTTTTTCCAGTTGCATTCGAAACACACCTTTGTATTCATGACTAATGTATAGCTCGAGCTTGGGCGTCAATTCAAAATATTTGGCGGAGTAATCAAATCCTGCAACTTTATTGCGAAACATCCATTGGTTATTTACTTTTTGTAAAACCGAAATCCCGTAATAATTTCCTTGCAACAAGAGCGAACTAATTCCCTGTAAAGGCTCAAACTTCCAGGTTCCCGACTGAGAAAAAATAAGTTTAGCCGAATTGGCTGCTACAACAAAAGTACCCGAATCGTGTCCACAAAACAGCGTGCCTTCAAAACTAAACAAGAACCACACCTGCCCTTTCGTGCCGGGTATAAACTGAAATTGTTCGTTGGAGTTGTAGTTTTTGCAAAACAATCCTTGGTTGGTTCCGATGTACAATTTGCCTTGGAACAATTTGGAAGTATATACGGTGCCCAAAATACCCGTATCGTCAGAGAAACTCTTTACCGGTGATTGCAAATTAATGCAATTGATGCCGTTGTCTAATCCAATCCACAAATTCTTATCGGCATCTTCAAACAAAGACAAAGCCGTATTGTTGCTAAGCCCTCTATTTTGAGTTATGTGGTATTTAATTTTTCCTGTACTACTCAATACATAAATTCCATTGGAAACAGTACCTATAGCAAAATTTCCATCAGACAATTGGGTACTGCTGTAAATGCTATTCTGGGCAAACACGGCATCTGCTTCAGTTTCGGATTTGGTGAGCGTGTTGCCGGTGAGTTTATAAAAGCCGTTGAAATGCGTGAGTATCAATAAACCGCTTTCTGTGGCAATGATGTTACTTATTTTATTGCTTTGAAGCACAGGATGATTTGAAATTAACTTGGACGAGCCATTTTCAATTTCAAATAAGCCCTCGTTCATGGACTGAAAATAAACCGCAGCATTGGTTTTAAAGGCTTTGGTAATGATTGATTTGCTGCTCACAATTTTAAAGCCGCCGGTCTTGGTGTCATATATATAAATGCGATTCAACGATTGAAACAGCAACCATTGGTCTACGCTAAGTATATTCCAAAATTGCTCATCATCGAGAATTTTAGATTTAATTTTATCGCTCAATGAAGTATACTGCAAACGGCCATTAAGTTGGCGTTTCCAATACCCAAATTCCATATAACAGCCCGTGTAGATTTTTTTGTCGATCACTTTTACCGATCGCATAATGGTTTCGTTGGGCGTGGGATACAAAGTCCAAGTGGAGCCATTGTATTCTAGGAGTCCATCATTATTAGCAAAAAACAAGAAATGATTGCTCCCTTGCGAGATCATCCAATTTTGGTTTCCCGCATTGTAAGCCGTTGGTGTGTACTTTACAATAGGTGGTAATTCTTGCGCATTTGAATCAACTGAAAAGATCCAAAAGCAAGCAATCAATACAAATTGAATGATTTTTCTTGTTTTCATTGTTTTAAATTTCTTAGGTAAGATACACTTATTGTGAAAAAAAAGCACGCTTTTATCAAACGTGCTTTTCATCAAATTAACTGTATTTTGGAGTATTCTTTATTTTTTAACTAATCTAGAAGTAGCTGTTGCTCCTTGAGCAGTTACTTTAACAACATATACACCAGCTTGTAAATCAGCGATATCAAGTACTACTGAATCTGCATTCGGGTGAAATTGTTTAATTTCTTGACCAATTAATGAATAAATTGAAACAGATTCCATTGCATTTTTAGCAGTAATAGTTACTGTCTGTGAACTTGGATTTGGGAACATTTTTACTTCAGCTAAATTGAATGAAGTAGAAGCCAATGGTGTGTTGCTGAAATAAACATTATCAACAAATACGGTTCCTGCTCCAGCTGGATTTCCTGAGAAAATTAGTTGCGCGATGTGCGCTCTAGAAGTTAAACCTGTAAAGCTAGACAATGGAATGTCGTATCCGTTCCACTCGTTCAAAACTGGTGTGTAAGACAACTCAAATTCTGAATCATCGTTTGGCGTACCTTGATACACACCATTTGCACCAAAATCAACCAATTTAATACGGAACGTAGTCATGTTTGGTGTCCAAGCATCCACGTGAAAATACTGCATATTGGTAGCATTGATTTGGCTGGTTACTGTTTCAACACCTACAAAATTTAACGCAGAGTATTTTTTAGTATCGTTCCCTGCAATTTGCAAGTCAGTTAAGTTAGCCGAAGACCAAACGGTTCTCCAAGTATCTACCGCTACATTGGTGTAGGCATTACTAAACATAGAAATTACATTGGCAGCCGGACGAGTTGGTGTTGGTGCAGCCGTCATTGGCTCATTTGGATTTGATGTAGGTACGTTGTGAAAGTATACGTTGTCGATATAAACAACTCCAGCAGCATCAGGCAAACCTGAGAAAATTAATTGTGCAATATGACCTCTTGTTGTTAATCCACCAAAATCAGCCAACGGGATTTCATAGCTATTCCATCCATTCAAAGTAGGTACATAGGTAATTTCGTGTTCTACGTCGTCTCCACCAGCAAAAGCTCCATCAGCGCCAAAATCAACCAATTTCACACGGAAAGCGGTCATGTTTGGCGTCCAAGCATCCAAGTGAAAAGTAGTCATTGCTGTCGCGTTGATTGGGGTAGAAGTTGCTTCTACTCCTACAAAACTCAAAGCTGAGTATTTTTTGGTGTCGTTACCTGCAATTTGCATATCGGTCAAGATAGCGTTAGACCAATCGGTTCTCCAAGTATCTACTGTTACGTTGGTATACGCATTACTAAACATCGAAACTACATTGGCAGCTGGACGAGTTGGGGTTGGGGCAGCAGTAAGTGGTTCTTGTGGAGTAACTGCATTTCCTGCAACTACAACATTTCCTAATGCAACTTCTTGGGCAGGATTAGCGTTTAGCCCTTTAACTGTAAAACCATATTGTACCACTAAACCAGCAGGTATTGCAGCGTCAGTTGTAATGCTAAACGGTTGTCCAGCAACTAAAGGGGCAGAAACAAACACATCAGTAGAATATCCCGTCGCAGGGTTTAATCCTTTAATAAATGCTACCGCTGTATAGGCTGAGTTTAAGGTGTTGCTCGTTACATTACCCGTAAAAGTTAGCACTTGTCCTGCAAGTGTATTGTTTTCTACAAAGGTGTTTCCTTCAAATATTTTATTTCCAACAGCTCCACTTGACCAATACGGATCAGCGGCATTGTAGGTGTTGTAGTTTGGATACAAAGTAACCGTGTTGGCTCCTGCATTGACCACCGATTTCATATCGGCCAATCCCCAACCACTTCCAAACTGAAACGTGGTTCCATCAGTTAAAAAGACATTGGCATAGCCCGTCCACAAATCAGCTCCGTTTACAGAAACTGAATTTTGAGCAATTCCATTTTGAATACCCGCAAAGGAGCAAAACAATATGGCAACTAATTGTAAAGTTTTTTTCATCTTATTAAATTTTTGATTTGTTCAAATGTACAACAGGAATGCAAACGATGTAGTGAGCAGTAGCTATATAAAAACTATACAACTTCTATTTGCAAAACCTTAAAGCAAATAAAGTAAAAACATATTGAATATCAAACTGATAAGAAACATTTAACAGCCGTTTGACGCATATAGTTTAGCTATGAATCAATAATAATGTTGTGGTAGTGTTGTAGTATACTATTTCGTTTGCGAGTAGCGCAAGCTATACAAGAGTTCATGAAGCGCTTATTTATTTTGTTTATGGTTAATTGAAAACTATAATAATAAAAAAGCACGTTAAACAAACGTGCTTTTAAAAACTTGTAGTACTTATACATTTATCTCTTAATCAACTTGGATGTAGCAGATTTACCATCTTGTGTTTGAACAACCAATACATAAAGGCCATTGTTTAGGTTTGCAATTGAGAAATCAGCCTGCATTCCGGACACATTTTCTTCATATACCACCTGACCTATTGTTGAATAGATTGTTATTTTTTGCATCGTATTGCTCATTTTTACATGTACACTATCGGTTGCAGGATTTGGTGAAACTACCAGAGATGGCATTTCATTGGTTGCCGTACTAAATGGCAAATCCAATCGAATGTCATCAAACAAATAGTATTCACCCGTTCCAATTACCCCAAAATTAAAAAACACCACGACTCTTTTGTAGTTATTAGCCGAATTGATTCCCGGAAAAGTAAAGGACAATTCCTGCCAATCATTTGCCACTGTGGTTGTTGCGTCAACTTCAACATTGAATGCAACGTTAGTTAAATTTTCTAACTTCAATTTTACCACGCTGCCCACTTGGGGTGCAAACACTTTCATTTTAAAGGTTTGTGAAGCTGAAAAATTGATCGCTGTACCCAATTCAATAAAAGCACCCGACCATTCCGGACCATTGTTCTTTATCAAAATTCCGGCATGAGCCGATGTATTGATGCCCAACGGATAGGGATTATTAATTACAGACGTGTCTGTGTTACCAAAATTGGTGAAATTGTAATCTAAACCAGCAACTTCAAAATCAAGTGGCAATTCGGGTTTTACAATTTCTGGCCCGAAGGAAATTTGATCAAAATAACATAAATTATCAGAAGTTCTGGCTTGAAAATCAGGGAAAATAATCAATTGGTCATTGGTCTCTCCGATGCGGCTTGAAAAATCAAAAACCAATTCTTCCCATTGATTTACTTGGGTATTGGCCACCTTAATTTCACCTGTAGACGCATTAGTTGCCGATGCAAATTTAATACCCACGTCACTGATTACTGTTTTATACACCATAATGCGTACCGTGCAGTTGGTTGCTGTAATCACATACGAACCTAAGGCCGATGGACCCGGAACTGGTTGCGATCCTGGATGCAGATTTTCTACACCGGCAAAGGGAGCGCCAACTGCAAGTGTGGTCATTTTGGCAACAGTAGCCGAGGTGTTTATTCCGGTTGTAGAAGGATTACTTACAAATTCTAAAGGGTAATTTGTTCCGTTTTCGAATACTTTCCAAACCCAAGCAGCACCTTGCTCTCCCGGTTCAAAAGTGATTGGACCATTTTGTGCCCAAGTAAAAGCCGATACCAATAAAACGATTATTTGTACAATTTTTTTCATAAGTTCTAAATTTTATTTTATCAAATGTAATCCATCTGTATTGCACAAATGAGATTGCGTTGTATATAAAAACTATACAAAACTTTATTCGGCAGAATCCCGTACAATAATCTACCCAAATAAAGACTGCTTTTTCTATATTTGCCTGCCTTGTTCAAAAGGATAAATTTCACATGAAAGCAGTCGATAAAGTACAACCTAATCCCAAGACACACATCCTAATAAAAGGAGCGCAAGTGCACAACTTGAAAAGCCTGGATGTAGACATCCCGCGCAACAAATTGGTCGTTATCACGGGGCTATCTGGCTCGGGGAAATCGTCATTGGCCTTTGATACCTTGTATGCCGAAGGGCAGCGCCGCTACGTAGAAAGTTTATCGTCTTATGCTCGTCAATTCCTCGGCCGATTGGACAAACCCAAGGTTGAATACATCAAAGGAATTGCACCGGCAATCGCTATTGAACAAAAAGTAAACACCACCAATGCGCGTTCTACTGTAGGAACCTCAACCGAGATCTATGATTACCTTAAACTATTATTTGCCCGAATCGGAAAAACCTTCTCACCTGTTTCGGGCCAAGAAGTAAAAAAAGATACCGTGGCCGATGTTATTTCAGCCGTCAAAGGACTGGAATTAGACAGCAGATGGTTGCTTTTGGCCCCGATTCACTTGGAAGAAGGCCGAAAAATCGAAGACAAACTCAAGGTATTACTGCAACAAGGCTATGCCAGAATTTTATACCAAGGAGAAACCATTCGCCTCGATGAATTGCCTGAGCTGAGCTTTAAACTAGCTGATTTATATCTAATTATTGACCGTATTGTAGTCAAAGACGATGAAGGCTTTTACAATCGCTTGGCTGATGCGGTACAAACCTCCTTTTTTGAAGGGAAAGGAGTCTGTGTTTTGCAAGAGGTTTCCACGCCAAACAAGCATCAATTTAACAATGCTTTTGAATTGGATGGACTCGAATTTATTGAGCCCAACGTGCATTTGTTTAGTTTTAATAATCCATATGGCGCTTGTCCGGTCTGCGAAGGATACGGAAGCATCATTGGGATTGATGAAGATTTAGTAATTCCAAATACCGCCTTGTCTGTCTATGAAAATGCCATTTATCCCTGGCGGGGAGAAAGCATGGGTTGGTACCGCGACCAGTTGGTAAATGCGGCCTATAAATTTGACTTTCCCATACACAAGCCTTATTTTGAATTAACCGAAAAACAGAAAGAACTCGTTTGGATTGGCAACAGCCACTTTCAGGGCTTACATGATTTTTTTAAAGAACTGGAAGATAAAAACTACAAGATTCAAAACCGGGTGATGCTTTCGCGTTACAGAGGCAAAACCAAATGTACTGCCTGCAAGGGCAAACGACTCCGTCCAGAAGCACTGTATGTGAAAATTCAAGACAAAACCTTGGTTGATTTGGTTGAAATGCCCATTGATCAGGTGTTGGTTTTCTTTGAAAATCTTCAACTCAGCTCCTATGATACTCAGGTAGCTAAACGATTATTAGTCGAAATCACCAATCGACTGCGGTTTTTATTGCACGTGGGACTGCCCTACCTCACCTTGAATCGTAACTCAGCCACCTTGTCGGGTGGAGAATCCCAACGCATCAATTTAGCCACTTCCCTGGGTAGCAGTTTGGTGGGTTCGATGTACATCTTGGACGAACCGAGCATTGGTTTACATCCCAAAGATTCGGAGCAACTCATCCATGTACTCTTGGCCTTGCGTGACTTGGGAAATACTGTAATTGTAGTAGAACACGACGAAGACATCATGAAAGCCGCCGATCACATTATAGACATTGGCCCTGAAGCGGGCTCGTTTGGTGGTGAATTGGTGGCGCAAGGTAATTTTGCCGAAATTCTCAAGGCCAATTCCTTGACTGCGCAGTATTTAAATGGAAAATTAGCCATCGAAGTACCCAAAAAACGCCGGAGTTGGACTTCCTATGTCGACATTATTGGCGCGCGAGAACACAACCTAAAAAATATCGATGTACGATTTCCTCTCGAAGTTCTCACGGTAATTACGGGAGTTTCAGGCAGTGGAAAAAGTACCTTAATCAAGAAAATATTATTTCCTGCCTTGCAAAAAAAGATAGACGGCATGAGCGAAAAAGCCGGTCAATTTACCGATTTACAAGGCTTTTACCACAAGGTACACCACATCGAATACGTAGACCAAAACCCCATTGGACGCAGCTCACGGTCTAATCCGGTTACTTATATTAAGGCCTATGATGACATCCGGGACTTGTTTGCCAAAGAAAAACGATCCAAACTTAATGGCTTTCAAGCCAAGCATTTCTCTTTTAATGTGGATGGTGGACGCTGTGACAGCTGCAAAGGCGAAGGCGTCATCAACGTAGAAATGGTATTCATGGCCGACGTGCATTTGCCTTGTGAAACCTGCCACGGCAAACGTTTTAAAAAAGAAGTACTCGAAGTACAATTTGAAGGCAAAAACATCGACGACATTCTAACGAGTACGGTTGATGAAGCCATCGCGTTTTTTAGCGCATACAAACAAACCAAAATTGTACAAAAATTGCAACCCTTGCAAGACGTAGGTCTCGGCTATGTGCAATTGGGGCAATCTTCTTCTACACTATCGGGTGGCGAAGCGCAACGCATCAAATTGGCGTCCTTTTTGGTGAAGGGAAACACCAAAGAAAAAGCGCTTTTTGTGTTTGACGAACCCTCTACCGGTTTGCATTTTCACGACATCAACAAACTCAAAGCTTCGTTTGATGCATTGATTGATAAAGGACACTCCATAATTGTCATAGAGCACAACTTAGATTTAATTAAATGTGCCGATTACATTATTGATTTGGGACCTGTGGGCGGTGAAGAGGGAGGTTATTTATTGGCCACTGGCACACCCGAAGAAGTAGCAAAAAATCCGAAATCAGTTACGGGCAGCTATTTGAAAAGTAAATTATAACCGTAATTTTCTCAAAACGGTCTCGGCTACACCATTAACATCTTCAGAAATCTTGAGCTTGTAGTTGAGTAACCCATAGACCAGCGTAATCAAAATAGATTTGAGGATTATGTTCAAAATGGGATGAAACGAAAAATCCCAAAAATAGAAGGCTAAAAATACGCCAATGATGATGGCAAATGATTTCAAGGTGTTGACTGTAAACGGAAATAACTTCATTTTCTTCACTACAAAAATCAATTTGATGGTATTGTAGATAAATACCGAAATCAAGGTGGCCAATGCAGCCCCGTCAATGCCGT
>CAMBOW010000008.1 GCA_945869365.1 Flavobacterium psychrophilum | reverse complement strand
TTAGGATCTATTTTGGGAAAATAAGAGCAATATCCGGGCAGCTGGATCAAATTTATTTACAATTTTATTTACTTGGATTCTTCCTACAATGGGGCTTGGTGGTTTATTTCTTGCTATGCCTTGCTGGTTTTGCTTGTGCCTGTTATTTTTAACTTAATCGAAAAAGCCAATCCCTATCTTCTATTCATTGGTGCATTTGTATTGTATGCTATCGGGTATTATGCCCGCATAAAACTTTCTGTTATTTCTGAAATTGAGATCATTCAACTGCTTTGGCACCAAGCCTATATGTTGGCCAATGCCGTATTTCCTTTTGTGTTGGGCGCGATCGCTTTTCGCCAAAAATGGTATTCAACCTTTATCCAAAGGGTAAGCAAATGGCCTTTTCGTACTGCAATGTTACTCACCTTAATTGGGTTACTGATGGTCGCCCATGCTTTGGTGCCCAGTTTGTTTGTAGCGGTGTTTACGGGTGTAGCTTTTATTTTTTTATTTAATGCCCTACAATTGTCTGCAGTCGCTGAACGAATCCTGCAGTATTTGAGTACCCATTCAACCAACATTTGGCTCATCCATTTGTTTTTGATTTCCAGTTTTGCCAAAACCTGGAGTTATGCCCCACAACAACCCGTTCTAATTTATCTATGGGTATTGGCGTGGTGTCTGCTGCTTTCGCACCTGATTAATTGGATATATTTGCCGCTTCAACGATACGTGTTTACCAATTGGCTTCGCCCATGAAAATTTTGTATATCACTAACGGCATAAAAGGCGCCGGCGGACTCGAGCGGGTTTTGTCGGTAAAGGCCAGTTATTTGGCCGAGCAGTTGGGGCATGAGGTGCATATACTTACCTTAAATCACCGGGCGGCACCCTTGTTTTATAACTTTAGTTCCAAAATTCAGTTGCATGATATCGAAGTGGAGGGGAATCCATTGCGCTATATTAGCCAATACCGAAAAGGAATTTTACAAACCATTCAAATCATACAACCCGATGTGATTTCGGTGTGTGACGATGGCTTGAAAGCTTTTTTCTTGCCGCTTTTGCTGCCCAAAACCCCAATCATTTACGAACGTCACGTTTCCAAACAAATCGCTTACGGCGCTAATCCATCAGTTGCCAAAAAAATTCGAGTGGGACTTCAATTACAGCTCATGAATGTCTTGGGACGTTATTTTGACAAATTTGTGGTACTCACCCAAGACAACCTAAACGAGTGGAATTTACCCAATACAGTGGTGATTCCTAATCCCTTGTCTTTTTATCCCGAAACCCAATCGGCACTTGCCAATAAAACGGTGATCGCGGTTGGCAAACATACCCACCAAAAAGGTTTTGATCGTTTGTTGCAGAGTTGGGCTGTAATTCAGCAAACCCAGCCCGAATGGATCCTAGAAATGTATGGCAAATTTGATGAACAACACAGTTTGCAAAAACTTGCCAAACAATTGAATATCGAAAATAGCGTTCGCTTTTTTGAACCCGATCCCGATATTGCCACTCGATTTTTGAACGCAGCTGTCTTTGCTTTTTCCTCACGTTTCGAAGGATTTGGCATGGTGCTCATTGAGGCGATGGCCTGTGGCGTACCTTGTGTTTCCTTTGATTGTCCCTGTGGTCCTAGCGATATTATTCGATCGGGAGAAGACGGCTTTTTGGTTTCCAATCACGACACCGATGGATTTACCCAAAAGTTGTTGGAGCTCATCGAAAATCGTGAATTGCGTCTTAAAATGGGTGCGCAAGCCAAAATCAATGTGCAGCGGTATTTACCCGAAGTAGTAGTGAAACAATGGGATGAACTTTTTAAATCCCTTGCCATATGAAAATAGTTTTTTCAACTGATCAAATATACTTGCACGGCGGCATCGAAAAAGTGATGGCTCAAAAAGCGAATTATTTTGCCGATGTTTTGGGGTATGAGGTTATTATTCTCACTACCGAACAAAAACAAAACCCGCCCTGTTACGCCCTGTCGCCCAACATTAAATCGATTGATTTGAACATCAATTACGAGCGGGAAAAATCGTTTGTTCATCCTGCAAATTTGGCCAAAGTTCCGCTCCATATTTTTCGATGGATTGCAACGATGCGTGAATTGAAACCCCAGTTTTTGGTAGTCTGCAACTATGCCTTTGATTTTTATTGGACTCCTTTTTTATTTTCTACGATAGCCAAGTATAAAGAATACCATTCTTCACGCTTTTTTGTACACCAAGCACGCGCGCATGCCAAAGGATTTGCCTTGTTGGGGCATTTGATTCAATCGGCGGTAGAACGCCAATACACCAAATTGGTTTTGCTCAACGCTTCAGAAACGGCCTTTTATGATTCACCGAAGCAAGCTGTTATTCCCAATCCTATTGCGTCAACAGGCTATTCGGCTGAGTTGGTTGCAACACAAGCCATAGCCGCCGGTCGATTGGCTCCTGTAAAAGGCTTTGACAACTTGATTGAAATCTGGGCAAAAGTGGTGCAGCATGAATTCAGTTGGACCTTGTCTATTTACGGCCAAGGGGAACCGCAGTATGTGGCTTATTTGCAAGATAAAATCAAACAATTGAACCTTGAAAAGCAAGTTTTAATTCGGGAAGCGGTGCCACATTTAACCCAAACCATGCAAGCCTATTCGATGTATTTAATGACCTCACATACCGAATGTTTTCCGATGGTTTTGCTCGAAGCACTATCGGTGGGCTTGCCATGTGTATCATATGATTGCCCTACTGGTCCTGCACATATCATTACTCCAGATCAAGATGGCTATTTGGTTTCCAATCAAAACCAAGAAGCATTCGTAGAAAAAGTGCTATTTTTGATTCGCAATCCAAAAGAGCGAAAACAAATGGGCGAGAATTCCAAATGTAATATAAAACGATTTTCTACTGAGACTGTTATGCAACACTGGAAAGCGTTGTTTGAATCAAGTGCCAAATAAACCATAACGCGTGAATGAATTAATTCCAATTGAGATCTATTCGATACTATACTACAACTTTCTTTTAGTATTTGTACTCTTGGTGATTTTGCAATCCGCTACGGTAGAACTCACCGATTATGCCAATGTGCGAATCAAAAAAAATATTGGACTTGGTCTCTTGGTGTTGATTGTTGCCTACATGGGGTCGCGACCCATTAGCGGCAAGTACTTTGCCGACATGGCTAGCTACGCTTTTAATTTTGACAAATACAAAGCAGGTGACCCTGTCGATTTGACCACCAATAAAGATTTGCTTTTTGAATTCTTTTCCAAGTACTGCTCGGGCATCATGACAGTTGAAATTTATTTTATTGTTTGCGCTGCCTTATATGTAATTCCTTTGTATTTGTTTGCCAAAAAGGTTTTTGAAGACTATTGGTTTTATGGCTTTTTAATGTTGGTAATTTCTTTGTCCTTTTGGGGGTATGGTGTAAACGGAATCCGAAACGGACTAGCCACCTCGGTGTTTTTATTGGGAATGTCTAGGAAGAATATTGTGTTTTCGTTATTGCTCATTGGTAGCACCTATTTTTTACATAAATCGATGTTCATCTTGCTCATCGCCTATGGGATAACTTTTGTCCATCGCGATTATGCCAATTATTTGCGGGTATGGTTATTGGCTATTCCGTTATCGCTTTTGTTGGGTGGATTTTTCGAAACGCTCTTTTTGAATTTAGGGATATTTGCCAACGATAAAGTAGCCGATTATTTATCGGGTGGGGGAGAAGAGTTTAATGAACAATTTAGCTCCTTGGGATTTCGTTGGGACTTCTTGTTGTATAGTGCCACTGGCGTGTTTGCGGGTTGGTACTTTATTTTTGTCAAAAAAATAGAAGACAAATTATATATCCAGATATATAACATTTACGTGTTGGTAAATGCTTTTTGGGTGTTGGTAATTCGCGCTTCGTTTTCCAATCGATTTGCCTATTTGTCCTGGTTTTTATTGGGAGTTGTGATTATTTATCCGCTCTTAAAAAAACAAATCTTCGAAAAACAACACGTACTAATTGGCCGAATTATTTTACTTTATTTTGCCTTTACTTATGTGTTGAATGTATTGCTCGTAAAAGCCAAGTAAATGAAAGCAATCACCGTATTTACTCCCACCTACAACAGAGCGTACATTTTAACACGCTTGTACGATAGCTTGTGCGCACAAACCAATCCAGACTTTGAATGGCTGGTAATTGACGACGGTTCATCAGATACCACTACCGAATTGGTAAATACTTTTATAGCCGAAAACAAAATTAAAATTACCTACCACTACCAAGCAAACAAAGGCATGGTGGGTGCGCACAATACGGCTCACCACCTCATGACCACGCCCTTGTGTGTATGCATCGATTCTGATGATTACATGCCTAAAGATGCAATTGATAAAATTTTGATATTTTGGGAACAACATGGATCGCCTGAATATGCCGGTATTGTGGGCTTAGATGCTTTTGATGACGGCAGTATCATAGCCCCATTGCCCACTATTAAAGCCTGTAAATTTTCTGAATTATACGTAAAGCATAACTTGGCCGGTGATGTCAAATTTGTGCACAACCGTGCCGTTTTTAATCAATATTTGCCCTATACTTTTTTTGAAGGTGAAAAATATTCCGTAACCAGTTATTTGTATTTGTTTATTGAACAAAATCACCAATTGCTCATTTGTAATGAGGTGTTTTGCATTGTAGAATATTTGCCCGATGGTTTAACAATGAACTTGTTTAATCAATACAAACAAAGTCCAAAATCGTATGCGCATTACCGTTTGGCCAAGATGAAGTTTGCGTTAAATTACCAAGAGCGGTTTCGCAATGCCATTCATTATGTATCTTCGTCACTGTTTGCCAAAGACTATAAAATGTTTGACAAAACACCTTATAAAGCAACGGTTTTACTGGCTTTTCTCTTTGGAATAGCACTCAATTTATATATTCAATTCAGTACCCAAAAATCCATCCGAAAGTAATATGCGCACGGCCATCATCGTTCCGGGAGTTACCGATTTAAACAAAGGAGATCAAGCCTTGGTTTGGGAAACGCATCGTTTGGTTCAGGATACGAATTGTTTTGACCAGATTTACATTGTGAGCACTGGCGATACACCCCAAGAACACGAATTGTTGTGCGGCCAATCGGAAGCAAAAGGGTATCAACTCGTCGAAACCTTGCTCAAACATCCCAGACGTGGGCAGCACAATGAGGCTGAGGTGATCAAAGAATCAGCGGTTTCCTTTCTGCGTTTGGCCTTTCGGGCGGTCCTCGATTTTTGCAGCCAATGGCTTTTGTTGCTCATTTGTCGCTCAGAATCTTTAGTTTCTTTTTTTTATTCGGCCAAAACAGTGCAATCGGTGCGTCAATTTCGTGCGGCTGAGGTCTTATTTGTAAAAGGCGGCGGATTTATTCATGCCTATGGCGAAAAAACGGCGCCCTACCTCATGTGGTTTTTCTTGTTCTATGTGCGTTTGGGAAAAGCCTTAGGGAAAAAAGTAGTATTTTTACCCAATTCATATGGTCCCTTTCAAGGATTTACAGTAGCCAAGCAAGTTAAATCAGTGTTTGCTACACTGGATAAAGTATATGCGCGCGAAGCCCTTTCGGCACAAAAATTAGGTGAATTAATGGGCGAATCAATACAGGTAAGTCCCGATTTGGGATTTTATTTGCAAATGGATGCCTCAGCTGCAGCTTTGCAGTTGCTTGCTCGATACAATTTAGATCCCTCAACACAAAAACTGGTGGGTATTACCATTCGTCCTTGGCGTTTCCCAGGTTTGCCTAATCCAGAAAGTTTATATGCCAACTACCTGCAATCGGTACAAACTTTGGCCAAGCATTTGGTTGATTCGGGTTACCAAGTGGTGTTTTGCAACCAATCCATTGGGCCTAATGCCCACGAAGACGACCGCAACGCGATTCGAGAAATTCTAAAAGATTGGAATCATCCTGCCGTACATTGGATCGATGAAAATTTGCCTTGCGATGTGTTAAAAGCAGTGTATTCCCATTTTTATGCCTTTGTGGGAACGCGTTTTCATTCGGTAATTTTTTCCTTGACCTCTTGTGTGCCATCCATTGCCATAGGATACGGCGGAAACAAAGCCAAAGGCATCATGGCTGATTTTAATATGCCCGAGTATACCATTCCAATTGAAGTGGTTTCGGCCGATAAATTAGTAAAGATGTTTGCCACTTTGAAAATATCGCATGCGCAAATTCAAACACAATTGGCCGAACAAAATGAGCTTTTGCAACTCAAACGTGCAGAATTGTTGGTCGAATTAAAAACCCTAATTGGTTAAGATGGCCAAAATTATTCGCACCGCTACCGTAGCCATTACCCTCAATGATTTATTGAAAGGGCAATTGGCTTATTTAAACCAAACGCACGAAATAATTGCAGTTTCTGGAGAAGATTACCACTTGCAAGCTGTTCGGGATCGCGAAGGGGTGCGCACCATTTCGGTGTCTATGCAGCGCGCCATTCGTCCTTTTCAAGATCTAGTTTCTTTGTTTTGTTTATACCGAGTATTCAAAAAAGAAAAGCCGGCCATTGTGCATTCGGTTTCTCCCAAAGCGGGTTTATTGAGCATGGTTGCAGCCTATTTTGCCGGAGTGCCAATTCGGATGCACCTGTTTACGGGGCTAATTTTTCCAACCAAAACAGGGCTTTCTCATTTTTTACTGTTGCAAATGGATCGCATTTTATGTGTCTTTGCCACGCATATTTACCCCGAGGGCAGTGGCGTTCGTTCGGACTTGATTCGATATGGGGTGACACGAAAACCGTTACACATTATAGCCAACGGAAATATTACCGGAGTTGATACCAATTCTTTTACAATTCCAACGGAGGAAGAAAAAAATACCCTGCGAACTTCCCATGGAATTGGGCCTGACGATACTGTTTTTTTGTATGTAGGTCGCTTGGTAGGGGACAAGGGAATTAACGAGTTAATCGCGGCTTTTACTGCATCTGAATTGCAGCACAAAAAAAATAAATTACTGATTGTCGGTTATTTAGAGTCAAAATTAGACCCATTAAAATTAGAAACCATTCAGGCTATTGAAACCAATATTAACACTATATTTGTGGGCTTTCAACCTGACGTACGACCGTATTATGCCGCCGCCGATTGTTTGGTTTTGCCCAGTTACCGCGAAGGCTTTCCCAATGTGTTGTTGCAAGGTGGGGCGATGGGATTGCCTAGCATTGTAACCGATGTGAACGGCTGTAATGAAATAATAAAATCGGGTTTTAATGGAACGATCATTCCCGTAAAAAATAAGGATGCCATTGTTGCGGCTATGCTAGATTTCACGGCTAATGGAAAAATATCGGAGGCTAAAAAGTTGGAAATCCGAGAACATATATGTTTAAAATACAGCCAAAATTTAGTTTGGAATGCTTTAAAAGTAGAATACAATCGTTTGCTTAAAATAGAAATAAAATAAATGTATACGCAAGTAGTAAAGCCACTAGGTGATTTTTGTTTTGCAGCAGTTGTATTGCTGTTGCTTGCGCCTATCTTGGTATTTATCGCGGTTTTTCTAACAATATCCAACCAAGGCAGTCCTTTTTTTATTCAAAAACGTCCGGGGAAAAATCAACGGATATTTAAAATTATCAAATTCAAAACCATGAATGATGCACGCGATGCCTCAGGGAAGTTGTTGCCAGATGCCAAACGCTTAACTCTTGTAGGAAAATTTGTACGAAAGTTTTCTTTGGATGAAATACCACAATTTCTTAACGTACTCAAAGGGGATATGAGCCTTATTGGCCCTCGGCCTTTATTACCTGATTATTTGCATTTGTATTCTGATTTTCAGAATAAAAGACACGAAGTAAAACCCGGAATAACCGGTTGGGCACAAGTGAATGGCCGCAATGCAATTTCCTGGGACCATAAATTTGAATTTGACATTTGGTATGTTACCAATATTTCTTTTTCTTTGGACTTCAAAATATTTTATAAAACCATAGGAAAGGTACTTAAAAGCGAGGGAATTAATGCGGCGAATGCAGCCACGATTGAACCTTTTAACGGGAATAACGGATGAATAAAAATATTTTAATTAATTCGGCAGGTAGGCGAGTTTCCTTAGTGAAATTCTTCCAAAAAGAACTCAGACTTATTTTCCCCGGATCTAAAGTCTATACAACCGATGCAAATCCTGATTATGCTGCAGCTTGTGTGGTATCAGATGGTTGTTTTCAAGTACCTAAAGTTACATCGGCTTCTTATATTACTGATTTACTTGCGATTGCTATAGAAAATAACATCGCATTAGTAATTCCTACGATTGACACTGAACTTTTAGCCTTGGCAGAGCACAAAGCACTTTTTGCCGAACATGGTATTATTATTGTTGTATCCGATTATCATTTGGTGAATATGTTCCACTTCAAGCGATTGTCCCACGACTTTTTCGAAAAACAAGGAATCGATACCGCCAAAGAATTTGACAAAAATAATTACAAGCTACCGGTCTACATTAAGCCTGTTGACGGAAGCAGAAGTTTAGAAAATTTTATCGTACATCACCACGATGATTTTACCGAGAAGCATTTTTCGAATGATCGATTGATGTTTTTAGAATACCTTGATCACAGCAAGCATACCGAATACACGATTGATATGTATTACAGCAAGGACGGGCATTTAAAGTGTGCCGTTCCGCGCGAACGCATTGAGGTACGCGATGGTGAAGTGAGTAAAGGGGTGACCAAAAAGCCTTTATTTATAGATTCGATATGGCAAAAAATGGCCTTCGTGGACGGTTTTAGAGGCTGTATAACCATGCAGGTCTTTATGCAAAACGATACTCAAAATATATATGCGATAGAAATTAATCCCCGTTTTGGCGGAGGTTTTCCGTTGAGTTATCTCGCCGGAGCCAATTACCCCAAGTGGATAATTCAAGAATATTTGCAAGGGGAACAAATCGCTGAGTATCAAGATTGGCAAGAAAATTTATTATTGCTTCGCTACGACCACGAAGTATTAGTGCCCAATTTTACGCACTAAAATGAGGTCAAAAACCGTAGTTTTTGATTTAGATGACACCCTGGCCTTAGAGCTTGATTATTTAAAATCGGCTTTCCGTGAAATTGCTCAAAAAGTAGATCCCCAAAACCCCCAGCTTTACACTCTTTTATGGAATGCTTATCAGCGCAATGACAATCCATTTGCTCGCGTAAGCGAATTATATCCGCAGTATACTGTAGCTAATTTACTTCAACTATACCGCAATCATTCACCGAACTACCCTGAAAATAATTGTAAAACCTTGTTGGAACAACTCAAGGCTAGCGGTTGTATTTTGGGTTTAATCACAGATGGCTATTCGATTTCCCAACGAAATAAATTAAAAGCTCTGGGCATAGAAAATATATTTGATTTAGTTGTGATTTCGGAAGAATTTGGTTCAACGAAACCTTCATTGGCAAATTTTGAAGTTTTTCATCAATTTACTACGGATCAGTATTATTATGTAGGCGATAATCCGTCCAAGGATTTTGTTTCTCCCAATGCATTGGGATGGCAGACCATTTGTTTGGTTGATGCCGGAAATAACATTCACAAACAAGATTTAACTAAAGATTTCTTATATTTGCCACACAAAAAAATTAACAAGCTTGACGAGTTAATTACGCAAATTTTCCCTTAGACATTTAGTTAACTGCAAATTAGTTTTAAATGAGTTTATCAAAAATATGGCTTTCCTCTCCGCATATGGGTGGAACTGAATTAAAATACATACACGAAGCTTTTGAAAGCAATTGGGTTGCACCATTAGGACCTAATGTGAATGGGTTTGAAAATGATTTAGAGCAATATGTAGGTCAAGATTCAAAAATAGCGGCATTAAGTTCAGGAACTGCAGCATTGCATTTGGGACTTATTTTATTGAATGTGCTACCGGGAGACGAGGTAATTTGCCAAAGTTTTACTTTTTCAGCTTCTGTAAATCCAATTGTATACTTGGGAGCCACACCTGTTTTTGTAGATAGTGAAACTGAAACTTGGAATATATGTCCCGTTGCCTTAGAAAAAGCCATTATAGATCGGATTCAAAAAGGCAAAAAACCAAAAGCGATAATTGCCGTTCATCTCTACGGCATGCCCTTTCAGATTGATCAAGTTTGTGCTGTAGCCAATAAATACAATATTCCTGTACTAGAAGATAGTGCAGAAGCCCTAGGTAGTTCATACAAGGGACAAAAATGTGGAACTTTTGGTGAAATAGGGGTACTGTCCTTTAATGGCAACAAAATAATTACAACTTCTGGTGGAGGTGCTTTGGTCACCAAAAGCCATGCAGTTAAAGAGAAAGCTGTTTTTTTGGCTACCCAAGCCCGTGATCAAGCCCCACATTACCAACATTCGGAAATTGGGTACAATTACAGAATGAGCAATATATCAGCCGGGATTGGAAGAGGACAAATGGAAGTGTTAAATAGGCATGTTAACCTAAGAAGAAATATGCATGAATTTTACTATGCTATTTTAAGCACTATTTCGGGCATACACTTTTTAAAAGAACCAAATTCAAACTATTTTTCCAATCATTGGTTAACAGCAATTACAATTGATCCTTTATTAACAGGTGGTAAAACCAGCGAAAAGTTACGGTTGCTTTTGGAAAAAGACAATATAGAATCACGTCCATTGTGGAAACCCATGCATTTACAGCCGGTTTTTGCTCATTATCCCTATTATGGGGAGCGAGTAGCTGAAACCCTTTTTGATCAAGGGTTGTGCTTGCCTTCGGGATCAAATCTCACGGATACAGATCGTCAAAGTATTGAAAGCGTTCTTGTTGATTTCTTTGACTAGTGAAAAACTGCGGTTATAAGGAGAAAAAGTTTAAATTTGCTCAACTCAAATTTCAATTTTGTTATGTTTGATTACCTCATAACTGCACTCAAAACCAGCGGCTTACTTAAAAAACTGCGCACAGTAGGCTATCTTCCCGTATGGATAGTTTTTATAATAGATGTCTTTATTGTTATGCTTTCTGGCGTAATTACTCACATTCTTCTGCTTAATTTATTAATTAAGTTCCAAAACGGCGACGTTTTACTTATCGGAAATTTGGCGATTTTAGCTGTCAATGCCTTGTTTTTTATTTTTTTCAGGACCTTTTCCGGAATTATCCGGCATTCTACATTTATTGATGGGATAAAATTGTTGCTTTCCACCACCGTCTCATTTATATTTCTGTTTGTGTTAAATTATTTTTGGGAGTTCAATTTTGGAGTCAAAGTTTACTTGACCTCCGCTCTTTTTATCAATTATGTGATTGCTTTTTCGTTGTTGTTCTTGTTTCGAATCATGGTCAAGTACCTATTTGAATTATATACTTCTCTAGAAGATCAGAAAAAGCGCATCAATGCCGTGATATATGGAGTTGATGCCAATGCCATTTCGGTGGCCAATGCACTCAAATCTGAAATGCCCGCCCGTTTTAATTTATTGGGGTTCATAGACAACCATAGCGATAATAAATCAGGCAGAAGCCTACTCAATTTACCCATTGTTACGCACAACAGAAAAACCTATACAATCCTGCGCTCTTTAAAGGCGGATGCTTTAATTATTGCTGAAAAAAGCCTCTCGAAATCTGATACAATTGCGCTGGTTGAGGAATGCTTGGAATTTAATTTTAAAGTATTTACCGTTCCTTTAATTACCGATTGGGAAGACCAAGAACAAATTTCTACCCAAATTAAGAATTTTGATATTTTAGATTTATTGGGACGAAAACCCATCGAACTTCAAACCGAGAATATTTCTTCTACAATTAATGGCAAAAAAGTTTTGGTTACCGGTGCTGCCGGATCTATTGGCAGTGAAATTGTGCGCCAAGTGATGTTATTTAATCCTGCAAAAATAATTTTAGTAGATCAAGCGGAGACCCCTTTACATCACCTTCAATTGGAATTAGAAGAAGTCAATGACATACCTTTACGTTCTTTTTTAGTTGATATTCGCGACAAAAGTTCACTAGAAAAAGTATTCCTAAATTATAAACCCGACGTGGTTTACCACGCTGCCGCATATAAACATGTGCCCTTAATGGAGTCCAATCCAATGCAAGCCATATACACCAATGTCTTGGGCACTATGAACTTAGCTGATTTAGCCCTCAAATATGCAGTGCAACGCTTTGTAATGATTTCTACAGATAAAGCCGTGAATCCGAGCAATGTGATGGGTGCGAGTAAGCGAATTGCCGAAAAATATATTCAATCGCTTCACCACATTGATGTCAAAAGCAAGGAAGTTTGCACCAAATTCATGACCACACGTTTTGGAAATGTGTTGGGGTCAAACGGATCAATTGTGCCGTTGTTTACCAAACAAATTAAAGAAGGTGGACCCTTAACCATTACGCATCCCGATATCATTCGTTATTTCATGACCATACCAGAAGCCTGTCAATTGGTTCTTGAAGCATCTGCGATAGGAAACGGCGGTGAGATTTTTATATTTGACATGGGTGAGCCGGTAAAAATTATTGACTTGGCGCACAAAATGATTCGCTTGGCAGGATTTGTTCCCGAGAAGGATATTAAAATCAAAGTGATTGGCTTGCGTCCCGGCGAAAAATTATACGAAGAGTTGCTTAATGATACTTCCAAAACATTGCCAACTCCCAATGAAAAAATTGTAATTGCCGAAGAAATAGCAGAAAATCATACCGAAATTCGTGACGAAATTAGGGCACTTATTCACCAAATGCATGACGCTTCGACCAGCGAAATAGTGGTTCAAATGAAAAAAATTGTACCAGAATATATTAGCATGAATTCGGAATTTGAAACTTTAGATAATTAGCCTTTAGTATATTATTATGAAAAAAATAGTCCTACTTGTATTTTCCTTAACTCTTTTACTTTCCTGTGCTTCTAAGAAGAAGGTTGTATACCTACAAGATATAGACCAAACCAAAAGCTACGACAGTTCTACCCTCTACGAACCGAAATTACAACCCGATGATTTACTCAGCATTATTGTTTCAGCTGAAAACCCCGAGCTCTCCGTTCCGTTTAATTTGCCGCAAATTCAAGGAAATTACGAAATCAACAACAACCAAAACGGAATCAAAACCTATTTAGTTGACAATTTTGGCTACATCGAATTTCCGGTTATTGGAAAGTTAAAGTTGGGCGGACTCACCCGAACAGAAGCTACTGCCAAATTGGTTACCGCTGTTGGGGAGTACATTAAAAACCCGATTATCAATCTTCGTATATTAAATTTTAAAGTTTCAATTTTGGGCGAAGTATTAAAACCCAGTTCATTCACCCTGAGTAGTGAACGCATCACGCTCTTAGAAGCGATTAGTATGGCGGGCGATTTAACAATTTATGGCAAACGAAACAACATCTTGATTATTCGTGAAGCCGAGGGTAAAAAAACGTACAATCGCGTAGATATCACAAAATCTGATTTTTTAAATTCTCCTTTTTACTATTTGGCTCAAAACGATATTGTGGTTGTAGAGCCCAATAAAACAAGGGTAAATGCCTCTGTAATAGGGCCAAATGTTACGGCAACCATATCTGCTATTTCTGTATTGGTTACCCTAATTGTTGTATTACTTCGCTAATTAACCGTCTATATTCATGCAAAAACTTCAGAATTTAGTTACCGAAAACAGAGACAAAAGTCTCAACATTAGCGAACAAATAGAAAAATACTTCATTCACTGGAAATGGATAGTTGCCGGTGCCATTTTGAGTTTGATGTTGGCTTTTTTGTATATCCGATATACGGTGCCCATGTACAGAGCTTCTGCCAGTATTTTGGTGAAAGACGAATCCAAAGGCGGGGTACAATCAGAATTACAAGCTTTCTCTGATTTGGGCTTACTCACTGGCGTGAAAAGCAACGTAGACAACGAAATTCAAATCTTAAAATCGAGAACCGTAATAGAAAAATCACTCAAACAATTAAATTTTGATTTGATATATTTTGAAGAAGCTCGTGTGAAAGATGTTGAATTGTATAACGAATCGCCAATAAAATTGGTTTTCTTGAGTAATTCAGATCAGGTTGATAATTTGGCAATTTCTTATGTGATTAAAGCCAAAGACAACAACAGTTTTGAGTTGAGTATTAAAGACAAAAATAAAATTGGTACGTTCTCCTACGGCGCGGTTGTTCCAGTGAATGGCAAGCAAATTATAGTCAATAAAACCGTTCATTTTGCCATAAAGGCCGACAAGAATTTTGTGATAACGGTATTCAAAAAACGCCTCAAAGATGTGGTGGAAGGCTATCGTTCTCGCTTAGCCATTGCCCCACTTAACAAAAATACAAACGTAGTCGAATTGAGCGTAAATGATCCGGTGCGCAAAAAAGCCGAAGATTTATTAAATACAATTATTGAAATCTACAACGAAGACGCGATAGCCGATAAAAAATACGTGTCCGAAACAACACAAGCCTTTGTTGAAAACCGATTGCGCATTATATCTGAAGAATTGGGTGATGTAGAAAAAGATGCCGAAGGGTTTAAAAAAGCCAATAAGTTGACAGACATTGCGTCAGAATCGGGAATCTTTTTGCAGAATTCCTCCTATTTTGAGAAAGCGTCCATTGAGACCGAGACACAAATTAAAATAGTGGCTTCCATGATTGATTTCATGAAAACCAAAACCAAAGGCGAACTGATTCCGGTGAATATTTTGCCCGAAGAAGGAAATACGGCCACACCACAAATTATTCAGCATAACGATTTGGTGTTGCAACGCAACCGTGTGAGTAAAGACGGCACTCCCAAAAATGCCATCATGATCAATTTGGATCAAAAAATTGCCGAATTGAGCCAAGGCATCAAAGAGAGTTTAAATCGTTTGCAAACTGGATTGAAAATCAAGTTGGTGGATATTGAAAAACAAAATAACCTGAATCAGGCCAAAATTTCGAGAGTACCTACCCAAGAACGTGAATTCCGGATCATAGATCGCCAACAAAAAATCAAAGAAACCTTGTATTTGTACTTGTTGCAAAAACGCGAAGAATTGGCCATTTCTCTATCTGTTACTGCGCCAAATGCCAAAATTATTGATGCAGCCATGGCAACTTCGGCACCGGTTTCGCCCATTAAATACATTGTGTATATTTTGTTTTTTGCTGGAGGAATTTTGTTGCCTATTTCATTGATTTACATTTTAGATTTATTTGACACCAAAGTAAAATACCGCCAAGATATCGAGGGTAAAATACTGGTTCCGTTTTTGGGTGATGTACCCGAATCAGATAATGAAGATGAAATTTTCAAGGCGTCCAGTCGTTCGAGCTCGGCCGAGGCGATACGAATTGTGCGCACCAACTTAGACTTTATGCTTAGCGCAGTCCCAGAAGGTCAAGCCAAAACGGTTTTTGTAACGTCAACTTTGCCCAAAGAAGGAAAAACTTTCGTAACCATGAACTTGGCCACTACCATTGCCATGACCAATAAAAAGGTGTTGTTAATTGGTTTAGATATTCGGAATCCAAAAATTGACCGGTATGTAAAATTACCAAGTAAGGGATTGACGAACTTTTTGGTTAAAAACAGCGAAAACATAAACGATTACATCGTAAAAATCGAAGAACTCAACAATCTTTATATTTTGCCATCTGGCGTAATTCCACCCAATCCGGTTGATTTGCTGATGAATTCTCGTTTGGGAGAATTGTTTGCGCAAATCAAGCAAGAATATGATTATATTGTTGTAGATACGGCGCCAATTACCTTGGTTACAGATACCACCTTAGTGGCCAAATATGCCGATGCCTTTATCTATGTGATCCGTTCCAATTACTTGGACAAGCGCTTCTTGAAAGTGATAGAGGGATTCTTTATCGAGAAAAAATTACCCAACATGTCGATTCTATTAAATCGAACGGTTTGGCGAAAAGCCTACGGCTATGGATACGGATACGGCTATGGCTACGGTTATGGCTACGGTTATGGCTACGGTTATGGCTACGGCTACGGGGTAGAGGAAGAGAAAAAACCGTGGTTCTCTAATCCATTTGCCAAGAAAAAAATAAATAATCATAAAAAAACAGCTTAGTTTGAAGTAATTCACTAAGCTGTTTTTTAGTATTATTTAGTTCTAAATAGTTGATTATTTGACATGGCCTCCTTCAGATTTTCTAGGCCTTTGGTTTTGATGCGTTGGGATAAGCCTTTCAGGTGATTTTGATGATGCACATCGGTACCCACAAAATCATACATTCCCTTTTGCAAAATCGTTTCAGCAGCTTGGGCAACATTGGCCCCATAATAGCCTACAACTGACAATAAATTGAGCTGAAATAAACAGCCTTGTTGCTTCAGTTTATGGTATTCTCGAGTATTTTGGTGGTAAAATATATAGCGTTCTGGATGGGCCAAAACAGGTTTATACCCTTCTATTTGAATTTCAAAAATAATATCATACAATTGAATCGGGGCACTCAAGTAGGACATTTCTACCAAAACGTAGTTGTCTTTGAGTGTCAGTAAGGGTTCCTTGTGCATTAACTCCAAGAAAGTACCGTCCAATAAATATTCGGCAGCAGGGCGTAACGAGAAATTTTGATTGGCCGCCTCTAATTGGTTGGTGGTGGATTCAAAATTTGCTTCAATACCAGCGCGAGTATTTTCCCAAATAGCAGTCATTACGTGGGGTGTAGCGATAAATTGATCAATACCTAGCGCTTGCATGCCAGTCATTAATTCAATTGAATCTTCTATAGTTTTAGCGCCGTCGTCAATTCCTGGTAACAAATGGGCATGAATGTCCACATGGTTACTGGGTAGTAAGTCATTCAAAAAAGGTTTTCTACTGAGGAATGGAAACATACTTTTTTTTAATTGGGCTAATCTAAGTAAATAGTTTTTGTTGGTTGCATTATTTTATTGTAAACTGCAAATTTGCTTCAGTGAAAATCGCTATTTTCAACACTATTTACACGTGCTTTTAACCGATTGGTTTTCTTATATTTGTCCAGCTATGTTAGGAACGTCTCCCATGAACGCACAAAACACCCAACCCGAATGGGATTTAATTATTAAGGCCAAATCGCCCGTATTGGATATGAAAATCCAAGATTTATGGCAGTATCGTGACCTTTTATTTTTATTTGTAAAACGCGATTTTATTAGTTTTTACAAACAAACTGTTTTTGGCCCGTTATGGTTTTTCATACAACCTCTTTTTACAACTTTGGTATTTACCTTTGTATTTGGTAATCTTGCCAAAATAAGCACCGACGGCTTGCCACAACAATTGTTTTATTTAACAGGAATCACCGCTTGGAATTACTTCTCCGATTGCCTAACCAAAACAAGCACAGTGTTCAGAGATAACGCTTCCATTTTCGGAAAAGTTTATTTTCCAAGATTGATCATGCCGTTAAGTATTGTTGTAAGTAACTTAGTGCGCTTTGTTGTGCAATTATTGTTGATGATTGCTATGATGGTTTATTTTTACTTATATCCAACACCAGGCATCTCTTTTGCGCCTTCATACGGTTTGTTTTTATTTCCGTTTTTGGTTTTGTTAATGGCTTTATTAGGATTTGGATTTGGATTAATTATAACAGCAATGACCACCAAATATAGAGATTTAACGTTTTTAGTTACTTTTGGAGTTCAACTAGTAATGTATGGAACAACAGTAATTTATCCGCTGAGTTTTGCCAGAGAGAAAGGTTATGGTACATGGGTAGAACTCAATCCAATGACTGGAATTATTGAAGCGTTTCGATATGCTTTTTTAGGTAAAGGAGAATTTACAACTTGGAGCATTTGCTACTCCGTAATTGTAACCTTAATAGTGCTGTTTTTAGGCATTATTATTTTTAATAAAACAGAGAAAAATTTCGTAGATACCATATAATGTCAGATGTAGTTATAGAAGTCGAACAGCTTTCCAAAGCCTATCAAATTGGCCAAATTGGTACAGGAACCTTGTCGCGTGATGTAGAGCGATTTTGGACCACAAAAATTCTAGGAAAATCCGATCCTTTTCTCAAAGTAGGCGAAACCAATGACCGCAGCAGTAAAAGCGAAAGCAATGTGGTTTGGTCGCTCAAAGACATTAATTTTCAAGTGAATCAAGGCGAGGCTGTAGGCATAATTGGGAAAAATGGAGCTGGGAAAAGCACCTTACTCAAAGTGCTTTCCCGCATCACGAGTCCCACTAGTGGCGAAATCAGAATCAAAGGCCGTGTAGCCAGTTTACTCGAAGTGGGCACAGGCTTTCACGCCGAATTAACTGGCCGAGAAAATATCTACTTGAATGGAGCTATTTTGGGTATGACCCGTAGCGAGATTCGTTCCAAACTAGACGAAATAATAGATTTTTCTGGTTGCGAACGTTACATTGATACACCTGTAAAACGATTCAGTAGCGGAATGACTGTGCGTTTGGCTTTTGCCGTGGCCGCGCATTTAGAACCCGAAATTCTCATCGTAGATGAGGTGTTGGCAGTAGGTGATGCCGAATTTCAGAAAAAAGCCATCGGTAAAATGCAAGCCATTTCAAGAGGAGAGGGGCGTACCATTTTGTTTGTAAGCCACGACATGACGGCCATTACAGCCTTGACCAATTCGGTATTAATTATGAACCAAGGCTATATTTCAGAAAAATTCCCTACCGAACAAGCCATTCAGCAGTATTTAAAAACTGATTTGTTTCCCGCTATTGCTTTCTCTAACCGAAAAACCGAAGGTGATTTGTTTATAGAATCCATAACTCTTGATGATAATGACAGCCTGCAACAGCAATTGGTGGTGGGCAATCCCGTTCGCATGCGTTTTAGCCTCAACCGAACAATTCCAAAAAAAGACATCGGAGCCTTGGCTTTTTATGTGGTGTTTCGCAACGAATTAAATTTCCCGGTTTTCACCTTGTCCAACCGCTATGATGACCAATTTGATCGTGAAGCTTCCACTGATATTAAGCACATTAGCTGCGAATTACCTCAGTTTACACTCACCGAGGGAAAGTACCGCGCGACCACTTGGATGTCCTTTAAAAATGGATTTTGTGATGAAATTACCGATGCCTTTGAGCTCGAAGTGATTTCTTCTGATTTCTATAAAACCGGACAAATGCCTATTGCCCGCAAACACGGGGCCTATTTACTAACTCAAAATTGGACTGCTCAATGATCGCAGATAAAATTCGCAGTATCCTGTATAAAAAATACCAGGTGAGTTTCTCCAAAACGGGCGACGACATTCAGCTCATGAAGTTGATCCAATCTACTTCGCCGGGTGCCTATGTAGATGTGGGTTGCTGGCATCCGTATAAAGCATCCAATACCTATTATTTTTATTTGCGCGGATGGAAAGGCATTTGCATCGATCCCAATTCCGAATTGCAACAACTCTATTCCCGTTATCGGCCCACCGATATTTTTGAAAATTGTGCCATCGGAGACCAACAAGACCCGCTGGATTACTATATGCTGAATGATCCGCACAGTTCCATGAATACCTTGGACCGTTCATTTCTCGAAAAACACCAGTTGACCGCACAGATCAAAGCGGTAAAATCGATACCCGTCTATCGCTTGGACTCGGTTTTGTCTAAGCATTTAACAGCCACTGACCGATTGGATTTTTTTGATATTGATGTCGAAGGCTATGATCTCGAGGTGCTGAAAACCAACGACTGGAATCGTTTTCGCCCCAAACTAGTAGTGATCGAAACCGATACGCCTCTGGCAGCTGATTTGCATTCACCGCTCACCCAATTCCTTGAAGGAGTCAATTATCGCTTGCTAGCCAAGTCGGTGATACACCAAGATTTGGGTAATTTATTTTACATCGACACCACCCTATAAGTATGCGCATAGGCTATAATCCAAATAAAGACCAACCGCTTGCACAAGGTAATTTTACCCATCAGGTGGTAATTCCAGTGCATATACCGCAGCAAGACGGATATTTTGCAGACAGTTTACACGTGCTACAAAAGTGCTTGGAATCAGTGCTATCAACAAGCCATTCGGCTACCTTTATCACCGTGGTTAACAATGGCAGCGATACAATTACTGCGCACTATTTAACCCTGTTATGGGAGCAAGGAAAAATTCACGAACTCATACATACGGCTGCAATCGGAAAAGTAAATGCCTTACTCAAAGGTACTGTGGGTCACCGACAAGCCTTGGTTACCTTGGCCGATAGTGACGTCCTGTTTTTGTCTGGTTGGCAACAAGCTACCCATGACGTGTTTTTGGCTTTTCCAAAAGCTGGTGTGGTGGGAATTGTTCCACAATATCGTTTGTTTTTACAGCATTGTTCTAATGTATTGTTTGATTTATTTGCTTCTAATCAACTTCGTTTTATTCCGGTGCACGATCCACTCTCGATTGAAAAATTTCACCAGAGCCTTGGTTGGGGACCCTCCAATCCGGTGCATGGTCAACATACGTTGGGTGTAAAATCAGTTTCAGGAATTACAGCTTATGTGGGTTCGGGCCATTTTGTGGCTACTTATAAGCGCGCGTTGTTTGATTCGATTCAATCGTTTACCGAATATAAAATGGGCGGAACTAGCGAAACTCATCTCGACGAGTTGGCTTGGCGAAAAAACACCTGGCGTCTCACTACTTATGCCAATTTTGCCTACCACATGGGCAACGTCTTCGAGCCTTGGATGAACGACATCAAATTTGTTCAAGAACAAGCCCTTCTTCCAGCTATTCCGGAAGTTCCTTTATCAACTGCGTCTGCAATTTCTCTATTGGTAAAACACAAATTATTTAAAAAGATTTTAAAAATACGGGTTGTGAAAACTTGGTTTTATCGCAACAAAGGTTTGACAAAAGCTCAAGCTACTTCCTATTAATTCCGATGTAAATGGAATCTTCAACCGCTACTTTTGCCTTCCTCATTGCAACCAAAAATCGGTGCCAAGAGCTGCAATTCACTTTGGAATCGCTAGCGGTCTATATAGCCAATCCTGCTGTGCGCTGCGTAGTATTTGACGATGGCTCGACCGATGGAACTTCGCAAGTTATTCAAGATCATTTTCCAGCGGTTGAACTTTGGCGAAATGAAAAATCTAAAGGGTATTTGTATTGCAGAAATCAACTACTCAACAAAGTAGATGCCGACTATTTAATTTCCCTAGACGATGACGCCCATTTTTTAAGCGATAGGGTGCTCGAATTGATTGAGCAAAACTTTGCCGCTCAACCCCGTTTTGGCGTATTGGCCTTTCGTATTTTTTGGTCCACACAATTGCCCAAATCAACGGTTTCCTCTGATGTACCCCAAGCGGTAAACAGTTATGTGGGATGTGGCCATGTATGGCGAAAGACTGCTTGGAACGCTATACCAAATTACCCCGAATGGTTTCAGTTTTATGGCGAAGAATTCTGGGCTGCTCTTCAGTTGTATCATCAAGGATTTACGGTGCAGTATGTGCCGCAAATTTTGGTCCACCATCGGGTAGATCAGTCCAAACGTGCACAAAACAAAGCAGAATTTATTTTTCGTTACCGTTATTCCTTGCGTGCAGGTTGGTATACGATTTTTTTACTCTATCCGTTGCGACAAGCCATCTATTATTGGTTTTATTCGCTTGCAAAGCAACTGCAAAAATTAATTTGGAAGCGGCAGCTCAAGATAGTCAAACCCCTTTTTGGGGCATTGTTTGATTTGTTTAGGCAGCTGCCTTTGATAATTCAAAATCGCAGCCCATTACAGGCAGCTCTTTTCAAACAATTCCTAGAATTAAACGAAGCCAAAATCTATTGGAATCCAGAAAAATAGTTATTTTTACTCGGCTTTACGAGCAGTAGTATGAAGAACATTGCACTCATTCCGGCACGCGGAGGTTCCAAACGATTGGCAGGAAAAAACACCAAATTGCTGGGCGGAATTCCCTTGTTGGCGCACAGCATTCGGTATGCCCAACAGTTTTCCGACTTGATCGAGGCAGTTTTTGTCTCGACGAATGATCCCGAATGCAAAGCTGTAGCCCTTGAATTTGGCGCTCAGGTTATTGACCGACCAAACGAATTGGCCACTGACGAATCGCCAACCTATACCTGCTTGCAACATGCGCTTGCTCAACTGGAAAACACAGTAGAAACCATTTGTCTGTTGCAACCCACAAATCCGTTGCGCCCCGCCAATTTATTGCCAGAGGCGTATGCCTTATATACCCAACAAGCGGCCAGCAGTTTGTTTACGGTGAGCCGATCGCAGCATAAATTAGGGAAGCTCGACAACCATCGTTTTTATCCGTTTAATTATTCCATTGGCCAACGCAGCCAAGATCTGGAGCCCTTGTATTTTGAAAATGGCTTGTTGTATATTACTACACCGGCCGTATTGCAACAAGATCTGGTGTTTAATTCTGATGCCGTTCCCTTTGCAGTGGAGCATCCGTTTGCGCAGGTAGACATCGATACCCTGGCTGATTTTGAATATGCCGAATATGTAGTCCAAAAACAGATTAGTTAATATGAATCCATCCATCACTATAGCGGGCCGAAATATTGGTTCTGATTATCCACCGGTTGTAATTGCCGAAATTGGCATCAACCACGAGGGTTCGCTCGAATTGGCCAAACAATTTGTTGATGCTGCTGCTCGTGCGGGTGTCGAAATCGTGAAACACCAAACCCATATTGTAGCAGACGAAATGAGTGGGGCCGCCAAAAAAGTGATCCCCGGAAATGCCGATGTTTCGATCTATGAAATCATGGAACGCTGTTCGCTCAACGAAGACGACGAATTTGCCCTCATGCAATATGTGCAAGCCAAAGGAATGATTTTTATCTCAACCCCTTTTTCACGTGCCGCTGCCAACCGCTTGGAAAAATTTAACGTTCCAGCCTACAAAATTGGTTCGGGCGAATGCAACAATTATCCGTTGTTGGAGCACATTGCCTCTTTTGGAAAACCAGTCATTTTGAGCACAGGCATGAATACGGTAGAAAGTATTCAAAAAGCGGTAGCCATTTTTGACAAATACCAGGTGCCTGTTGCTTTGTTGCACACCACCAATTTATATCCTACACCCACTCATTTGGTTCGCCTTGGCGCGATGAAGCAAATGCACGAAGCCTTTTCAAACAGAGTGTTTGGATTGAGTGATCACACGCTCAATAACAATGCCTGTTTGGCCGCCGTGGCTTTGGGCGGATCAATTTTGGAACGCCATTTTACCGACCACATGAATCGGCAAGGACCAGATATTGTGTGCAGCATGGACGAACCCACTACGGCCCAATTGATACAAGGTAGTCACGAAATTTGGCAGATGCGCGGTGGTGTAAAAGAACCCGCTCTAGAAGAACAAGTGACCATCGATTTTGCGTTTGCAACCGTGTGTACTATTGCACCAATTGCAGCGGGTGAACCGTATACCAAACACAACATTTGGGTGAAACGGCCGGGAACAGGGCCCATTTTGGCCGAACATTTTGATTCAATTTTAGGGCAATGTGCCACCAAAAATATTCCAGTTGACACTCAATTAAGTTGGGACGATGTGGCCAATTAGCCTATGAAAAAAATAGTTTTTCTAACTGGTACTCGAGCCGATTTCGGCAAAATTAAACCGTTGTTGCAACAGCTCGAACAACACCCAGACTACGAAGTTTTTGTGTTTGTTACCGGTATGCATATGCAAGAATTATATGGCTATACGCTCATCGAAATTCAACGCTGCGCATTTACCAATATCCATACTTTTGAGAATCACACCCACGAATCGACTATGGACCTCACCTTGGCCAAAACCATCGAGGGATTTTCTGCCTATTGCAAAAGCTTGCAGCCCGATTTGATTGTGGTGCATGGCGATCGTGTGGAGACCTTAGCTGGTGCTATTGTAGGATCGTTAAATAATTTTTTAGTAGCCCATATTGAGGGTGGAGAGCTATCAGGCACCATTGATGAGCTCATTCGGCACAGTGTGAGCAAATTGAGTCATTTGCATTTTGTGTCCAATAACGAAGCCAAAAATCGTTTGCAGCAAATGGGCGAGGAACCGTCGAGTATCTTTGAAATTGGTTCACCCGATCTTGACATCATGTTTTCGGATCAATTGCCTCAGATAGAAACGGTTAAAGCATACTACGAAATTCCTTTTGAACAGTATGCGATTGTATTGTTTCATCCTGTTACAACCGAAGTTTCTCAGCTGGAAACACATGCCCAGCAATTCGTTGCTGCACTTTTGGCCGACAACCGAAATTATGTAGTGGTCTATCCCAATAACGACATGGGAAACACCCATATCTTTAATGCCTACAAGTCTTTGCAGGTAAATCCGCGATTCAAATTGTTTCCGTCATTGCGTTTTGAATATTTTTTACAATTGCTCAAACAGGCCGATTTTATCATTGGAAACAGCAGTGCCGGCATCCGCGAAGCACCAAGTTATGGAGTGCCTGCGATTAATATTGGTTCACGGCAACAAAACCGGGCTGCTCATCCTTGCATTCATCATGTACCCTACCAACAACAGGCAATTCTAGCGGCGATAGATTCAGTTTCACGACAAGCAACTCCAGAAAACCCTACTCAATTTGGCGAAGGACGAAGCGCACAACAGTTCATGGAAACCTTGGCTAACCCTTCCTTTTGGCAACGCTCCGCCCAAAAACAATTTCGCGACAACCCATAGAAGCAAGTAATTTGCGCAGCGGCAAACACGATTTATAGTAATTTTTTAACAAGATTACAGTCAACGTATTTTCGTTCAGTTTTTTAGGTTCATAAGTTATTACCGGAAGAACTGCGTTGCATGCGTTTGCGAAAGCACAAATTTTTGACTTTAAAAGATTGTTGTTTGTCCCACAGATTCGCTTTAGTTTCTTACTAAAAAGTCAGTTTTACACACTATTTATTTGTTAATTTGTGGGGCTGGAAATTTTCAGTTCGAATGCGTTTTTTATTGTATTTTGAATGTGTAGTTGTCAGCCGGTAAAGAATGAAGTCAAAGTAAATGGGTACTAATTAGGCGTTTGTTTTAATTGGAAACACTTCATCTGCTGCAAATAAAACATTGCTATGCGACCAAAAAAACTCTTTATTTTTCTAGCCGACGGAGTGGGTTTGCGCAATTTTGCGTTTACTCAGTTTTATGCGTTAGGAAAGGCGAGGGGTTATGAAGTCGTGTTTTGGAATGCGAGCCCATTCGCACTTTCAGACATGGGATACACAGAAATTAAGATTCCTCGTGCTAAAAATCACCGCTGGTCTGAGTTGGTTAAAAATGCGCAAATTCAAATTGAATTAACCTTAAACAAACAGCAAAGTCAAGATGCAGTGTATGACAGCTATAGATTTCCAAGTTCGCCCAAAACTGCGCCTGCGTGGGTAAAGAAGTTTTTACTCTCTTTGCTTATTTTCCCGAACCAATCCCAAAAAGGCTTGTTGCGCATACAACGATTGCTGGCCTATTTAGAAAAGAAAACACCATACTATTCGTATTGTTTGGAATTGTTACAACAAGAAAAACCCGATTTGTTGTTTTGCACCAATCAGCGTTTATCCTTAGCCCTGGCTCCGATTATGTCGGCTCAATCGCTGCAAATCCCTACAGCAACTTTTATTTTTTCGTGGGATAATTTACCCAAAGGAACCAAATTGGTGCAACCCGATTATTACTTGGTTTGGAGCCAACACATGAAATCTGAATTGCAGTATTATTATCCACAAGTAGCCGATGCGCAAATTAAAATCACCGGCACTCCCCAATTTGAATCGCATTATGACAATTCCTTGATTCAGTCAAGGGATGAATTTTTTATTAAACACGGTTTGGATGTAACCAAAAAATACATTTGTTTTTCGGGGGATGACATAACTACTTCGCCCAATGACCCCATATATTTGGCTGATCTGGCAAGAGCGGTTCGCAAATTGAATGAGAAAGGACAGGCTCTAGGAATTTTGTTTCGCCGCTGCCCGGTTGATTTTTCCGACCGTTATGATGCGGTGCTCGACGAATTTAAAGATTGTCTGGTTTCCGTTGCCCCCAACTGGGAAAAACAAGGAGTTGATTGGAATACTATTTTACCCACGCAAGCCGATACACAACTACTAGTAAATACAGTTATTCACACTGAATTTGTTGTCAATTTGGGCTCTTCCATGGTGTTTGACTTTGTTACCCAAGGCAAAGCTTGTGCATACATTCGGTATGATGCAGCAAACTGCGCTGTGGCCGATTGGTCTGTGCTAAAAATTTATAACTTTATCCACTTCCGATCGATGCCTTCTGCAACAGCAGTCCACTGGATTGATTCGGCAGCAGCAATGGAAGGAGTGATTGTAAAAATGGTATCGAATACGGAGCCAGTAGTGGTTAACCAAGCACAAGTTTGGTTTGAAAAAATAAACCAACAACCGGCTCAATTGGCTTCTGAACGCATTTGGAATACCTTTGATGAACTGCTAAATTAAACAGATGTTACGAGAAATTCTTTTGGCTGATTATGCACGCTGTGGGTTCAAAAAACTATCACTGGGTATTTTATTTCAGGTGTTTTGGTGGCAACCCAATCCCGGTTTAAAGTTCCTAACCTATTTTCGTTGCACACAATATTTTCGACGTAAAAATCGCTTGCTTTTTTTTATTTTTTTTATGGGCTGGCGAAAAATGAAATACAAATACGGCTTTGATATTTCCTATCGCACTTCCATCGGAAAGGGCCTATACATTGGACATTTTGGAGGAATTGTCATCCACGGAGACGCGGTACTTGGTGAACACTGTAATCTTTCTCAAGGCATGACCATTGGCGTATTGAATCGCGGAAAAAACACCGGTGTACCCACTATTGGAAATCGGGTTTTTATGGGGCCCAATTGCGTGATTTTGGGCGGCATCAGCATCGGGAACGACGCGCTCATTGGTGCCAACGCGGTGGTTGCATTTGATGTAGCCGATCAGTCGGTGGTAGCGGCTCCCTTGGCTTCGGTTATTTCTCACCAAGGTGCAGCTAGTTATGTTGTACTTCCTAACTCCTAATCCAACGCCGTGAAAAATACGCTCCGAAATGTATTGTGGAAACTGCTAGGAATTGAATATTATCGATTCCTGATGCGCCAGCAAAAGGTCTATTTAGATCGGGCCAAAAATACAACCATCGGCTATAAAACATACCACAATGGCGCTTTTGTTTGGCAATGGTATCCCAATTCATCCTTGACAATTGGCTCCTATTGTTCCATTGCCAACGACGTACATTTTATACTCGATGATGGATTTCATCAACAAAGTGAAATCAGCTCATTTCCGCATTTAGATCAGTTGAAAAACAAGTCTGTTCGATTTCAAAATCAAAGAATAGAAGATTTCAAAACAAGTAAATTTCCATCGATAGCCCACCACACCGAAATTGGTCACGACGTTTGGATCGGTATGAATGCAACTATAGTACCAGAAGTGAATATCGGTTCGGGTGCAACTGTCATGGCAGGGGCTGTGGTTACAACAGATGTTCCACCCTATTCTGTTGTGGGAGGCGTTCCGGCACGAGTGGTAAAAATGAAACACAGCCCCGAACAGATTCAAGATTTATTGGCAATCGCTTGGTGGAACTGGCCTGCCGAACAAGTAGAAACCCATGCTGCCGATTTTTATTTACCCCTCGCTGATTTTATACAAAAATGGAAATGACAATTGGTTTGCTCACCCCCGAATATCCCCATCCCCTTTGTAAGGCAAGTGGGGGAATTGGCAGTAGCATTCAAAATAGTGCCCGTGATCTTGTTGCATTGGGCCATCGGGTAGTCGTTTTTGTGTATGGTCAACGCAGTGCACAAGTTTTGGACGACCAAGGCGTGCAACTGCATTTTATTCCGTTTAAAAAATATTCTTTTGGAGGCTGGTATTTTTACCGAAAATTTATTCAACGCTATGTAAATAATTGCATTGCTAATCAACAGATTCAACTCATTGAAGCGCCTGATTGGACTGGAATCACCGCTTGTATGCGGCTCAATGCGCCCTTGGTAATTCGGTTTCACGGCACCGATGCCTATTTTTGTCATTTGGAAGGTAGGTCCCAAAAATTAAAGAATTTTATATTCGAAAAATGGGCAATGCGACAAGCAGTTGCCTTTTCTTCCCCCACTCATTTTGCTGCTGAAATTACCCAATTTATTTTCCGGTTAAAAGAAATAAAAACAGTAATAATTCCCAACGGCATAAGAATTAGTCAGTTTGCCAATCCCAATCCCGCTGCGTTTGAACCCGGACTAATCGCTTATTTTGGTACGCTAATTCGCAAAAAAGGAGTGTTTGAATTGATAGAAATTTTCAAACAACTACTTGTAGTTCAGCCAACTGCTCGTTTAGTTTTGGTGGGTGCCGATGCTCCCGATATTCAATCAGGCGCTGATTCTACTTGGAATGAGCTGCAAAAAAATCTACCAGCGGCTGTTTTAGATCGAGTTCAATATACAGGCAAAGTTCCGTATGAACAAATACAAGCCTATATTGCACAAGCCCACCTTTGTGTCTTGCCTAGTTTGGCCGAAACCCAAGGCATGGTAACCCTAGAAGCCATGGCCATGCAAAAACCAGTACTCACTAGCAATTTTGGCTGGTCAACAGAACTCCTCGAGGACGGCATCAGTGGCTATTGTATTCATCCCAAAAATCATGCGTTGTATGTCCAGAAAATAGTGGAATTAATGGCAGATAGTCAGCGAGCAATACATATGGGAAAAGCCGCTAGAGCTATGGTAGAGCAAAATTTTGACAGCAAAACAATTTCGATTCAAACCAGCAATTTTTATCAAGACATCATTAGTAATTTTTAAACGAATAGTTATACATTTGAAACTAAGGTAGTAATTGCACAAAAAAACACAGCTTCTGCTCCGGTATTTTTGCTGATTTTTTGGATGAGGACACTGTTTTTCAGGCAGATTAATTTATGATACACAAATGGTTTTAAAAGAATACAAAACTGCCGGAGGCGAAATCATACTCTATAACGGGAATTTAGAAACCCAAAAATTAGATGTTTTAGCAGAAGGATACGGTGACATATGGCACAGCTCTTTTGAACAAGGCTATAAGAACGCCTTTCCCGAAATTGCGATACAAGGATCGGTATTGTTTTGGTATGGTACTGATTTTGATAACTTGGATCAATGTGTGAGTTGGCGAATCAACCCCAATCAGTTTGCTATTAGAAAATCGACCTGGGAAATTTTAGGCGGATTTGATCCTGATTATGAAAGCATCCAAATGCAAGCATTCGATTTTGGCGTTTGCAGTCTTCGGTTTCAAGGCGCAATCCCCTTGTATGTAAAAGGGCTTTTTGAAAATAATGAATTAGAGTCTATCCAAATATCTGCCCGCGATCGCTATGCTTTTTTTATCAAAAACTTTAAGATAGATCATGCCCTATTTATGGTATATCGAAAAGGATTCTGGAAACACACCGAATGGGATGCTTTTTTCTATGCTAAAAAACGATTTTCTATGCGTGTAAATAGAACACTTTTACCGCCTAGAAAATTGAAAGAAATAGAAGGAAAGCCAACTGTCAGTTACATTATTCCAACCATGTTTAGGCAAGATTTCACCTTGCAATTGCTCCACGATTTGGCCCATCAAAATTATAAACCCTCACAAGTGTTTGTCGTCGATGCCACGCCAGAAAATGAACGCAACGAATCGCTTTATCAAGCACATGAATTTCCGTTTGAACTCAGGGTAATTTGGCAAAAATCAAAAGGCAGTTGTCGCGCCCGAAATGAAGCGATTGAATTATGTACTGGCGATTACATTGTATTTGGCGATGATGACATTCGAATCCCACCCGATTTTATAGCAAATCACCTCAAAGTTTTGCAAACCTACAATGCAGGTGCCAGCAATGGCTTGGACATAACTGCCAATCACGCAACACAAGGCTTAGATGATTTAAAAAACAAATTACAAGCGATTGACAACACAAGATGGGTTGTTGGAACCGCTCAAATGTTTAGTAATGCCAATTCTTGTGTAAAAAAAATATACGTAGACCAGTTGGTCGGAAATGACATCAACTACGATGGCGGGTATGGCGAAGATGGCGACTTTGGATTGTCGCTTCTCAAACTGGGTGTTCCGGTGTTACAAAACCCATTTCCTACAAATTTACATTTGAAGCCAGGGAATGGGGGCTATCGAATATGGGGCAACCAGGCCAAAATTATGGGCAAGAAAAGAAAAATTCAACCTTGGGAATTGGATACACCCGTGAAATGGGTGCGCCCAGTTCCTAGTCCGACACTTACCTATCAATTTCATAAACATTTCACCCCACAACAACGCGCTGAGTTTCGCCACCGCTATTTTATGACTTTTTTGATACAAGGTCCTAAAATTACTTTTCTATATCGTGTTTTGAGAATGCCGTACAAGCATTTACAATTTAATCGATCTATTTTTTATGCAAAAAAATTAATGAAACTGGGCGTAAGAACAAAATAACGGATATGAAATTTACGCTAGTTGTATGCACCTATATGAGGCCCAAACCCTTAGCTGATTTGTTGGAGTCGGTGAATAATCAAACGCGTTACCCCAACGAAATACTAATAGTTGATGGCTCTACTAATGAAGAGACGAAAGCTTTATTTAGTAGCAATTCGATAAAAAATTTGACCTATTATTTGGTGGATGCCAACCATAGAGGCCTAACGAAACAACGCAATTTTGGGATAGAAAAAGTTGCAAAATCCTCAGAAGTAGTTTGTTTTCTAGATGACGACACCTATTTAGCTTCGGACTATTTTGAGCAATTGATGCAAACCTATTCCGATTATCCCGAGGCGCTTGGCGTGGGTGGATATATTTCAAACGAAAGTCAATGGGAACCTGTATCCCAGGACTATGCCCCTTCGCACCATGAATTTTATTACGATGGATTCAAGATTCAAGACAGCAGTCGATTTATACTGCGCAAACGCCTTGGCTTGGATTCCAATTTACCTCCGGGTTTTTCACCTCGCTATTCGCACGGTCGAAGTATTGGTTTTTTACCACCATCAGGCAAAACATACAAAGTGGAGCAACTCATGGGCGGAGTAGCTTCTTATAAAATGGAGGTATTTGCAAACTTTAAATTTTCAACTTTTTTTGAAGGCTATGGCTTGTATGAAGACGCCGATTTTTCGTTAAGGGTGTCCCAGACTGGACCTTTGTATATTAATACTGCGGCTCAATTGGCGCATTATCACGATTATTCGGGACGGCCCAATGCCTTTCTTTATGGCAAAATGGTGGTGCGCAACGGCTGGTATGTGTGGCGAGTGAAATGGAATTCGCCTACTTGGAATGACCGATTAAAATGGAATTCAATTACTATTTTATTGATACTCATTCGGTTTAGCAATACCTTTACCACAACTCATCGTAAAAAGGCCTTTTTTGAAGCTTGCGGCAGAACGTTTAGTTGGTTTGTATTACTTTTGAAAAAACCTAAAATAGAATGACCACTTTTCAACTCATCTATTCAGATTATAGAAAACACAAAAAATACGGTGCCAATTTTTTTGTAATCCTTTTTCTAACACAAGGATTTTGGGCTAGTTTTCAATACAGAATTGCACATTTTGTAGTCACAAAAATTACCTGGCAGCCTTTTAAGTTTTTTTTTAAGTTCGGTATCATTTTGTGGCAAAAATGGATTGAACTCATCACCGGAATATCTATTCCTGCTACAGTAAAAATAGGCCACTCCCTCTATATTGGTCACTTTGGAGGTATTATTATTAATAGCGATGCCATTCTGGGAGACAATTGCAATCTATCCCAAAATGTTACGATAGGGGTTTCTGGCCTCGGCGAAAAAAGGGGAGTTCCAGTAATAGGAAACAATGTTTTTATTGCGGCAAACAGTGTTGTTGCTGGCAAAATTCATATTGAAGACAATGTGCTCATTGGAGCATGTTCTTTCGTAAATGCAGATGTAAAAACACATACCACGGTAGTTGGCGTTCCAGCTGTTGTGATTTCAACAAATGGCTCAATCGGATATATTTAATGAAACTAGTCGTTATTTCATCAGCTCCTTTAATTTTAAAACAAAACAACTACTTTGCCTATAGTCCCTTTGTGAAAGAATTGATGATATGGGCTAAACAAGATACAGAAATTGGGATGCTTTGCCCTATTTGGAACGAAGATAAAGGACTTTTAATTTCTCCAATTTTATTTCCTATTTCAAAATTATTTATCAGCATTGAATTTAATAACACAAATTTATTCAATGCGATAAAATCCTTTCTCGTTTCATTTGTGAATTTTTATCATTTAATTAAAGCAATGATTTGGGCCGATCATATTCACCTGCGCTGTCCAGGAAATATTGGGCTATTGGGTTGTGTGGTGCAAATTTTCTTCCCTAAAAAAATTAAAACTGCCAAATATGCAGGCAATTGGGATCCCCATTCCAAGCAACCGTGGAGCTATAAACTACAACGCTGGATTTTGCAAAATACTTTTTTAACGCGCAACATGACCGTGTTGGTCTATGGCGAATGGCCGTCAATGAGCAGCAATTGCCGTTCTTTTTTTACCGCTACCTATCGGGATTCTGATAAAAAACTCACGCTTCCTCGGCCGCTAACACCGCCTATTCAATGTCTATTTGTGGGGAGTTTAACGGCAGGAAAAAATCCATTATATGCAATACAACTGGTTGAAAATTTGCTCAAAAAAGGCATTTCAATACAACTCAAATTATATGGCGATGGCGACGAACGCACTTCATTAGAAGCCTATTGCGCTCAAACCGCTATCGATTCGGCGATTGAATTTTGTGGCAATCAAGAGGCTCATCAAATTCAAAAAGCCTACGAATCGAGTCATTTTTTAGTGTTGCCCTCCCAAAGTGAAGGTTGGCCAAAAGCAGTTGCCGAGGCTATGTTTTGGGGTTGTGTTCCCTTGGTCACCCCTGTTTCTTGTGTGCCTTCTATGTTGAACAACCAAACCAGAGGCCTACTTTTGGATGTGCACCTTGAACAAGATGCCCTGCGCATTATCGACTTGATACAAAAGCCCATGGACTATGCGTCCAAAGCAATAGCTGCCATGGAGTGGTCCAGACAATTCACATTAGATCAGTTTGAAGTAGAAATTGCAAAATTGGTAAGACCATGAGAATTGTACAACTAATAGACTCGCTAGAGGCAGGTGGAGCTGAGCGCATGGCTGTAAATCTCGCTAATGGTTTGGCAAAGCAGGTAGAATTTTCTGGATTGGTCTGTACCCGCAAAGAAGGACTTTTACTGGCGCAAATTCGAGCAGAAGTAAACTATTTTTTTATGGCCAAGAAATCGGCATTAGATCTCACTGCTTTATTTCGTATACGAAAGTACTGCCTTAGCTATAATGTGACCCATGTGCACGCGCATGCCACCTCCTTTTTTACTGCTTTTTTGCTTCGATTGTTGCTCCCCAAACTCAAAATTATTTACCATCATCATTACGGATTAAGTGCAAATTTAAACCAACGCCCACCGCATTTGCTTCGCCTATGTTCTACTCTTTTTGCAGGCATTCTTGTTGTCAATGAACCACTAAAAAAATGGGCGCAAGAAAAATTGGCTTGTACAAACGTGCGCTACCTGCCAAATTTTGTATCACCAACTTCCTCTACAGAATTAGTAGCACCATTGGCAGGAATAGAAGGAAAACGAATTTTGTGTTTGGCCAATTTACGTCAAGAAAAAAATCATCAACTGCTTTTATCAGTAGCTGAATTGCTCAGTCAGTCCCATTCCGATTGGACGTTTCATTTGGTGGGGCAGGATTTTAATGATGAGTATGCTTCCCAACTTAAAAATCAAATTATAGAAAAAGTAGTAGATCAGCATGTTTTTATTTATGGTACTCGCGCCGATATTGCCCCAATTGCCAACTCGTGTTCGATTGGAATTTTAACTTCAATCGCAGAAGGACTTCCCTTGGCGTTATTGGAATATGGATATTATGGACTACCAGTTGTAGTGACCAATGTTGGAGGAATTGCAGCATTAGTTGATCACCAAAAGGAGGGATTTGTTGTGCCCTCGGGTTCTGTAGATTTGTTTTATAAATCTTTAGTTGAACTCATCGAGAATCAAAATCTTCGTCTTAGCTTTGGACAAGCCTTACAAGCTAAAATACAACAGAATTATTCAGAAGAAAGCGTGATTAATGCCTTTCTAAAATGGAGTAAGGAATAACCAATGAATACAGCTGACAAACGCTATTTATATTTAATTATAATCCATATTATAATAGGGTTGGGGTTGTATTACGTGCCATTTTTTCCGAAATTCTATGGCTATGGCATGTTGATATGTGGAGCCTATTTTGTGCTCAATTCTAGAAACCAAAACAATGAAGTGCTCTATGCGGCAGCCTATATAGTGGGAGCAGAGGTAGCCTTGCGCATGACCGATGGAAACCCCATATATGAATTTTCTAAATATGCCGTAATTGTGTTCATGTTGATTGGGATTTACTTCAGTGGTGTTTCCAAAAATGCAGTTCCAATTTGGCTTTACATCCTGTTTTTACTGCCTGGTTTGATTATTGGCTATTATACGTTAGACGGACTTGATAGTGTAAAAAACGCCATCTCATTCAATATTTCAGGTCCCTTGTGCTTGGGCCTCTCGGCCTTGTATTGCTACACCCGAAAAGTCAGTTTTAAGCAAATAAACGAACTGCTTTTACTCGTCGGATTACCCATTATTTCTTGCTCTATTTATTTGTATTTGTATACGCCCGAATTAAAAGACGTCCTGCTAGGAACCGGCTCAAATTTTGCAACTTCTGGCGGATTTGGACCCAATCAGGTTGCTACAATGTTGGGCTTGGGGATGTTTGTTTTTTTTTCGCGCCTCATCTTTTTTTCGCCCAATCCGCTATTGTTTGTTGTCAATGCGTTAGTTGCAGTAGAAATCAGTTACCGCGGATTGATTACTTTTTCCCGAGGAGGCATAGTAACTAGTTTACTCATGCTCATTGTGTTGGTGTTGGTAACTTATTTTAAAATTAACCCAAAGGCACGGGTTAAGTTGAATTACATCTTGCTTGCACTTGTATTTGGTATAGTGGGAACTTGGGTATTTTCGTCTTCCCAAACCAACGGACTAATAAATAAAAGGTATGCCAATCAAGACATCAATGGACGTGTAAAACAAGACCGATTTACAGGCAGAGAAGAATTGGCCAAAGATGAAATTTCTGCCTTTTTAACCCATCCTATTTTTGGTTTGGGTGTGGGTAAAATTGCCGAGAATAGACAAAAAAAGACGGGTGATTTGGTTGTGTCTCACAACGAAATTACGCGCACCTTGGGCGAACATGGCGCGTTTGGAATTCTCGCACTTCTCGTCCTGTTTACATTGCCGTTGTTTATATTTTTTAGAAACACCTACAACATTTATATTCTATCTTTCTTAGTGTTCTGGTTATTGACCATAAACCATGCGGCTATGCGTCTGGCAGCACCTGCTTTTATCTATGCCTTAGCCTTATTAGACATCTATTTTCCTGCTACAAAAGAGGCACTAGATTCGGTGTAAATTGTTCTAATTCAATTGATATAATCCCTATTTTTGATAAATAATAATAACCAAATGCCCAATAAAAATAAAATACATTTTGAAATTTCAGAGCGAAAAGTTTTGCTTCGAATTTTTGATATTACTACTGTTTTGTTGGCCTTGTACAGTGTAGGTATTATTTTTAATTTCAACTATTTTCAGTTTTCGACTTCCAATTTTTATTGGACCATTGTGTTGGGGATTTACTTGACAATTTTTGGAACTGTTTTCGAAATGTACAACATGCAAGTAGCTAGTAATCAGGTGCAAATCATTAAAAGTATTGTACTCACATCATCAACCACCGTTTTGGTCTATTTGCTTACTCCAATTTTCACACCGGTGTTGCCTTCCAATCGTTTGCAAATTCTCTTTTTCTATTTGGCTATTTTCTTGGCACTTTTCGTTTGGCGCTTGATTTATGTTGCTTTTTTTGCTTCCAATCGATTCACGAAAAATGTCATTCTTATTTGCGATAAAGATCAATTGAAAGAATTGGTTTTGGGACTAGAAAATGCTGATCCGCATTACAAAGTGGTGGGCTATATTAATTCAGATAGTCAAAAAAATCCTGAAAAGATTAGTACAATGCCATCCAATTTAAAACTAATAGAAAGTGACAATTTAGCCAATTTTGTTTCAAAAAATGCCGTATCCGAAGTAGTTGTTGCCTCCCAAAATACAGAAGGGATTACCGCGCAATTGTACAACCAATTAATTCAATTGCTTGAAAATGGGTTTATGATTAAAGAATATACGCAGGTCTATGAAACGCTCACCCAACGCATCCCCGTGCAATATGTAGCCCGCGATTTTTATCGGTATTTTCCTTTCAGCCGCAGCAATCAAAATCACCTGTATTTGTTATTTATTCGTTTGACAGATTTACTAGTTGGTTTCATTGGAATAGCCGTAGGGTTGGGTTTACTTCCGTTTATTCTAATCGGAAATCTACTTGCCAATCGGGGATCCTTATTTTATACACAGGAGCGTGTGGGAAAAAATGGAGTAGTATTTAATATCGTTAAACTGCGCACCATGATTAAAAATGCCGAGGCCAACGGGGCAGTTTTTACAACATTCAATGACAGTCGTGTGACGGCTTTTGGAAAAATTATGCGTAAAACCCGAATCGATGAATTTCCTCAGTTTTACAACATCATTAAAGGCGAGATGTCGTTGATAGGTCCACGACCCGAGCGTCCAGTATTTGTAAAAGAAATTGCCGAGAAGATGCCTTTTTATGAAACCCGCCACATTATTAAACCCGGACTTACCGGTTGGGCGCAAGTTAATTATGCCTATGGTGAATCAGTCAATGACAGTTTAATAAAACTGCAATATGATCTGTACTACATTAAGCACCGCAGTATTTTCTTGGATATTAATATTTGTGTCAAAACCCTGAGTACTATTTTATTTTACCGCGGGCAATAACTACTGAAGATTTTTTCGCAGGGGTTTAATCAACAGCAGCAACAACAAGATACTTCCAATTGTTAGGGCTGCTGTAGCAATATAATCACCAAATCTCACATAGAAGGTATGTTTGTCATTGAGCTGAACAGTTCCTTTGAGTGCAATTTTTTCGCCGTATTTACTTTGTTGAGTCACTTCTCCTTTTTGGTTAATGAAGGCCGAGATTCCGGTATTGGCACTTCGCGCGATGTCTCGTCTTGTTTCAATGGCGCGCAATTGGGCAAAACTTAAATGCTGTTTATGACCTTGCGTTTCATGCCACCACGCATCGTTGGTAATGATGGCCAAAAACTCAGCGCCATTGGCAACATACCCATTCACATAATTTCCATAAAC
>CAMBOW010000007.1 GCA_945869365.1 Flavobacterium psychrophilum | reverse complement strand
CTTACAAGTAAGCACACGTGACTTCGAATACGCAGATACGTCTCGCAGTTATATCGGATTCAGAACAGTTCAAGATTATATGGGAACTTCGGTAACCGGAAACGCAAAAAAGTAATTTAACCAACTATTTATATCAACTTAACTTAACTAAATTTTTTTATTATGGCATTTTTAAGCAAAAAAGCAATGAATTTCGCTTACGGTATGGGAGCGGCAGTAGTAATCATTGGAGCACTATTTAAATTGATGCACTGGCCTGGAGCAAGCGCGATGTTGATTATTGGTCTTGGAACTGAGGCTTTGATTTTTGGACTTTCTGCTTTTGATCCAGTTGATACAGAATTGGACTGGACTTTAGTATATCCTGAATTATCAGGTGGTGAAGCCCAAAAGAAAGGCGCAAAATCAGAAGACGCTAAAGACGCACAAGGTTTGTTGTCTCAAAAATTAGACGCTATGTTAAAAGAAGCCAAAATTGATGGCGAATTAATGGCTAGTTTAGGTAACAGCATTAAAAACTTTGAATCAGCTGCAAAAGGAATTTCTCCAACTGTAGATTCAATTGCATCAACTCAAAAATACAGCGAAGAATTGACATTGGCAGCTACGCAAATGCAATCGTTGAATAGTTTATATAAAGTTCAATTGGAAAGTGCTTCTAGAAATGCACAAATCAATGACGAAGTTGCTGAAAACAACTTAAAATTAAAAGATCAAATGCAATCATTAACTTCAAACTTGTCTTCATTGAACAATGTTTATGGAGGAATGTTATCTGCTATGAGCAACAAAGGGAACTAGTATCTTCCTACATTTTTAATATATAAACTAAATTAATTAAGATAAAATGGCAGGAGGAAAATTAACCCCTAGACAGAAGATGATTAACCTGATGTATCTGGTTTTCATCGCTATGTTAGCATTAAATATGTCAAAAGAAGTATTATCTGCTTTTGGTATTTTAAATAATAAAATTGTTGAATCAAATGTAATCACGGACGCCAGAAATGAATCTTCATTCCAGCAGTTATCGCAGAAAGCAGCTGATCAACCCAAACAATACGGTGATAAGAAAGACAAAGTAGAGAAAATCAGAGCAATTTCTAAAGAATTCAATGATTACATCGAATCTATTAAAGCTGACTTCACTAAAGAATTCAAAAAAGACGAAAATGGTAATTTGCCATTTGAAGCCATGGACAAAGGTGATATGGTGGACGAAAAATGGTTTGAAGGAGACAAGCCTTCCAAAAAAGGAAATGAATTTCTTGAAAAAATCTCCAGTTTTGTTTCCAAAATCAAAGATGTTGGTGGAAGCTCAATTGCTGAAATTGAATTGAAGAAAATTCAAAATCGTTTTTCTACAACACCCGTATTTTCTAAAACTGAAAACAAAAAAATTGAGTGGATGGAGTACAATTACAAAGGGTTCCCTTTGATTGCTACCATAACCAAATTATCTCAATTGCAAGCAGACATTAAAACTACAGAAAGCGACATCATCAATGGTATGTTTCAATCTGATCTTGTTGCTGCTGCCTCGTTAACGGCTTACCAACCAATTGTGGTTCCTGAAAAAACAGCATTTTTCCAAGGAGAAGCTGTAAAAGGAAAAATTATCTTAGGAAAATTTGATCCGAATTTGGTTGCAAAATCGGTTATCGTAAATGGTACTTCTGTAAAAGCTACTGCCGGTCAAGCTGAATTTTCTTTTGGCGCAGGTAATGTAGGTGAACACGAAATCACGGGTTCATTTAATTTTGACGAAAACGGAAAAGTAATCAGTTTGCCTATCAAAGGAAACTATGTTGTAGTACCTAAACCAAATTCTGCTACGATTTCTGCTGATAAAATGAATGTTGTTTATCGCGGTGTTACCAATCCGATGACCATCTCTTTTGCTGGTATTTCTGCAGATAAAGTTTCTGCTTCTGCACCAGGTTTAAGTTCTAATGGAAAACCAGGGTCTTACAAAATGAATCCAGGTTCAGGTACCGAAGTAGCGATTAATGTTACAGGAACTTTGCCAGATGATTCAAAAGTATCTGACAAAAAAGTATTCCGTATTAAAAGTATTCCTGCTCCAACCGGATGTATTGGTGGAGAATATGGTGTAGTGAAAGGAGCTAAATCGCGTTTAGAGGTATCTCAAATTACAGCTAAAATGTTAGATTTCGATTTTGAAGTAAAATTGAGAGTTACTGGATTTAGTTTGAAAGTTGCTGGACAAGCTACTGTAGTAGTTTCTGGTGACCGTGTGAATGCACAATGTAAAGCTGCTTTAGCCAAAGCAGGAAGAGGTGATCAAGTTACTATATCTGACATTAAAACAAAATTAGAAGGTTCTGATATTTTGTTATCGAGAACGGCTGTGGTTATTTATGAAATTCAATAATTTAAGTTAACCTACCTACTTAAATAACTTATAAGTATAAGACAATGATAAAAAATGTAATAATTGCCAGTTTATTTTTCTGTGGAAGTGTTGCTGTGGCACAATCCAATTTATTAAACGCAAAAATTCCTTCAGAAATAGGTAAAAAAACACCTGCTCAACTCAATTCCGATAATGATAAGCCATTGCCTTATGGCTATGTTCACGATCGTGATGTGTTAATGGGAAAAACAACTTGGGAAATCATCGACTTAGATGAGCGAATTAATTTTCCGTTGTATTACCCAATTGATACGTCAAATATTGGGAAAGACAGAAGATCATTGTTTGATGTTTTATTAAAAGGGATTAAGTCAGGTAAAATAACTGAAGTATATACTGATAGTTACTTCAATACCAAAAGAACGTTCAAAGATATGAGTACATCATTTACTTATATCGACACTACGAATGCAGGTAAAGAAGAAATAAATAACTACCCAGAAGATTATAAATCCGGTGCTAAAGTGCTAGACCCACAGTATATCAACAAAAAGGAATTAGGAGCTATTGATGTTTCTGATTATAAGATTAAAGGATTTTGGTATTTTGACAAACGTCAAAGTGAATTGAAATACCGTTTAATTGGCATTTGTCCAGTTTCTCCTGAGGCCAAAGAAATCGGTGCAGAAAACCAAGATTTCATTGAATTGTTTTGGGTTTATTTTCCGGCAGTTCGAGATATCTTGCATGATGCTAAAGCATTCAATAATCGCAATTCGGCTATGCCAGTTACCTTTGATGATTTATTGAATTCAAGACGATTTAATGGAGAAATATACAAAGAAGAAAATGTATATGGTGACCGTGAAATTGCTGAATACATGAGAGAGAATTCTCAAATGCAATTAATTGAATCAGAACGCGTGAAAGATAAAATCCGTGATTTTGAACAAGATATGTGGAACTACTAAGTGTTCCTAGATTAATTATTAATCAACTCCTATCAATTTGGTAGGAGTTTTTTATTTCATATGGTAGATTACCTAATAGTTGGTTCTGGCTTAGCCGGCATTTCTTTTGCTGAAACACTCTTGCAGCAGCAGAAAACCTTTGTTGTGATTGATTCGCCTATTACTAATTCTTCGCGAGTGGCTGGCGGATTGTATAATCCGGTTGTGCTTAAGCGTTTTACCTTAGTTTGGGAGGCTGACAAACAACTCGAGTTATTGAGCTCATTTTATGCCTCTATTGAGCAACGCTTGGGCGAACAATTTGATTATAAACTTCCAGTACTACGCAAATTTACTTCGGTTGAAGAGCAAAATAATTGGTTTATTGCCGCTGATAAAAGGGGCCTTGATACGTACCTATCCACTAACTTACATTTAGCTACCTATCACGGAGTTGATTCACCTTTTCATTTTGGTGAGGTTTTGTACACGGGCTATGTTGATGTTGCCAAGTTAGTTGAGCAGTACCAGCATTATTTAAATCAAAATAATTACTTTCTCCAAAAGAAATTTATACACGCTGAGCTGCAATTGAATGCGCAATCTATTTCGTATCACGGCATAGAGGCAAAACATATTGTATTTGCCGAAGGCTTCGCTATGCATGCAAACCCGTGGTTTAATCAGTTGCCTTTAGATGGAGTAAAAGGAGAATTACTGCTCATACATGCACCTTCCTTACAACTCGATAAGATTCTAAATTCAGCCGTATTTATTTTGCCTTTGGGAGATGGCCTATTTAAAGTAGGCGCCACCTACAATTGGTCTGATAAAACCGCAAGTCCTACCCAAGAAGGGAAAACAGAATTAATACAAAAACTAAAAGAAGTCCTGCAATGTGAATTTGAGGTTGTCGATCATTTTGCTGGCATTAGACCTACAGTAAAAGATCGTAAGCCAATTATTGGAACACATGAAACACACAGTCGATTACATCTTTTAAATGGCTTAGGCACAAGGGGAGTGCTCTTGGGGCCCTACTTGGCCAAGTTGTTATTCAATCACATAGAATACAATCAACCACTATCTATAGAAATAGATGTAAAACGCTATTCGAAAAAGAAGTAGGTTATTTTTTTGTAGTAGGATCGTAGGAAACAAACATATTAATGTAAATGTTTCTGGAAACGCGCAGTACAAGTGGATAAAAAACAACTAACGATCCAATTATTGCCGCAAAAGATTCCTTCAGATTTAATTTTAATAGTACATAGGCAATCACAAAAGCGGCTACTCCAAGCACAACATTTACCCCATAACTCACATACATCGCGCCATAAAAAAAGGAGGGTTCAATTTGGTATTTTAATCCACATTGGCTGCAATTTTCGTGCATTTTTAGCACATTTACTAAGTGATACGGATTGGAATCGAGATACATATTTTCATTTTGACATTTCGGACAACTTCCTGTTAAAATGCTATTTACTTTGGATCCTTTTTTTAACATTTGCAAAAATTTTCAACAAAGGTACTTTTACAATTCCTACTCTAGGTAACATTTAACACAATTATGCTCAACATCCACAATTTGTCGGTTTCTTTTGGAGGAACGTATTTATTTGAAGAGGTAACCTTTAGAATGGGCGCCGGCGATCGAGTGGGGCTAGTGGGCAAAAATGGAGCCGGTAAATCAACCATGTTAAAAATTTTGGCCCGCGATTTCCAACCCGATTCAGGTAGTATCGCTACCGAAAAAGAAGTCCGCATTGGATTTCTACGCCAAGACATTGATTTTGAACAAGGACGTACGGTACTAGAAGAAGCCTATCAAGCTTTTACAGACATCAAAGAAGTAGAGCGAAAATTAGAAGAAATCAATCATTTATTGGTTACGCGCACCGACTATGAGAGCGCCGAATACTCGCAAATCATCGAAGATCTGTCTGATTACACCCACCGCTTTGAATTGTTGGGCGGATACAATTATATTGGAGAAACCGAGAAGATATTACTGGGTTTAGGTTTTAAGCGCGAAGTATTTAACAACCTCACCGAGACCTTTTCTGGCGGATGGCGCATGCGGATCGAATTGGCTAAATTGTTGCTGCAAGCCAACGACATTTTGTTGCTAGATGAGCCTACCAATCACTTGGATATCGAAAGTATCATTTGGCTGGAAAGCTTTTTGCGCAATTATCCGGGAGTCGTAGTAATCGTATCGCACGATAAGATGTTTCTTGATAATGTAACCAACAGAACCATCGAAATTTCATTGGGGAAAGCCTATGATTTCAACAAACCCTATTCGCAGTATTTGGAATTGCGCCACGAGATTCGCGAGAAACAATTGGCTACGCAAAAAAACCAGCAAAAGAAAATAGAAGAGACCGAGAAACTCATTGAGAAATTTAGAGCCAAAGCATCAAAAGCTTCCATGGCGCAGTCCTTGATCAAAAAGCTCGATAAAGTGGAGCGCATCGAAGTAGACGAAGACGACAATTCGGTGATGAACATTTCGTTCCCCGTTTCGAAAGTGCCCGGGAAAGTAGTTATCGAAGCCGAGCAGGTTACCAAAGCCTACGGGGACAATGTTATTTTAAAAGACATCAATTTATTGGTCGAACGCGGAAGTAAGATTGCTTTTGTGGGGCAAAATGGCCAAGGAAAATCTACGTTCATCAAAGCGATTGTGCACGAGTTTGAATTTCATGGTCAGATCAAATTGGGTCATAATGTGCAGTTGGGATATTTTGCCCAAAACCAAGCAGAATACTTAGAAGGCGAAATTACTTTATTGCAAACCATGGAAGATGCCGCAACCGATACCAATCGTTCGAAAGTGCGCGACATGTTGGGTTCGTTTTTATTTCGTGGGGACGATGTAGAGAAAAAAGTAAAAGTGCTTTCCGGAGGCGAACGCAACCGATTGGCTTTGTGTAAATTGTTGTTGCAGCCCATTAATGTTTTGGTGATGGATGAGCCCACCAACCACTTGGATATTAAATCCAAAAATGTACTGAAAGCGGCTCTACAAAAATTTGAAGGCACCCTGTTATTGGTTTCTCACGACCGTGATTTCTTGCAAGGCATGTCGAATATTGTTTACGAGTTCAAAGACCAAAAGATCAAGGAATATTTGGGCGATGTCAATTTCTTCTTAGAACAACGCAACCTAGAAAACATGCGGGAGGTTGAGAAAAAAGATGCCGTACAAAAAGCCCAGCCGCAAACCAACGCCAAGCTTTCGTATGAAGATCAAAAGAAAGGGAAAGCGCTACAAAATCGCTTGAGTAAAATAGAAAGTCAAATAAAACAGCTAGAAAGAGACATTCAACACGACGACAAAGCTTTAGCTTCCAATTACGACAAACACATCGAAGACGCTTCTTTTTTTATGGCCTACAACAAAAAGAAAAAAGAATTGGATCAGTTACTAGACGAGTGGGAAGTGGTTCAAGTTGAAATTGATGCCGTTCATTAATTTTCTTTAAACGGATGGCGTTCGTGCCATTTTATTTCCGGTTGCATGTAGGTAAAAATACGATTCATAAAATAGTTCAAAATTGGGTTGCGGTGTTTAATATAGCCAAACATAGGTATAGCTTTTGCACCTACTGAACTTTTTATTTCTAAGGCAGTTCTGGCCAAAACGAGTTTTTTGGCATTAATTTTTATAGAAAAAGCCAGCATATCATATAGCATATTCAGGTAAAGCATGGTTCGCTTTTGAATTTCTTCGTTGTAACCTAAAAAATAAGTGTCATTGTCTTCTCCATTTTTGATTAACGTACTGAACCCTAACAATTTTTCGTTTTCAAAATAGCCATACAAGCAAAAAGCTTCCCCCAAATTTTCTTTTAAATCATAAAAATGATTGGCATTCAAGAAAAAAGTATTGAAAGGTGCATTTTTTGCCACAGTAAAATACAAATCGTGAAGTGTTTGTTCCAGTTCTTTTATTTCAGCCAATTCAAGCGGTCTTTTGCTGATGGTTTCTCCCTTTTTTCGTGCGCGTTTCCATTGATCCCTGTATTTTTTTTGCAGGGAATTTACATAATCTGCTTCATCATTCCAGTGCTCCGAAATAGTAAAAACCATATTGGGTTGGATGTAAAACTGATAAAATGATTTAAAATGATTTGCCGATTCTTGATTAAACTCGGTAAAGTAAAAATCTTTTGCTAGTTGAATGTGAATGCCAATGCCCCCAGTTTTCAAGGTTTGAACCAGCATTTTCATACCTTGGTTGAGTAGGTCAAATTGTTGGCCTGGCGCCATACTGCTGTCAAAAGCCCAGCCGTTTTCACCCGTAAGCATATTGTTTCCTAGTATGAGCACATTCGAAGCTAAGTTGCGAAACACGAAATTTCGAATTGAGGTTTTTATGCATTGGTCGCGCTCCCCAAACGAACTCAATTTGTATAAATCGAGGTATTGGGCAATAGCAATTCCGATCAATTTATCGGATTGATAAAATCCCATAAAAAAACAGCACATATTGCTAGGTGCTGATTTTTTCGTGATTTCCAAGTAGGATTGGGTTAAAAAAATATTATTTATAGCCAGGTCATTCCAATTATCTGGAAGCTCGGAGGTGTGGCGATAAATTTTAATTTCAGTTGATGTACTCAATTTTTTTTCGGCAAATATACTTTAAATCAAAGGCCATCCGCAAATTATTCCGCCCATTATCATGCAGCTTACCACCCAAAATCCTCCAGCAATCAACGTATATTTAAAACTGCGTTGCTCATGCAAAGCATTGGTTCCTATAATGGGTAAAGCCAAAAATAATCCAGCCAAAAATCCGTGTAAGGCTCCGTGCTTAAAGGAGCGAAACGCATTTCCATAATCGGCCATAAATTCACCATAAGAAGCTTTTGCTATGGTAGGATCGCCGCCTACCATGCCCATGGCCCCAAACTGATGAATAGTAAGTGTTTGTAGGATAATGGCAATTAAAAATGCGTATATAAAAGAAATTCCAAGTGTTTTTGCCAAGTTACTTACTTTTAAATCGGCATAGTTTAGGCCAGCTTCTTTCATCCAAATTGTACCAAATACTTTTGGGTGATACCAAACAAAACCAACAATAAGCGATGAAAATGCTGCAGTGAGAAGGGCTAAATAATCCATGTCCATAATTTTTTTGTAAAGGTTAATAAACCAAATATAACTTTTTTGCAGTAGGATTTATCATTGCATCCATTTTGTCACAGAATTAGGATCATTTGTAATTCATTTATAATTGCAAGAAAAATCAACTATAAAAACACAAATAAATGTATTTCATCGATTATATTTGCTTATAAACGATGTTGCGTCTACTTTTACCCCGGATTAAAAACAGCATTTGTGTTGTCCCCAACAACCAGATGAATTAGCAAACACAAATTAACCTACTCATGAAAAATAAAATTACCTTATTTATTGCTTTGCTTGCATCGGCTAGTCTTTTTGCTGCTGTATCACCCAAAGAAAAAGAAGCGCTTGTACAATTATACCAAGCAACTAATGGTTCTCAATGGACACACAGTTGGGATTTGAACGCCCCTGTAAATTCTTGGTTTGGCGTAGTACTCAAAAATGATAAAGTAGTAAGCCTAGATCTATCCAACAATCATTTGGTAGGCGAGTTGCCAGCAGCCGTTACAGATTTATCAAATTTGCAAAAATTAAATTTATTTAGAAATGAGATTTCGGGCGTAATTCCCGCTTCTATTTCTAATTTGAAAGAGTTAAAATATTTGAACTTAGGTTTCAATAAATTGTCGGGAACTATTCCATCGCAAATGGGTGATTTAAGCAACCTACAATCAGTGGAGTTGTTTATGAACGAATTGACCGGAACAATTCCTGCGCAAATTGGCAATTTAAAACAACTGAAAATATTGTCTTTATTTAACAATGAACTTTCAGGAAACATTCCATCAACGGTTTACGACTTAACATCTTTGCGTGTGTTGTTGTTAAACAGCAACAAATTAACTGGTAAGTTAAGCAAAGAAGTGGCCAATATGTCATCACTCGAGAACTTAAGCTTATTTGAAAACAACATGGACGGACAAGTGCCCTTTGATTTGGAGCGTTTGCCAAAATTGAAAGAAATGAACATTTCGTACAATAATTTTAGCGGTGCAGTTTCTAGAAACTTAGCACAATTAGATACCTTAAACATGACGATGGTTAACGAATCAGGATTGGCCGTAGTGCTTCCGGTTGAAGATAGAACATCGGCACTTGCAGAAGAAGATTAGTTTTTAATAAATAAATTGGTTTAAATAAATGGTTTGCCACCAACGAAAGTTGGTGGTTTTTTTTGTAGTATTGAGAAACCTAAAAGGGATTTTTTATGCGTTACAAACTGATTTTTCTGCTTTTCATTGTCTCGTTTATGGCGCAGGCCCAAGTGTCTGTACTTTCTTGGAATATTCAAAATTTGGGCAAATCCAAATCAACCGAGGAAATTGAATTTATCGCCCAAACGGTAAAGTCCTATGATGTCCTTGCCATTCAAGAAGTGGTGGCTGGCAAAGGTGGCGCGCAAGCTGTTGCTCGATTGGCCAATGCACTAAATAGAAAAGGCAGCAAATGGGACTATTGCATCAGCGATCCCACCCAAACTACAGGTGGAACCACCGAACGCTATGCCTTTTTGTGGAAACCCAGCCGAGTAAAATTAAAGGGGAAAGCTTGGTTAGAAAAGCAATATGCGCTGCAAATTGAACGCGAACCCTATATGGCTACTTTTGAACAGCAAGGCAAACAATTCACTTTGGTGTCCTTTCATGCCGTACCCAAATCCAAGCAGCCTGAGCTTGAAATTAAACTCTTGGCCAAAGTCACACAAGAATACCCTGGATTGAATCTTATTTTCTTGGGCGATTTTAACTGTCCGCAGTCCAACAGTGTGTTCAACAACTTTCGCAAACTGAATTATCGATCGGCCTTAGTAAATCAAAAAACCTCCTTGAAACGCAGCTGTAAAAACGGCAACTGTTTGGCCTCAGAATACGACAATGTTTTTTACCTCCCAAAAAAAAATAAGTTAATTTATGCAGGAGTTATTTCATTCTACCAACGTTTTGCTTCGCTCAAGGAAGCCAAAACAATTTCTGATCATATTCCAGTTGTGGTTCAATTTACTTTTAATTAATTCAGCTGCAACGCACTAACCAATCATATATTTTTTAATTAAATAGCTTGTCTGTATCAATATTGGTTGTATATTTGCCCTCGAAACAGCGCGGGATAGAGCAGTAGGCAGCTCGTCGGGCTCATAACCCGAAGGTCACAGGTTCGAGTCCTGTTCCCGCTACTAAGAAAGCCATTCAATTGAATGGCTTTTGTATTTAGAGTTTGCATTTTATAAATTTTGTATCGGGCTCATATCCGCCGCGGCGGACACAGGTTCAGATTTTGTTGCCGATTAGTCTAAGAAATTCAATTGAATGGCTTTTGTTTTAAATGGACGAGTTTGTAGTTTATATATTATTTTCGAAGAGATTCAATAAAACATATGTGGGATTTACATCCAACCTCATCGAACGTTTTAAATCTCACAATCAATTAAGCAAAACAGGATTTACAACTAAATATAGACCTTGGGAAGTTATTTATGTTGAATTTTTCCATTCAAAATCGGAAGCTTTGTTGAAGGAAAAATTCTTTAAAACGGGAATAGGTAGAGAAATAATAAAAGAATTAATTAACAAAATATAACGAACGGGCTCCTATCCGCCGCGGCGGACACAGGTTTGAGTCTTTCTTCTACAACTACTGTTGAAAGCCATTCAGCAATGAGTGGCTTTTTTGATAAAAATCTATTTCGCTTTTTACCATGGAACACAAATCAGGTTTTGTAAATATTATTGGCAATCCCAACGTGGGCAAATCTACTTTGATGAATGCCTTTATTGGTGAGCGTTTGTCTATTATCACATCTAAGGCGCAAACCACGCGTCACCGCATCTTGGGTTTTGTGAATGGTGACGATTTTCAAGTTATTTTTTCAGATACTCCAGGTATCATCAAGCCGGCTTATGAAATGCAGGCTTCGATGATGAATTTCGTGAAATCGGCTTTTGAAGATGCTGACATCTTGATTTACATGGTGGAGATTGGCGAGCAAGAACTCAAAGACGAAGCCTTTTTCAATAAAATTATCCACGCCAAGATTCCTGTGTTGTTGTTGTTGAATAAAATTGACAATTCCAACCAAGAGCAACTCGAAGAACAGGTTGCTTTTTGGCAAGTCAAAGTGCCCAATGCCGAGTTGTTCCCCATATCGGCTTTGCAAAATTTTAATGTCAAAGAAGTATTTAACCGCATCATTGACTTGTTGCCAGTTTGTCCACCGTACTATCCTAAAGATACCTTGACCGATAAACCCGAACGGTTCTTTGTGAATGAAATTATCCGCGAGAAAATCTTGTTGTATTACAACAAAGAAATTCCGTATGCGGTAGAAATTGTTACCGAAGAATTCTTGGAAGACGAGACCATCATTCGCATCCGTGCCCTCATTATGGTGGAACGCGATACCCAAAAAGGAATCATCATTGGCCACAAAGGGGCAGCCTTAAAAAAAGTGGGCATCGAAGCCCGTGCCGATTTAGAAAAATTCTTCGGCAAACAAATCCACATTGAGTTGTATGTGAAAGTGAATAAAAATTGGCGCAGCAATGCCAACCAATTGAAGCGCTTTGGTTACAACCAATAAGCCACTGCATTTATCTCTCTTACCTCATTCAAAAAACGTATTTTTGCCCAAAATTGAATACCCATGAATAATATCGTAGCCATAGTCGGAAGACCAAATGTAGGAAAATCAACCTTATTCAACCGGTTGATTAAACGCAGAGAAGCGATTGTCGATGCCGTTTCGGGGGTAACCCGTGACCGCAACTACGGCAAAAGCGAATGGAACGGAAAAGAGTTCTCGGTGATCGATACCGGCGGGTACATCAAAGGATCTGACGATGTGTTTGAAGCCGAAATCCGCAAGCAAGTAGAATTGGCGATTGATGAGGCCGACGTGATTTTATTTGTGGTTGATGTAGAAGAAGGCATTACGCCCATGGACGATACCGTAGCCAAGTTATTGCGCAAGGTTTCTAAACCTGTTTTGTTGGCGGTAAATAAAGTAGACAATGCCATGCGCGAGAAAGACGCCTTGGAATTTTATAATTTGGGATTGGGTGAATATTATACGTTTGCCAGTATTTCAGGCAGCGGAACAGGGGATCTTTTGGATGCCTTGATTGACGCCTTTCCCGAAAAACTAGAACCGGTAGCCGAAGAAATTGTGTTGCCACGCTTTGCAGTAGTAGGGCGACCCAATGCCGGAAAATCGAGTTTTATCAATGCCTTGATTGGCAAAGATCGTTTTATGGTTACCGACATTGCTGGAACTACCCGCGACTCCATTGATACCAAGTTTGACCGTTTTGGTTTTGAATTCAATTTGGTTGATACTGCCGGAATACGCCGCAAGGCCAAAGTAAAAGAAGACTTAGAATTTTACTCGGTGATGCGCTCGGTGCGTGCTATAGAATACGCTGATGTGTGTATCTTAATCATCGACGCGACCCGCGGATTCGAAGGACAAGACCAGAGTATATTTTGGCTCGCCGAGAAAAACCGAAAGGGAGTTGTGATATTGGTCAACAAATGGGACTTGGTGGAAAAAGATACCATGTCCACCCGCGATTACGAAGCCAAGATTCGCGAAGAGCTTATGCCATTTACCGATGTGCCTATTTTGTTTGTGTCGGCGCTCACCAAACAGCGCTTGCTGAAAGCCTTAGAAGCCACCGTAAAAGTATACCAGAGCCGTTCGCAACGCATCGCTACTTCTAAATTTAATGACTTCATGCTCAAGGTTATCGAGAGCTATCCGCCACCGGCCTTGAAAGGAAAATACGTAAAAATCAAGTATTGCATGCAGTTGCCAACCCCTACGCCGCAATTTGTGTTTTTTGCCAACTTGCCGCAATACGTCAAAGATCCGTACAAGCGTTTCCTCGAAAACAAAATCCGCGAACAATGGGATTTTTCGGGGGTACCGATGGATATTTATATCAGAGAGAAGTAATTTTTTTCTTTTGTGAAACTGGAGGTTTTAATTTTGTTTCAGGTTTCAGGTTTCAGGTTCTGTTCTGAGGGACACATGAATAAATTCGTAGCTACAAATCAGCACTTAGTATATTCAAGTTTTAACTTGAAACCTGAAACCTGAAACAAATTTTATTTTGGTTCAATAAAAATCACAAAGTAAACAAGCGTAAGCTACCAACTCCCGCCGCTGCCGCCTCCAGAGAAGCCGCCGCCGCCAAATCCGCCTCCAAATCCGCCTCCACCGCCAGAGAAACCGCCACCCGACGAGCCGCCAAATCCGCCACCACTTCGACCTAAGCTGCTTAGGAGAATGATGTCCATCAAATCGAGACCACGGCCGTTGTTGCCGTTCTTGTCGTTGTTGTTTCCGGACTTGTTGTTTTTGTTGCGCGACATCAAGAATAGCGCTACTAAAACTAATATTGCGATTGGAATAAAAGGCACTTCTTTTTTGGATTTCTTTTTGCGTTCACCTTTGTATTTACCTTTAAATACATCAATAATCGCCGAGGTACCTTGGTCTAAACCTTGGTAGTAGCTGCCTTTTTTAAATTCGGGTAAGATGTAGCTTCTGGTAATTTCACCGCCTATTCCGGCTGTCAATCGGTCTTCTAAGCCGTAACCGGCTGAAATCCAAATTTTTCGTTCGGCTTTGGCCAATAAAATAATTACCCCGTTGTCGTTTTTTTCGGTGCCACCAATACCCCCAGCATGTCCCCATTTGGGTGTGAGAATCCCAATGTCTTCGCCTTTTAAGCTTTCAATCGTAATCACTACAATTTGCGTGGTGGTGGAATCTGAATAATGAATGAGTTTTTCTTCGAGTTGCTGTTTTTCGGTTTCGTTCAACACCTTGGCATAATCATAGACCGAGGTTTGAAACGCTGGTTTTTCGGGAATCGTAAACTGCGCACATAGCATGTTTCCCCATAACAAAAGGCTCAGTAGTACTAATCTATTCAAGGATTGTTTTCTAGTTTGCATTATCCTTTGGAGATTTCGTTTGACAATTCGTTTTGGTCGTTTTCCAGAAGTGGAAAATAGGTTTTGAGTTGTTCACCCACTTGAGCAATGCCCGAAACTAATCCGGTTGCAAAATCGCCCGATTTAAAATGCGAAGCCATCAGGTCTTTGGTCGTGTCCCAAAAATCGGCAGGAACCAACTCGTTGATGCCTTGGTCGCCACAAATCACAAAGTTTTTATCCAGATAGGCCACATAAATAAGCACGCCATTTTTTAGTTCGGTAGCATGCATATTGAGGGAATGAAAAACCTCCAAAGCCCGATCAAACGGTACTTTGGAGGTTGATTTTTCTAGATGTACGCGAATCTCTCCCGAGGTTTGTAATTCCGCCAAGCGAATGGCCTCCACAATTTCGGCTTCGGCTTCGGGCGTTAAGAAGGGAGTAGATTGCGACATGGTGTAGTGTGTTAGAATTTAACTTCAACCGGTTTTTCAGCTCCTGCAACCGCTTGGAAATAGGCTTTTTCTTTAAAGCCAAATGCGCCAGCAAACAAAGAGTTCGGGAAGGTTTTGATGTGCGTATTGTAGGGCGCTACCGCTTCGTTAAAACGTGTTCTAGACGTAAGAATTTGGTTTTCGGTGCTGGCCAATTCGTCTTGTAATTTCAAGAAATTTTCGTTGGCTTTCAAGTCTGGGTATTTTTCAACTGAAACCAATAAACGCGACAATGAACTACTTACGCCGCTTTGCGCCGAGTTGAAGGCAGCCAATTGTTCAGGAGAGATATTGGTTGGATCAACCGTAATTGAAGTGGCTTTGGCACGTGCAGCGATTACTGCCGTAAGGGTGCTTTTCTCAAAATCGGCGGCACCTTTCACGGTATTCACCAAATTGCCAATTAAATCATTTCGGCGTTGGTAGGCTGTTTGCACATCACCCCAAGATTTGTTGATGTCTTGTTCGTACACCACGGCGGTGTTGTTGATGCCTTTTACCCAGCTGTATAAGCCAAATACTACTACTACGATAACAATCCAAGGAATAAATTTTTTGTAATCCATTTTGTTTAAAATTTAAAGTTATAATTCGTTTTTAAGTTGTTGCAATTGCCCTTTGATGGCCTCCAATTTGCTGATAATTTCATAGCTATCCAGCGGTTTTTTCTTGGCTTCTTTCAGGTGCGTTTTTGCGCCCTCTAAGGTAAAGCCTCTTTCCTTAACTAAATGATAAATTAATTGTAAAATTTTTACGTCCTCAGGCGTATACAAGCGGTTGCCTTTGGCGTTGGTTTTGGGACTAATGGTGTCAAATTCATTCGACCAAAAACGGATCAACGAAGTGTTTACACCAAATGCTTTGGAAACTTCTCCGATGCTGTAATAGCGTTTGCCTGCTGCTAATTCGATTTGCATATGCGTTTGTTTTTGCGTTAAATTAATCGAGCGATTGGTTTTCTTGGTTGGCTAATTTAGAAATAACTATGTATTCTGCCGCCGAAATATTGCCATAATAAAAATTAATCGGATTGACCACCTCGCCATTTTTGTGTACTTCGTAATGCAAATGCGGTCCTTCTGATCGGCCGGTGCTGCCTACATACCCAATGATATCGCCGCGTTGCACCCGTTGGTTGGGTTTGCAGTTATACCGACTCAGGTGTCCGTATAGGGTTTCGTATCCAAATCCATGACGCAACACAATGTGGTTGCCGTATCCAGAAACTTTGTTGTCGGCTCGGGCTATAACGCCGTCGCCTGTCGCATAAATAGGAGTGCCTGTTTTGGCCGAGAAATCCATGCCTTCGTGAAACTTGCGCACCTTGGTAAACGGATCACTGCGGTAGCCAAACCCAGAAGCTACTTGGCGTAGATTTTCATTCTTCACCGGTTGAATGGCCGGAATGGCTGTGAGTAATTTGTTTTTGTCTTTGGCCAATTTGGCAATCTCGTCCAGAGATTTAGATTGAATTGCCAAGGCTTTGGTGAGTTCGTCCACGCGTTTGCTGGTGCTCACCACCAGATCCGAATTGTTGTAGCCTTCGAGTTGCGCATAGCGATTTACTCCGCCAAATCCGGTGCGGCGTTGCTCAACAGGAATGGGTGAGGTGTTAAAATACACCCGATAAATAGTATTGTCGCGATCTTCAAGCGTAGCAATGGCTTCGTCCAATTGGTTGATGCGTTTGTTGAGTAGCGCATACTGCAACTCGTAATTGTCGAGTTCGCGCGTGAGCAAACGGTCTTTGGGTGTTTCTAAAAAAGGGGTGTTTAAGATCAAGAGAAAACAAAGGAATCCAAATAGGGCAGAAGCCAACAAAAACAAGGCCACATAGCCAAATTTGGTGACTATTTTGGTCTTGATTTTTCGGTAGGCTAGATTTTCAGAATCGTAGTAATATTTTACCTTCGCCATATTTTAAAAAATCCTATTTTTGCACCGAAATCTGTCGGTCGAACAAACTTACTAAATGTTTGCTTGTCACCGCACATTTTTCATTTATTAAAATGGAGTTGCACCCCAAACGAAGTGCAATTTTTATAAGTTGATTCCCATTGCCAAACCAGATACACACGCTATTTTTTCTCCCATGAAATCACAAGAAATCAGAAAGCTATTTTTAGAATTTTTTCAATCCAAAGGCCATTTGATTGTGCCTTCGGCGCCCATCGTGCTCAAAGACGATCCCACCCTGATGTTTAATAACTCGGGCATGGCGCAGTTTAAAGAATATTTTCTAGGAAATGCCACACCCAAAAGCAACCGCATTACTGATACCCAAAAATGCTTACGTGTTTCTGGCAAACACAACGATTTGGAAGAAGTGGGGATTGATACCTATCACCACACCATGTTTGAGATGTTGGGGAACTGGAGTTTTGGCGATTATTTTAAAAAAGAAGCCATTCATTGGGCTTGGGAATTGCTTACCGAAGTATACAAAATAGACCAATCGATTTTATATGTTACGGTGTTTGAAGGTAGCAAAGAAGAAAATGTGCCCTTTGACCAAGAAGCCTATGACATTTGGAAAACACTCATAGCCGAAGACCGCATTTTATTAGGAAACAAAAAAGATAATTTTTGGGAAATGGGCGACCAAGGACCTTGTGGACCTTGCTCCGAAATACACGTCGATATTCGTTCGGCTGAAGAAAAAGCCTTGATTCCCGGGAAAGATTTGGTCAACAGCGACCATCCGCATGTGGTAGAGATTTGGAACAATGTGTTCATGGAATTTAACCGCAAAGCCGATGGGTCTCTCGAGAAATTACCGGCCCAACACGTGGATACCGGTATGGGATTTGAGCGTTTGTGTATGGTATTGCAGGGCGTACAATCCAATTACGACACGGATGTCTTTAGTCCGCTTATTCGCGAAATAGAAACCATTACTGGAAGTACCTATACCATTAAAGCCCCGAATGCCGAGGCCGAAAAAATAAACATTGCCATTCGCGTGATAGCCGATCACGTGCGTGCGGTAGCTTTTGCCATTGCTGACGGACAATTGCCTTCCAATACCGGAGCCGGCTATGTGATTCGCCGTATTTTGCGACGTGCCATCCGTTACGGTTTTACCTTTTTGAATACCAAAGAGCCCTTTATTTATAAGTTGGTTGAAACGCTGAGCGCGCAAATGGGCTTTTCGTTTCCAGAGATCAGTTCCCAAAAAGTATTGTGCACCAATGTAATTTGGGAAGAAGAAAAATCATTCTTGCGCACCCTAGACCAAGGTTTGGTATTGTTGGATACACTCATCGCCAATGCCGAAAATCAAACGTTAGATGGCGCCAAAGCCTTTGAACTATTTGACACCTATGGATTCCCGATCGATTTGACGAGTTTGATTGTACGCGAACGCGGATTGCAACTCGACGAAGCCGGTTTTGAAGAAGAATTACAAAAACAAAAAGCCCGTTCTAGAGCGGCATCCCAAGTAAAAGCAGGCGATTGGATTATGGTCTCAGAAGACAGTGCCGAACCATTTATTGGATATGACCACACCGAAGCCGACGTGCACATTTTACGTTACCGCAAAGTGGAAAGTGTCAAAGAAGGAACCGTTTTTCAAATCGTTTTAAATACCACTCCTTATTATCCAGAAGGCGGAGGACAGGTAGGCGACAAAGGTTCATTTGAGTTGGCCAATGGAGATGCGGTTTACGTAATTGACACCAAAAAAGAAAATAATTTGATTGTACATTATACGAGAGAATTACCCCATAATTTGCACGAAACGTTTCGCGCGTTTGTGGATGTGAGTCAACGCAGACGTTCGGCTTCCAATCACTCGGCGACGCATTTGATGCACCAAGCCTTGCGCAGTATTTTGGGAACCCACGTAGAACAAAAAGGCTCGTTGGTGAATCCCGATTATTTGCGTTTTGACTTTTCGCATTATGCCAAATTAACTTCGGATGAGTTACAGGCCGTAGAAGATTTTGTGAATGCCCGTATCCACGAACAATTGCCTTTAGTAGAGCGCAGAAATATTCCGTTTCAACAAGCAGTGTCTGAAGGTGCGATGGCCTTGTTTGGCGAAAAATACGGCGAAACCGTGCGTGCCATCAAATTTGGCGAGAGCATGGAATTGTGTGGCGGAATTCACGTGAGGAATACGTCGGATATATGGCACTTTAAAATCGTGAGCGAAGGCGCTGTTGCGGCAGGAATTCGCCGAATCGAAGCCATTACTTCGGCGGCGGTGAAAGATTATTTTATGGCCAAAACCGATATGCTCAAAGAGATCAATGCCGTACTTAAAAACGCACAAGATCCGGTAAAAGCCGTGCAACAATTGCAAGACGAAAACACCAAAATGCAAAAGCAGTTGGAGCAACTCTTGAAAGAAAGAGCTAAAGGACTAGTTGGCGATTTGGCCAGCAAATTACAGGAGCGCAACGGCATACAATTTTTGGCCACTACGGTAGATTTATCGGCCGAAGGCGCCAAAGATTTGGCTTACGAATTGGGCGCCAACAAAACCAATTTGTTTTTGGTACTCGCAACAGTACAAGACGAAAAACCCATGCTCAGCTGCTACATTTCGAAAGAATTGGTGGCCGAGAAAAACCTCAATGCGGGCCAAGTGGTGCGCGAATTGGGGAAATTCATCCAAGGTGGAGGAGGCGGACAACCGTTTTTTGCAACCGCAGGCGGGAAAGACGCGAGTGGAATAGCAGCGGCTTTGGAGAAAGCGGGGGAGTTTTTGATGTAATTTGAAGATTGAAGGATTGAAAGATTTGGCCACGAATGCACGAATTATTTTTTTGATTCGAATTATCATCTTCGATGTGCGAATTCTTTCAACGATTTCTGGATAAACACCAAAAGATATTCGTGAATTCGTGGCTCACATTTTTTTGAACACGGATTGGTCCCGAAGCTTCGGGATTCAATATTGGTCCCGAAGTTTCGGGATAAAATATTTGTGCATTCGTGGCACAACTCTATTTTCCCTATTTTTGATGCAAATAGATCAAATGAAACTCAGTACTCCTGTCGCGTTACAGCCCTTGGATAAAAAAATCGATTACCAGTCGCGTTTGCTGTGGTTGGGTTCCTGTTTTGCCGACAATATGGGCCGCCAATTTGCAGAGTTGGGGTTCACGCAAAGTACCAATCCGTTTGGTATTTTGTTTCAGCCCTTGGCTTTGCAGCAATTGGTGGATCGGGCACTACATGACAAAGTCTATACCTATGCTGATTTAATTTTTCACAACAATTTATGGCATTGCTTCGAACTGCATTCTGATTGCAGTAATCCCGATCCTGAGGCGATGCTGGCCGATCTCAACGCCAAACAACAATTACTCAAAACCCAATTGCAACTAGCCACGCACATCGGATTCACCCTCGGAACCGCTTGGGTGTACCGGCATATTGCAAGCGATCGGGTAGTGGCCAACTGCCATAAAATTCCGCAAAGTGCGTTTGCCAAAGAACTGCTTTCGTTAGCCGAGATTCAAGCCGCTTTGCAACAACTTATTTCAACAATTCATGCTGTGAATCCCAATGTGCAGCTGGTGTTTACAATTTCACCCGTGCGCCACAGCAAAGACGGTTTGGTCGAAAACCAACGCAGCAAATCCCATTTACTGGTGGCCTTGCACCAGCTGCTCGAAACGCATAAGGCCTATTACTTCCCGGCCTATGAACTCCTGCTCGACGAATTGCGCGATTACCGCTTTTATGCCGATGATCTTTTGCATCCCAGCCCCTTGGCTATTCGCTACATTTGGGAAAAATGGCTCAGCGTGACCACCACGCCCGAAACCCAAACACTCATTGCCGAGGTGGAAGCCGTACAAAAAAGCAGGCAACATCGGCCGTTTAATCCGGATACGGAGGAGCATGCGATTTTCTTAGAAAAGTTGGAGAAAAAAGAGCGAGATTTGCTGGAGAAGGGTGTTAGGATTTGATTAGCGATTGTTGATTTTTGATTTTTGATATGCAAAGTATACTAAGAACAGCTGTTTGCTGATAGCTGTCAGCTGATAGCTTTTAGCTTGAAGTGGGAAGTGGGAAGTTGGAAGGTTTTTTTATGTATACTAAGAACGTCATTGCGAGGAAGAACGACGAAGCAATCTTGTTCAGTCGTAAAGTCATAAAGTCGTAAAGTCATAAAGTCTACTCATTTACTAAGAACAGCCGTTTGCTGATAGCTGTTAGCTGATAGCTTTTAGCTCTTAGCCACGAATGCACGAATTTAATTTTTAATTAAGCTCGCCGAATTCGATCATCAAAGATGATCATTCGAATGAAATCAATATGCGAATACCATTCGTGAATTCGTGGCTTTATTTTAAGTCATAAAGTCCAAAGTCGTAAAGTTCAAAGTCGTAAAGTCAGCCCCAGGAAAAAACTCATAACTCATAACTCATAACTCCCCAAAAGTTCTTAGTATACTTTTTCCCTCCAACCCACCACCTAAACCCTAAACCCTATACCCTAACCTCTTACCCCTAACCAAAAGACAAATAGACTAAAAGATGAGAGATAAGAGACTGTTCTAAGAACGCAACCTACGACCCAAAGCCTACCACCCAAAGCCTACCACCTAAACCCTAACCAAAAGACGAAAAGACTAAAAGATGAGAGATAAGAGACTGTTCTAAGAAAACAACCTACAACCTACCACCCAAAACCTACCACCCAAAGCCTACCACCCAAAACCTACCACCCAAATACACACCCCCAGCCCCTCTCAAGAGGGGAGTTTTGCAAAGTATACTAAGAACAGCCGTTTGCTGATAGCTGTCAGCTGATAGCTTTTAGCTCTTAGCCACGAAAGCACGAATTCTAGAAATTACAATACAGAAATTCCAAATTCCAAACTTCGGAAACAAAAATTTCTCAACACAGATTTTTAAAATTTAAAAAATCAACACAATCTGAAGAATTCCCAAATTAACTAATCTTCAATCCCGAGGCTTCGGGACAAATTAACATTCCTTAATTCGTGGCTTTTTTTAAGTCGTAAAGTCGACCCGAGTACCGAAAATTTGGCAAGAACAGGCGAAGCAATGGGGAGAAGTATACTAATAACAGGTGATTGTTGTCATCTATTAGCTGAAAGATTGTTTATTATCGTTAAATAACAAGCATTATCTACGCATATTGACTTTTATATTTTCCCTAATAATTACACATATTGTTTAATTTGTAGGCATGTAGTTTATCGATAATAAATTGTAAGTAAAATAGTATTTATCGTATAAATAAATGCATTTAATCGATTATTTATGACTTTTACCGACAAAATGCTTGCATAATATTACATCCATTTTTATGTTTACCTCCTAAAATAATTAGAATAATAAATTTATTTAACCAAATAGATGAAAAATACGCAAAGTAGCCAACAGAATATTTCTGCACTTTATCGAGTTTTTTGTATTCTACATCGATTTTATAGCGTTAAATAATTGTTATCATAATTTAATTAGTACGTTCGTTTATTGAAACATTAATTAAGCATGCAATTGCACCCCACAAAGGGTGTTTTTTTAACCCAAAACCAACCCAAAAAGTAGCCGTTATGATCACAAAACTACCTACCACCGCAAGCACAAAAACAACTAGAAATTTCACGTTGTCTTGTACCCCAAAATTTTTACAAACCACATTGCTTAGCGCCTTGTTTTTCTTGCTCGTGGGAGTGGGGGAGAGTATGGGGCAGACAACTTTGCTCTCGCCAACTGGAGATGGTGGATTTGAAACAGGTACAACATTTGCCGCGAATGGATGGACTGCTGTAAATCCTTCTAGCAATTTTTGGGTTTGTGGATCGGGAGCTACTGCTCATGCTGGTTCAAGAGGGGCTTACATCGCTTCCACTGGTACAACATACGGTTACACAAATAGTCCGAATGCAAGAACTGCACACATGTACAGAGATGTCACTATACCTTGTGGTGCAACTAGCATTTCTCTTACATTTTATTGGAAATCTAGAGGTGAATCAGGATGGGACAGGTTGTTAGTTTACACTTCAGCAAACAGTGTAACACCTGTTGTAAATTCTCCTATTTCTAATGCAACTACAATAACTGATGCGATTCAACGTTGGATTCAACCAACCTACACTAATGGATCAGGTTCTAATTATACTTTAGCTACCGTTACTTTGCCAAATACACTTGCTGGTTCAACTGTTAGATTATGGTTTACTTGGCAAAATGATACTAGTACTGGAACATCACCTGGAGCTGCTGTTGATAATATTGGTCTGACATATGTTGCCGCTTCGTTAGCTGTTTGTCCAACATTATCATCTCCCGCGAACGCAGCTACAGGTCAATCTTTAACCCCAACCCTATCATGGACAGCAGGAACGAACACAAGTTCTTATGATGTTTATCTATCTACGAGCCAAACAGATGTAAATAACCAAGCAGCGGGTGCACGTGTTTCAACTGGTCAAGCGGGTTTAACGTATGCATCAGGAAGTTTATCAGCATCAACTACCTATTACTGGAGAGTAGTTCCAAAGAATAGCTGTGGAACGGCAGCTACGGGTTGCACAACGCGAAGTTTTACAACTGGAGCGCCATCACCTACTATATCGCAGTCAGGAACCTTGAGTGCTTTCTCGGCGTGTGCCAACGTAGCTAGTGCGCAACAATCTTTTTCAGTTTCAGGTATATACCTATCCGGAAATTTAGTGGTTACCGCACCAACTGGCTTCAGTGTTTCAACAACCTCTGGTTCTGGTTGGGCATCAAGTGTTTCTCTAACTCCATCTAGTGAAACGGTTTCTAGTACCACTATTTATGTTCGTATGAATGCATTGGCCTCAAGCCCAACAGCTGCAAATGTGGTGTGCAGCAGTACAAGCGCTACCTCAGTAAATGTGGCTGCTAGTGGGTCAGTGATTGCTGCACCAACAGTAAATGCTGGTTCAGATTTTAATTTATGCTCTGGGCAAACTATAGCTATGAATGGAAGTACAAATGCCACATCAAGTTCAGGTAGTGCTAGTTCTGGAACAGTTACTGCGTCTGGGACCGACAATACAAATCCAACAGGAACGTACACATTTTCTGGTCTTCCTGCAGGAGCAGTAATTAACGGAATTACCGTGAACATTACGTCTGCAGGTGGGGCGAATTGTCCAGCATGGTATAGCGTCACTACAAGATTGAATGGCGTTCAACAAGGGGTTGCTGGTTGCGCTGCTTCTACAATTTATACAAATTTAAACGGTCAAGCGGCAAATGGTCTTGTGGTTGCTGTAAGAGGTCAAGATAATGATGCTTGGGGGGATGCCATGACAATTACATATACGGTTTCATTAAGTTATTATGTAGGTGTATCACCAAATCCAATCTATGCATGGTCTCCGGCAACAGCGTTGTCTGCAACCAATGTATTAACACCAGACTGTTCTGCTACATCTACTACTACATATACATTAACCGTAACGGGTACAAATGGTTGTTCATCTTCAGATCAAGTCTTAGTAACTTTAGCTGGTACTGCGCCATCAACACCAACAGTAGCTGTTTCGGGTTCATCTACGATTAACGTGGGTGGTACCACAACGCTAACTTCTACAGCTGGCGCAAGTACGCTGTGGTATACAGCTGCAACGGGAGGAAGTTCAGTTGGTTCAGGATCTCCTTTTACTACTGCCGTTCAATGTACTCCAGGAACAATAACCTATTACGCCGAAGACAACAACGGTTCGTGCGGAAGCGCAAGAGCTGCCGTTTCTTTTACAGTTCGTCCAATGCTAGCCTCTAATCCTTCGAATGCCTTAATATGTTCTACAGGAGGATCGGTAACATTAAATACTCAATTAACAGGAGCAACTGGAATTACCTGGTCTCCGAATACAAACTTGTCTATTGCTTCTGGATCTACTACAGTTGCCAGTCCAACTGCGACAACCGTATACACAATAAATGCAACTGTTGCCGGTTGTGGAGCGGTGTCAGGAACGCAATCGGTTGGGGTTATTGATGCTGTTGCCTTTACGCCTACGTCAACACCAACAGCAGTCTGTGCGGGTAATCCAGCGGTATTGGCTTCAAACTTATCAAGCTCAGGGTTTACCTATGCTACTACTACTTATTCGTATTCAACGGCTCCTGTAGATGCTAAATTACTTATTGATAATGGCGCTGCAGTTACAGCAAATCCATACACTTCAACAAATCTGTCATACCCACTTTTTGATGATGCTGGCTGGGGCAATATCCCAATTCCGTTTGCGTATAATTTCTTCGGAGAAAATTATGATAGACTGAATATTGGAACAAATGGAATAGTCCATTTCGGTACATATTCTGAATCCATAATAAATGATTTTATTTTTACAAGTTTACCCAATGCTGCAGAACCATTGAATATTATCGCAGTTGCTGCAAATGATAATGACTTGACTGGGGCTGGAAACGGTACATTAAGATATTGGACAGAGGGTATTGCACCAACGCGACGTTTCGTTGTCGAATGGAGTGGAGCAAATCAGCAAGGTTCTTCAGGAGCGCGGAAAACAACAGCACAGGTTAAATTATTTGAAACAACCGGTAATGTAGAAGTTCATGTAAGTTCTTCAACCTCTACCAATACCAAAGTGGTAGGTTTGCAAAACAATGATAACCCACCTATCGGTGCTCAGGCCTTCTCAGGCACAACAACAATGTCCAACCAAGCCTGGAAGTTTGTCCCAGGCGCCAACTATTCGTTCCAGTGGGCTACTGCAGGTTCGAACGTTAGTGGAGCTACATCAACCGGTTATACAACTCCTAATTTATCAACATCAGGAACTGTAACTTATAGTGTTGCGGCTACCAATCCGAATACACAGTGTACAACCACCAAATCGGTTGACATAACGGTGAATGCCTTACCAGCTGCGCCCAACTCAACAGGAGACGTAACGGCTTGCAGCACTGCTGGTAGTCAGTCCTTAACAGTAACTGCCGGTGCTGGTGAAACGGCAGATTGGTTTGCTGCTTCAACTGGTGGTACTGTGTTGGCTTCTGGTGATAATGTATTATCGTATTCTACTGCTACAGCAGGTACATACTATGCAGCAGCTCAAAACACAACAACGGGTTGTTCAAGTGCGTCAAGAACAGGAGTTACTTTAAATGTAAATTCATCACCAGCTGCACCCACGGTGACAACTCCGGTTTCGTATTGTCAAGGTGCAACAGCAACGGCATTAACTGCTACTGCAACAGGTGCGAATACCTTAAATTGGTATTCTGCAGCGCCAAATTATCCTGCTGTTACGGGAGCTACAGCTTTGGGTAGTGCACCAACACCTTCTACATCAAGCCCAGGAACTACAAACTATTATGTTTCTCAATCTTCTAGCTCAAACAGTTGTGAGAGTAATTTAGCATTGGTTGCTGTAACAGTATATGCTACACCAAGCACACCCGTTGCTAGTAATCCGTCTGCTTATTGCCTAAATGATCCAGCTTCGGCCTTAACGGCCACTGCTACTGCAGGCAATACGTTGTATTGGTATACTGTTCCAACAGGAGGAACAGGAACTGCAACTGCACCAACACCTTCAACGAGCGTTGCTGGTTCAACAAATTACTATGTTGCCAATAGAGACGATACATCGTCTTGTGAGGGATCTCGAACAACGGTTACAGTAACTGTTAATCCTTCGATTATAGCCTCTGTATCCAATTCTGCTTCTTCAACTTCTGCTTGTGGTGGTGGTGCAATTACATTTACTGCAACTCCAACAAATGGTGGAACGCCAACCTATCAGTGGTATTTGAATAATAACCCAGTAGGAAGCAATTCTGCAACCTATACAACGAATCAAGCATCAGACAATGCGGGTAATTATTCAGGTACTTGGAATAACGGAAGTAATCAAGGTTCAGGAATGCAAGCTTGGTCATTTAGCGTGGGTACGAGCACTGGGCAGTTTATCGGAAACCCGTCAAATGACGGAAACGGAACAGCTGGAATTGGTTCTACTGCACACGGTCTCTATGCTACAGGATCGGCTTATATAAATACAACTAGAAGTTTATCTACACCAATGCAAATTGGAGATGAATTGAGATTCTATTGGATATTCAATTGGGATGCAAATGGGGGAAGCAAAGGCTTTGACCTTCGTACTGGGGGATCAACAATCTTCAATGTAAACAATGGTGGAAGCGCTACAATTACGGTAACTGGAGGCGCTACAGCCGATGGCGGGTATGGAACAACTCCGATGTATGTTAAAATTACAAGAACCTCTTCGTCTCAATATACTTTTAGTATGACCAGAAGAAGTGATGGATCTACTTATACTACAACATTCAACAACGCAAGTGCTCTTGATGCTGTTAGTTTTTACATAGGTGGTCAGAATGATGGAAGTGCTCAACGAAATCTTTATTTTAATGGGATAGAATTGAGACCACCGTCAAGTAATGATGAAATATATGTTGCGATGACGCCTACAGCGCAAACATGTTTAACAAGTACTTCAGCAACAAATAGTAATACAGTTACCCTAACTAGTTCAGCTTCTACACCAACGGTATCAATTCAAAGTTCAGCTTCAACTGCTTTTTGTCCGGGTACTTCTGTTACGTTTAGTGTGAATTCTTCTGCGAACATGGGAGGAAGTCCAAGCTATCAGTGGAATTTGAACGGAACACCAATAAATGGAGCAACAAATGCTACTCTAGTAAGCACTTCGTTAGTAAACAATGATCAGGTTACTTTAACAATGACATCAAGCTTAAGCGGTAGTTGTTTAACACAATCAAGCGCAACGAGCTCTGCAATTACTTCTACAGTTAGTAGTGCAACCGCGATTTCAACACAGCCTGCTGCAGCAGCGGCTTGTTTGGGAGGTTCTCAAAGCTTTACGGTTAGCGCAACTGGCACAGGAACCTTAACTTACCAATGGAAGAAAAACGGATCGAATGTAACTGGAAATGCAACAGCAACTTCATCAACTTTGACTTTATCGGGAATTGCTGCAGGAGACGCTGCCAACTATACAGTAGATGTTACTGGAACTTGTGGAACGGTAAGTTCAAATACAGCTGCTTTATCCATCAATTCTGTGACGGCGATTTCAGCTCAACCAAGTGCTGTTACGCAATGTGCTGGAACAACTGCTAACTTCTCGGTTACTGCTTCTGGACAAGGGACATTAACTTACCAATGGAGAAAAGATGGTTCAGCATTGAGTGGTGAAACAAATGCAACTTTAGCTGTTACGAATATCAATTCTGCAAATGCAGGTCAATATTCAGTGATTGTATCGGGTGGTTGCGGTAACGTAACCTCTTCGAATGCATTACTAACGATTAATTCAGCCACGGTTATTTCAACACAACCAGCCGCATCAACATTGTGTGCAGGTAATACAGCAAATTTCTCAGTAACAGCATCTGGAACGGGAACACTTGCGTATCAATGGAAAAAAGACGGTTCAAACGTAGGAACGAATAGTTCAACTTTATCGATCACAAATGCGCAAGCAGCGAATGCAGGTACCTATACAGTAGATGTTACTGCAACTTGCGGCACTGTTACATCGAGCAACGCTGTGTTAGTTGTAAATCCATTAACAACCATAACTACTCAGCCTGTTGCAACATTAGGTTGTCAGGGTCAGGCTTCTACTTTTACTGTAGTTGCTGCAGGAACCACTCCGCTTACTTACCAATGGAAATTTGGAGGTATAAATATTTCAGGAGCAACAGCTGCTAGTTATACTATTTCGAATGCAACAGCAGAAAATGACGGTGCTTACTTCGTTACTGTAACAGGAGGTTGTGGCGCCGCGGTAAACTCGAATACAGTAGTTTTAGATGTGTCTCCAAATTCGGTAGGTGGTACTATAGCTGGTAGCGCAACAGTTTGTTCTGGAACAAATTCAACTACTTTAACATTAAGTGGTCATACGGGTACTGTTACCAAATGGCAGTCGTCTACTTCTAGTACATTTGCTTCAAACGTAACCGATATTGACAATACTACTACATCTTTAACGGCTAGTAATTTAACAACAACTACCTATTACCGTGCAGTGGTTACTAGCGGGTCGTGTTCGGCAGCCAATAGCGCAACTGCCACGGTTACTGTAAACTCACTACCCACTGCCGAAATTTCTGCAGGTTCAGCCACAACGTTCTGTTCAGGTGGAAGTGTAGTCTTAACAGCTAGCGCAGGAAGCTCTTACGTATGGAAAAAAGATGGTGTGGCTATTTCTTTAGCCACAGCACAAACCTATACAGCCGCAACTTCTGGAGCCTATACTGTAACGGTTACCAACAGCAACAGTTGTTCGGCTACTAGTGCAGCTACTACAGTAACAGTAAACGCATTGCCTGGTTCGGCTACCTCATCAAATGTTACCCTTTGTGGAACAGGTTCGGTAACCCTAACGGCTACAGATCCAGGCGCAGGGTACACCATAAATTGGTTCAATGCCGCACAAGATACCCAATTGGCAACAGCTAGTTTAACCTATACTACTCCAAGTATAAGTACTACAACCACCTACTATGCCGAGATGGAAAATACAACAACCGGTTGTAAATCAGAAAACAGAACAGCAGTGCAAGCTATCGTTAATGTAACCAACACCTTTACAGACACCTCTGGCGATCATAAGTGGTCTACTGCAGCCAACTGGTCATGTGGGGCTTTGCCGACGGCTACTACCAATGTGGTGATTCCTACAGCAAAAATTGTTAATATTGATGGAGCAGCAGCGGTTGCCAATACCGTTGTCTTAGAGGGAACAGCTAATGTTACCGTGACCACCAATGATAGCATGAGTGTAACCAACAAAGTTACTGTAGCAAGTGGAGCAAGTTTCACAGTACAAAACAATGCTTCGTTGTTACAAACAAACAATGTGGCCAATGAAGGAAATATTATTGTTCAAAAATCAACACCATCCAACCGTTTGTTAAAACGCAACGATGCAGTATTGTGGTCATCACCAGTAGTTCAGAATTTGCAAGCGATTTCTACAGGAACGCCAGATGCTTACTTTATGGAACACAACCCACAAGCCAATTCTTGGTCAGCGGTAAGTAATCCTGCAAGTGCCAATTTCACTAAAGGAAAAGGATTCTTGGTACGTACTCCATCTACATTCCCAACTACGGCCACGCAACAGTGGAGTGTAAATTTTACAGGAGTTCCAAATAATGGAGACGTAACCATATCGGCGGGAAGTACAGGATCTACCGAGAAATATTTATTGGTAGGAAATCCTTATCCGTCAGCGATTAGTATTGCGGCCTTTAGAACAGCCAATCCAAATATTACAGGCGTATTTTATTTCTATAGAAAACCAAATGGTGTAACAAGTATTTCAGGATATGGAACATTGGCAGCCAATGGACAATTCTCTACAAATGATGCCGATAATTTGGTTGGTGCACTTACACCAGGAGATGTAATTGCATCAGGACAAGGATTCTTTGTAGCGATGAAATCAGACAACAACAATGGTGAGGTGTATTTCACCAACGCCATGCGTGTAGCCAATGATCACGGACATTTCAATAGAGTAAACACCAATTTGGATTCATACAAATTAATTGTAAAAACACCAGTTGGAGGCAATAGCCAAATGATCATGAATTACGATTCAGAAACCACAAATGGATATGACGTAGGATATGATGCAGTTGCCTTTACCGATGGAACTACCGATTTTAGTTCTATTATGGCTAATGAAAAATACCGTATTCAATCTAAAGGTGAGTACAATGCCGCTGATGTTATTCCAGTTCAGTTTAAAACAGGAGTTTCAGGCGAGCACCGCATCAAGTTGCAAGATGCCCAAGGTGTTTTCGCAGCCGATCAAATGGTGATCATCAAAGACAACCTAACTGGAGTACAACACAACTTGACAGCCAACGGCGACTATGTGTTTACCGCAACCGGTGGAACCTTCACCAACCGTTTTGAGGTGATTTACCAACAAGCCTACTACACGGCGCTTCAAGCTAACTCGTGTGGAGCTACTATCGCAAACATGAATTCTTTAGTATATGCTGATCTTGTAAACGGAGCAACCGGATACCGCTTTAAAGTGGTAAACAACACGACTGCTGCGGTTCAAACGATCGATCGTCCACAACACTGGTTTGCATTCAATATGTTGTCAGCCTATGATTACAACACGCCTTACACCATCTCGGTACAAGTACAAAAAGATGGCGTTTGGACCGGATATTACGGAGCAACATGTACGGTAAATTCACCAAACATTGCAGCCACTGGAGTAATGCAAATTAACCCTTCACAATGTGGGATGACTTTGCCCACTATTGGAACTGTAATTGCAACTACACCTGTAGCCGGTGCTACTGGATACAAATTCAGAATCACTAACACTACAGCAAATGCAATGGGTACAAACTTTGTGCAAGAAATTACCAGAACCAACCACTGGTTTACATTAGCGATGTTATCACGTTACAACTACGGATCATCGTATGCGATTGAAGTAGCGGTGAAAACAACAGGTGGTTACACAGCTTACGGAAACGCATGTACTGTGTATGCCCCAGCCGTACCAACTTTGGCGAGCTGTGGACAAACTGTTGCCACTGCAACAACTTTGGTAAGAACAACCGCAACAAACTTGGCTACACAATACCGTTTCCAAGTAACACGCATCGCTACCCAAGAGACTATTACCTTTGACACGGCCAACTACTGGTTTAGCTTCAGAGTAAATGTACCGGGTTATGCAGCCGGAGAACAATACGGAGTACGCGTTGCTGTAATGACAGCAGGAGCCTGGTCACCTTATGGAGACGCGTGCGACATTACCGCACCAATTGCCACAGCAAGAACTACCGAAGAGGCAGCGCCTAGCGAAGCCAACTTGTTCAAGCCAGTGGCCTATCCTAATCCGTTTGCCAGCACATTTGGCATCTCATTAGCCACACCATCAGCCGATGTAGTACACGTAATGGTGTATGACTTACAAGGCCGATTAATAGAAAAACAAAATGTATTTGTGTCTCAATTAGACAGTTTGCAAATCGGAACCAACTACCCATCTGGAGATTACCTCCTAGTAGTTGCCCAAGGCGCCAACATCAAATCGAGCCACATTCATAAAGACTAAGTGTTGTTTATAGATTTTAGAGAAAAGGCCCTCCAGCAATGGGGGGCTTTTTTTTTTCGGCTAGAGCCTCACAAATTTTTTTGTTTCAGGTTTCAGGTTTCAAGTTGCATGAACTATAGATCCGCTTCGCTATTTAAACTTGTCTTGTTTCACGTTTCATGTTTCAAGTTTCAAGTTGAATATATCCACTTCGTTATAGAACTTGCCTGTGTTTTTTAATCTTATTCCGCTTCGCTATAGTTCAATTTTGCACAACGGCTCTTAGTATATAACTACAACGTGAAACTTGAAACCTGAAACTTGGCGTAAGCCAAATCCTTAAACTAGAACACTTAATTTCCTACTTTTGCACAACACAAACCCAACCCATGAAACCCTCCGAGCGCAAACAAGAAATCCTTACTGCCGCGGCCCAATTGTTTAAAGCCAAGGGCTACAGCGCCGTGACTATGCGTGATTTGGCACAAGCGCTTGACATCAAGGCGGCCAGTTTGTACAATCACATCAAGTCCAAACAAGAGATATTGGAGCTCATGATCATTGGTATCGCCGAAGAATTTACCCACACCATTGCCCAAATTGCCCAGTCCGAAACAAGCAGCGTACAAAAGCTCGAGCAGCTCATCCAGTTGCATGTTGACATCACCGTGCGCAACCCCGATGCCTTAGCCGCTTTGAATAACGATTGGATGCATTTGCCCGAAAAACAACTTCAGTATTTTCTCCACATGCGCGAAGAATACGAGGCCCAGTTTCGGCAAATTGTCAAAACCGGCATCGAGCAAGGCGAACTCAAAAACCAAAGCGCCGAAGTAATTTTATTTTCGCTCTTATCCACGCTCCGCACCCTCTATTTGTGGTACGGCAAAAAAAACGGCTTTTCAGAATCTGGCCTCAAAACCCAATTGCCTAAAATTTTACTGCAGGGGGTTGTTTAATTTTTTATGCTTAAGCATAAAAAATAGTTTCAAGTTTCAGGTTTCAGGTTGTAAAAGTATACTAAGAACAGTTCTATACTTTTGAACTATAGCGAAGCGGAATAAGATTAAAAAACACAGGCAAGTTCTATAGCAAAGCGGATATATTCAACTTGAAACATGAAACATGAAACTTGAAACAAGACAAGTTTAAATAGCGAAGCGGACCTATAGTTCATGAAACGTGAAACATGAAACTTGAAACAAAAAAACATAGGCGATAGCCGACAGATGGAGCGAAGCGGAATAAACGTGAAACGTGAAACGTGAAACTTGAAACGTGAAACGTGAAACCTGAAACAAAACAACTGGTTAAAATTACCTAAATTTCAACCAGATGTTTTCTATTTCAAAATAATACTTAAATTTGCATAGTAAACTAACATTTGTTAGTTTGAGAATTAATACATGAGTATGGCCAAATTTTATTCCATTCCTGTTGCCGAGATCCACCGCGAGACCAAAGATTGCGTGGCAATTTCCTTGGCAATTCCATCTGATTTACACGATCAATTTCAATACAAAGCCGGGCAGTACCTCACGTTTCGCACGCAAATCAATGTAGCCGAAGTGCGCCGATCGTATTCGCTCTCGAGCGCGCCCGCCGAACATAAATGGCAGGTGGCCATTAAAAAAATTCCCCACGGATTGTTTTCTACCTACGCCAACGATACGCTAAAACCAGGTATGTTGCTCGACGTGATGCCTCCGCAAGGTTCGTTTTATGCGGAGCCCAGTGCGCAACCCAAAAACTATATCGCCTTTGCGGCCGGAAGTGGAATTACACCCATCTTGTCGCTCATCAAAATGCATTTGGCCGCCGAGCCCGAAAGCACCTTTACCTTATTTTACCAAAACCGCTCGGTCAAATCGATCGTGTTCAAGGAAGAATTGGAACAACTCAAAAACGTCTATTTTAATCGCTTTGAATTGTTTCATTTTTTATCCCAAGAACAGCGTGCAGTCGAGTTGTTCAACGGCCGTTTTAGCAAAGACAAATTGGCCGTGATTACCCAAAAACTCATCGATGTAAGTACGGTTGCCGCTTGCTACCTATGCGGTCCTGAAGCCATGATTCACTTGGTGCGCGAAGAATTAGAAGCAGCCGGTTTGCCCAAACAACACATCCATTTCGAGTTGTTTACCAGTGGCTTAACGGCCGCCGACAAAGAACGCATCAGCAAAATTGTCGAGAAAAAAGTAGAAGGGACTGAGGTCACCATCATTGATGGAGGAAAAGAATTCCATTTTGTGATGGGCGAAGATTTTGACAATTTGCTCGATGGCGCGATTGCTGCCGGTGCCGATTTGCCCTATGCCTGCAAAGGTGGCGTGTGCAGCACCTGCCGTTGCCAAGTGGTAGAAGGCACGGTCGAGATGAAACTCAACTATTCCCTCGAAGCCGAAGATTTGGCCAAAAATTATGTACTCAGCTGCCAAGCCGTGCCCACTTCGCAAAAAGTGGTGGTCGATTTTGGCATATAAATACGTTCCTTTTTTGGAGCTGTTTCCCGCTGTTCGCGCTACACGGTAGCTTGCTTCCATCGGGGTTAGAATTAAAAATAAAGTAGAAAACATTAATACCTAAAGTTCAAAGTAGTATGTCAGAACAAGAAGTAAAAAACCTAGAAAAAATGTTTGAGGCCCGCATAGCCAAAGACGACAAAATCGAGCCCAAAGACTGGATGCCGGCCAATTACCGCAAGACGCACATTCGTCAAATTTCCCAACACGCCCATTCCGAAATTGTGGGTATGTTACCCGAAGGAAATTGGATTACCCGCGCGCCTTCATTGCGTCGCAAAGTGGCCTTGTTGGCCAAAGTGCAAGACGAGGGCGGACACGGCCTGTACTTGTACAGTGCCGCCGAAACCTTGGGAATCACGCGCGAAGAAATGTCAGAGCAATTGCACAAGGGCGAAGCCAAATATTCAAGTATCTTCAATTATCCAGCCGTAACCTGGGCCGACATGGGCACCGTGGGTTGGTTGGTTGACGGCGCAGCGATCATGAACCAAGTGGCGCTCATGGGCACCTCCTATGGTCCTTATGCCAGAGCTATGGTCCGCATTTGCAAAGAAGAAAGTTTTCACCAACGCCAAGGCTTCGAAATTTTGCTTACGCTTTGCAACGGTACGCCCGAGCAAAAAGCCATGGCCCAAGATTCACTCAATCGCTGGTGGTGGCCATCCTTAATGATGTTTGGTCCCCGCGACGCCGAATCGCCCAATACCGAACAATCAGTAAAATGGAAACTCAAACGCAAAACCAACGACGAATTGCGTCAGTCGTTTGTAGATCAAACCGTACCGCAAGCCAATATTTTGGGATTAACCATCCCAGATCCCGAACTCAAATGGAACGAAGCACGTCAACAATATGATTTTGGCGAGCTCGATTGGAATGAGTTTTGGCAAGTGGTTAAAGGACACGGTCCCTGCAACAAACAACGCATTGCCGCTCGTGTAAAAGCAACAGAAGAAGGCGCTTGGGTGTGCGATGCCGCCATGGCCTATGCCGAAAAACAAGCCGCTGTTACAGTAAAACAAGCAATATAAATTCAGGTTTTAGGTATTTGGTAGTAGGTTTTAGACGTTAAACCTACCACCTACCACCCACCACCTACCACCCACCACCTATTTAGATATGAAAAATTGGCCACTTTGGGAAGTATTCATCAGAAGTAAAAATGGATTAGAACACCGCCACTGCGGAAGTTTGCACGCCAGCGATGCCACCATGGCACTCGAAAACGCCCGTGATGTGTACACCCGTCGCATGGAAGGTGTGAGCATTTGGGTAGTGCCATCGTCACAAATCACAGCATCCAATCCGGAGCACAACGGCGAAACCTTTGAGCCTGCTATGGACAAGGCCTATCGCCATCCTACTTTTTATGATTTGCCCGACGAATTGAAACACATGTAAAAAGGGATTAGGCATTAGGTGGTAGGTTTTAGGTTTGGATAATTTAGAATCACCTACAACCTACAACCTACGACCTACAACCTAACACCTACAACCTATATCCTACCGCCTTAAAAAATGGACAACAATTTAATTCAATACATCCTAGGAATTGCCGACAATTCCTTGATTCTAGGACAACGCTTAGGCGAATTGTGCGGCCATGGGCCCAGCCTTGAAACCGATATTGCGCTCACCAACATTTCCCTCGATTTGTTGGGGCAAACCCGATCGTATTATCAGTATGTTGCAGAGATGCAAGGAGAAGGAGCGACCGAAGACACGATTGCCTTTTTGCGTTTGGAACGCGAATACAAAAACGCCTTGTTGGTCGAGCAACCCAATACCGATTTTGGCTATGTGATTGCCCGTCAATTTTTGTTTGATGTGTACCATTTGGCTTTGCTGCAAGAATTGCAACACAGTCAAGACACGCAATTGGCAGCCATTGCCGTAAAAAGCATCAAAGAAGTGTTGTACCACACGAGATTCTCTTCCGATTGGATCAAGCGATTGGGCGACGGAACCCCCGAAAGTCATGCCCGTATCCAAACCGCCATCAACGACTTGTGGATTTACACTGACGACTTGTTTCAACCCACCGAGGCCGAAACGGCGATGCTGGCCCAAGGTATTGGTGTAGATTGGAGCAAATTAAAAGCAAGCTATTACCAACAAGTTGGAGCAGTTTTAGCTGAAGCTACTTTGGAGACGCCCAATGTGGTGTATTTTCAAAAAGGAGGGAAGCAAGGCATTCACAGCGAACACATGGGATTCATCCTCACCGAATTGCAATACATGCAGCGTGCGTATCCCAATATGCAATGGTAATTTAATCGGATAAAAAAATGATTTCCACTTCCTTGCCTATCGACGCTAAACTGCTCACTATACTGGAAACGGTATCCGATCCCGAGATTCCGGTCTTGTCGATTGTGCACATGGGAGTAGTGCGTTCGGCACAATGGGTAAACGAGGAGGTGCAGGTAGAAATCACACCCACCTACAGCGGCTGTCCTGCCATGGATGTGATAGGCGACGACATCAAAGCGGCCTTCAAAGCCCAAGGAATTCAAGCCACTGTAAAATTAATCTTATCGCCGGCTTGGACCACCGATTGGATTACCGCCCAAGGCCGACTGGCATTAGAACAATACGGGATTGCGGCACCGCTCTCTCCCGAAGCCGACAAAGACGCCTTGTTGGGTAACAAAAAACTGGTGAAATGTCCGCAATGTGGCACATTAAACACTAAATTAGTCAGTCAATTTGGATCAACGGCTTGCAAGGCGTTTTTCCAGTGTGAAGACTGCTTAGAACCGTTTGATTATTTTAAATGCTTAAAATAAAACACAATGAATAACGCACAAGAATTCCCGTTTGGACCTACCGTTTGCTACACCGTAAAAGCAAATGTAGCTTGGGTTACCCTCAACAGACCAGAAGTATTCAACAGTTTTAACCGAGAAATGGCCTTGGCTACCCAATCCGCCCTGCAAGCTGCTGCCTCTGACGAATCCGTTCGAGCCATCGTTTTGACAGGAAATGGAAAAGCCTTTTGCGCCGGACAAGACTTAAAAGAAGTGACTACACCCGACTTGCATCCGGGTTTTAAAAATATCATCGACGAACATTACAATCCCATTATCAACCTGTTGCGCAGCATCGAAAAACCGATTATTGCGGCAGTCAATGGGGTAGCAGCGGGAGCAGGTGCCAATATTGCGTTGGCCTGCGATTTTGTGGTATCGTCCGAGCACGGCAGTTTTATCCAGGCTTTTTCCAAAATTGGCTTGGTACCCGACAGCGGCGGAACGTTTTTCTTGCCGCGACTCATCGGTTTGCACCGCGCCACCGCCTTGATGTTCTTGGGCGATAAACTCACCGCCGAAGAGGCCTGCAAAATGGGCATGGTCTATAAATTATATCCATCTGCCTTTTTCCTTGAAGAAGTACAAACCTTGGCCGAAACCTTGGCGCAACTACCCACCTTGGCCTTGGGCCTCACCAAACGTTTGTTAAACCAATCAATGGAAAACAACCTAGAACAACAATTGGCCTTAGAATCGGCCATCCAAATACAAGCCAGTTCTTCACACGATTACCACGAAGGCGTAACGGCTTTTGTAGAGAAGAGAAAACCGCAATTTCGAGGAAATTAATAATGTATAATTAAAAAATAATAATGAGTAATTTCCTAGAACCGACAACCGATAACCGACAACCGACAACTTTTTGCGTAGGCATCATCGGTTCAGGAACAATGGGCAGCGGCATCGCGCAAGTGTCCGCACAAGCAGGATGTACAGTGAAGTTGGTAGATGTAAATGCAATAGCCTTAGAGAAGAGTAAGTTGGCACTTGAAAATAACTTATCAAAATTGGTTGAGAAAGAAAAAATCGATGCTAATGAAAAAGCGCGTATCCAAGCCAACATTTCCTATGTAACCGAATTGACCGCTTTGGCAGATGCTGATTTGGTAATCGAAGCCATCGTCGAAAATAGTGAAGTGAAGCGAAAGGTTTTTGCCGAGCTCGAATCGGTGGTGTCCAAGCACTGTATCTTGGCCTCCAATACCTCGTCCCTTTCTATCGCTTCCATTGCCGCTTCGTGTACAACACCCGAACGCGTCCTTGGAATTCACTTTTTTAATCCGGCACCACTCATGCAATTGGTGGAGGTAATTCCGGCGGTGCAAACCAGTGAAGCCGTGCTTCAAAAATCGGTAGAAATTATTTCCAGTTGGAACAAAACGGTAGCGGTAGCCAAAGATACACCTGGGTTTATTGTAAACCGAGTGGCACGTCCATTTTACAGCGAAAGCTTGCGTATCTATGAGGAAGGCGTAGCCGATTTTGCGACTATCGATTGGGCCTTAAAAACCATAGGGCAATTTAGAATGGGTCCCTTTGAATTGATGGACCTAATTGGGCACGATGTCAATTATGTGGTGACCGAAACCGTATTTACCGCCTTTTATTTTGATCCCAAATTCAAACCGTCCTTTACCCAAAAACGCCTATTGGAAGCGGGGTTTTTAGGTAGAAAATCAGGCCGAGGCTTTTACAATTACAGTCAAGAGTTGCCGCAGCCCACAGAAGATTTGCAATTGGCCAAAAGCATTTTTGATCGGGTGATCGTGATGCTCGTCAACGAAGCCGCCGACACCTTGTTTTTGAATATTGCTTCTGTAAAAGACATTGACAATGCGATGACCAAAGGCGTCAATTATCCCAAAGGCCTTTTGGCTTGGGCCGATGAACTGGGTATTGACTGGTGTGTAAATACATTAGACAATTTGTACCACGAATACCACGAAGACCGCTACCGTTGCAGTCCGATTTTGCGACGTATGGCTGCAACTAATAAACAATTTTATACATAATAAATTCCAAATCCGAGAATTCATTTCAAAAATCAAAAATCAAAAATCGTCAATCGTTAATCCCCATGGAAGGAACCAAAATACCTGAAAAAATGCTTTCGCAAGATCCCTTCAGCCAATGGCTGGGCATCACCATTTTGGAATGTGACCTGGGACGCTGCAAAGTAGGAATGACGGTGCGCAAGGAAATGCTCAACAGCATGAACAAAGCCCATGGCGGAATCACCTATTCGCTGGCCGATACGGCTTTTGGCTTTGCGGCCAATACCCACGGCAAATTTGCAGTGTCAATTGAAACCTCAATCAACCACATTGAGGCTGTAAACGAAGGCGATTATTTGGTGGCCGAATCGGTGATCGAAAAAGTAACCAATAAACTTGGATTCAACATTATAGAGGTTCGTCGAAAGTCGAAAGTCGAAAGTCAAACGGATGAACTCGTGGCGCTTTTTAAAGGAGTGGTATATAGAACAAATAAAGAATGGGAAATTTAATTATGAGTTATGAGTTATGAATTGTGAGTTATGAGTGAGAGTATTGT